>NZ_JAAKOE010000003.1:0-294665 GCF_049171255.1 Aeromonas sp. 603757 | reverse complement strand
TGCCCATCCGGTGTGCTATTTCACTCCGACCAGGGCAGCCAATATGGCAGCCGGGCATTTCGGCAACGACTGTGGCGTTATCGCATAACCCAGAGCATGAGTCGTCGTGGAAACTGCTGGGATAACGCCCCGATGGAGCGACTGTTCAGAAGCCTGAAGTCAGAGTGGCTCCCGGCTATGGGATATATGAGCTTGCGAGAGGCGAAACGAGATATCAGTTATTACCTGATGGATTACTACAACTGGCGGCGTCCACATCACCACAATGACGGGATACCGCCAGCAAAAGCCGAAGAATGGCCTAACCAAGTGTCCGGATTTAGTTGACCACTACATCCTGATGCTTTACCAGCCCGATGAGGGGAGTTGCTTCGTCTGTCTGAAGCCCCAGAGCCAAGTCGCAAATGGCCATCACCTAGCCGGCTATCCCGGTTTACGGTTACTCGCCAGAGGTGACCGTATGAGTATCGGTATGACCCTGACCGTGGTGTTTGGAGGCTAAAGTAATGCTGCTTTGATCAGTGGGGATCCGCCGGTACCAGCAGGACCTCGATCCCGATATCATGTAAACCTTTTAGTAGTTCAGCAGGCAGGGCGTCATCGGTGATCAGCGTATGGATGCGCTGAGTATCAATGATCCTATGCAGGCTGGAGCGACGAAACTTGCTGGAGTCGGTGATCACAATGATTTGCTTGGCAACCTGACACATGCAGCGGTTAAGGCGCGCTTCATCCTCGTGATGGGTACTGATGCCGCGCTCGAGGTCGATGCCATCCACCCCGAGAAACAGCTGGTCAAAATGGTAGTTTTGCAGGGATTGCTCGGCCTGTGCCCCATAGAACGAGAGTGATTTGCGGCGCAGTTGACCGCCGGTCATCAGCAGCTCGACCCCCTCTGCCTCCAGCAGTGCATTGGCTACGTTCATACCGTTGGTCATCACCAGGATCTCCTGATGTTCGCGCAGATGACGAGCCACCTCCAGCGTCGTGGTGCCCGAGTCGAGGATAAGTCGACTCCCGGGTTGTACCAGTGTGGCTGCCAGCGCGCCGATCCGCTGTTTGACCGGCGTGTTGAGCACACTTTTGTCGGCAATGGTTCGCTCGGGGACGGCCTGATTGGGTTCACACAACAGAGCGCCCCCGTAGGCGCGTACAGCAATCCCTTGTTTTTCCAAGAATGCCAGATCGTTGCGAATGGTGACGGTAGATACCTGAAACTGTGCTGATAAGTCATTGACTTGTACGCTGCCATGGCTACGTAGTTGCTGGATGATACGCTCACGGCGTTCACTGGTGCCGATAGTACTTTTCTCGGTAATTTGCATTATTCCGCTCTGTCCGTATTAGTTGTCCTGTCTGCACATGGACTTTCACTTTATTGCATTTTGCGTATTAACGCTTAGTGGACAATCCAAATCAAGTCTTGGCCTTGCGCTTTGTGACAAAAAAATCACTTCAGTCAAAGCCCTTTCTTTTCCTTTTGTTTTTCGTGATCTGGCTCATAAAAAACATGTCATTTCATTTCATTTCGTTTTCGTCAGGTTTATCTTTTTAGAAAAGAAATGAAATGTCACTGCTAGTTTTTCGATGGCCTTGGAGGAGAAGTGAAAGGTATCGCTCAGTTAATAGAAAGAAACAAGAATGGGGAAGCAGTTGGCATCACCTCGGTATGTTCTGCTCACCCGTTAGTGCTGGAAGCTGCATTAACGCTGGCTAAGATAGAAGGAAACGTTCTGCTGGTAGAGGCCACCTCTAATCAAGTGGATCAATTTGGTGGCTATACCGGTATGACACCTGCAGATTTTCGCGAACGTTTATACCAGTTGGCAGATCGCTGTGGTGTTGAGCGTGAGATGGTGATCCTTGGTGGCGATCACTTGGGTCCAAATCGATGGCAGGGACTTTCTGCTTCCGAAGCCATGGCACATGCAGAAACGCTTATTGCCACATATGTGGCGGCAGGTTTCAAAAAAATCCATCTTGACTGCAGTATGGCTTGTTCCGATGACCCTTTATCACTCAGTGATGAAGTGGTTGCCGAACGTGCAGCTAGGCTTGCGGTAGTCGCTGAGCGTACTTGTTACGAGAAGTTTGGGCGCTGCGACCTGATTTATGTGATTGGCACCGAAGTCCCCGTTCCTGGTGGGGCGCATGAAGATCTCTCAGAACTTGCGGTAACAACACCTCAGGCTGCGCGTTATACATTGGAAGCACATCGAGCGGCCTTTACTCGTCAAGGTTTGGGGGATGTATGGTCACGGGTCATTGCGTTAGTCGTGCAGCCGGGCGTTGAATTTGATCATACGAGAGTGGTTGATTATCAAAGTGGCAAGGCTATTGGCTTGAGTCTGATGATCAAGGAATACCCCCACATGGTGTTTGAAGCCCACTCGACGGATTATCAAACACCTCAGGCTTACCAGCAGTTAGTACGTGATCACTTTGCAATTCTCAAGGTCGGGCCTGCACTCACGTTTGCTTTGCGTGAAGCGTTGTTCTCATTGGCTGCTATTGAATCGGAATTAGTGACTGCTAGTGCTTGTTCAAGACTACGTGATGTGCTCGAGCAGACCATGTTGGAGCAGCCTGGATATTGGCAAAGCCACTATCAGGGGAGTCCTAATGACAGACGTCTGGCTCGAGGTTACAGCTATTCGGATCGGATTCGTTACTACTGGCCTGAGCAGCGGGTAGATGAAGCGTATGCCTGTCTGTTGGCCAATCTTGAACAAGAGCAAATTCCATTGCCACTGCTGAGTCAGTATCTACCAATCCAATATCAAAAAGTGCGTGAGGGGCTGCTTTCTGCAGATCCCCACAGTCTGATTCTTGATCAGGTTCAGGAAGTGCTGCGGCACTATTCTCGGGCTTGCTGTCCCCAGCCTGAAATGGCTATGTGAGGTATTACAGTCATGATTCTTGGTTATGAAAAAGAAACATTAATCGCAGCCAAAGGAATTGCTACTGCGAGTGAAATTCAACAACAGCCTGCGACATGGTTAGAAACATTAGGCATGGTCGATAAGGAAAGAAACGCCATAGATCAGTTTATTACTCCCTTACTAATGCAAGGTAATCTGCGAATTATTCTGACCGGCGCAGGGACATCTGCTTTTGCGGGGCGTGCGTTGGCCCCTTATTTATCGGCACGTCTTAACGGTAGAGTGGAGTCGATCCCCAGCACAGATATTGTTACTGATCCAAAAGAGTATCTGGACCAAGATACCCCGACGTTACTTGTTTCGTTTGCCCGTTCGGGAAACAGTCCTGAAAGTGTGGCAGCTGTTGATTTGGCTAGCAGTTTGGTAAGCAAATGTTACCACTTGGTTCTCACTTGCAATGCTGAAGGGAAACTATATCAGCGTTGTCAGAAGGAGGGTCGATCACTGGCACTGTTGATGCCGCCTCAGACCAATGATCGTAGTTTTGCCATGACAAGTAGTCTCACCAGCATGATGTTGACCTGCTTGACTGTATTTTTGCCGAAACGGTTCAACCAGCATGCTTGCACTTCACTGGCAGGCGTCAGTGAGGCCATCCTGAAACAGGTCGTTCAAACGGTGCCTGCATGGAATGAACCACTCCCACAACGAGTTATCTATCTTGGTAGTGGCAGTCTGCAGGGTGTTGCACAAGAAGCAGCGCTTAAGTTGCTGGAGCTGACCAGTGGGCGGTTGATTGCCATGTTCGATTCTCCTACCGGATTTCGTCACGGACCAAAATCAGTGGTCGATAGCAATACTTTAATCGTGCAGATGATCTCCAATGATCCCTATACACGACAATATGACCTTGATTTGTTAAATGAGCTGCGTCGTGATGGTGTTGCTGCACGAGTTGTTGCCCTGGCCGATATTCCTGACAATCGGATTGAGGCTGGTGAATATATTTACCTTCCACAGACTCAGCGCGGCGATGATGCAGAGCTGGCATTTTGTTACCTGCTTTATGCCCAGTTCTACGCATTCCATACATCCATGATGCTTGGTATCAATCCGGATAATCCATGTCCGAGCGGTCGTGTTAATCGAGTCGTGCAGGGGGTCACAATCTATCCGTATCCCGAGCAGAACTTGAGTAAACCGTCATGTGCAACAGTTTACTGAAGCAAAGTTATCCATCTGTGAACTGGTTCCAATTCACAGGAGCATGGACCCACTCTATGCGTTCAGAGTTGGGAAAGCTTTATTCAGGCGGTGTCAGGAATGATGGCATTAATTACCCGACAGGGGAGGATCTTTAATGGTCGAGCGGATCAGGGCGCGCCATCTGTTAACCGAAACAGGTTGGCGAGAGGCCTGCTGGCTAGAGCATGAGAATGGCTGGATAACGGCGATAGGCTCTCTCTCTCAAGAAAATATGGGGTTTGATGTCGAGCTGCTGGTGCCTGCGCTGATCGACGGTCATGTCCACGGCGGAGCTGGCGTCGATGTCATGGATAGCGATGGCAATGCCTTGGCTACCTTGTCGATGGCCAAGGCGGCAGAAGGAGTCGGTGCTTTTCTTGCCACCACGGTCACCGCCCCACTCCCCGAGATAGAGCAAGCCCTTGCTCGCATTGCCGATAGCGTTGCCCGCGGCATGCCGGGCGCCGAGCTGCTCGGCTGCTATCTCGAAGGGCCCTACTTCACTCCGGACAACAAGGGCGCCCACGATCAGGCGCTGTTTCGGGAGCTGGATATTGCCGAACTGACCCACCTGCAACAGCTGGCGCGCGGCAGCCTGAAGGTGGTCGCGCTGGCACCGGAAAAGCCCAACGCCATCGCGGCCATTCACCATCTTGCCGCAAACGGCGTGCGGGTAATGCTGGGTCACTCGGCGGCGGATCACGACACCACCATGGCGGCACTGGCGGCAGGCGCCTCCGGGCTGGTGCACTGCTTTAACGGCATGCGCGGCCTGCACCACCGCGAACCCGGCATGGTCGGTGCGGGCCTTGTCCATCCCGCAGCCTGGCTGGAGCTGATCGCCGATGGCCATCATCTCCACCCGAGCGTGCTCAAGCTCTGTCACTGCTGCGCTGGCCAGCGCCTGCTCTTGGTCACCGATGCGATGCGCGCTGCCGGTATGCCCGACGGTCACTATCTGCTTGGCAACTATCGGGTCGAGATGAAAAACGGCGTGGTACGCACTGAAACCGGCGGTCTGGCGGGCAGCACCCTCACCCTGCTTGGCGCCGTACGCAACATGGTGCAGCTGGCGGATGTGCCGCTCGATGAAGCCATCGCAATGGCCTCGCTGGCACCAGCAAAGATGCTCGGCATTGCCGATCGTCTCGGTTCACTGGCAGTTGGCAAACAGGCCAACCTGCTCGCCCTCACCACTGAACTCAATCAACAACACATCTGGGTGGCTGGCCGGGAGATAAATCCGACCAACCTTTCCTCCCTTTTCTCAGGATCTCGCGTCAATCAGGACGCTCAGGAGTCACTATGTATCTGATCTCTTCCCATGAAATGCTCAAAGATGCCCAGCGCCGTGGCTACGCCGTACCGGCTTTCAACATCCACAACCTGGAAACCGTGCAGGTGGTGGCTCGCACCGCCGCTCGCATGCGCTCTCCGGTGATCTTGGCTGGCACCCCGGGCACCTATCGCCATGCCGGGGTCGAATATCTGGTCTCCATCTGTCAGGCAGCTGCTCATGAGTACCGCATCCCGCTGGTGCTGCATCTGGATCACCACGAAGACGAGCAGGACATCCACAACAAGGTCGAAGCGGGCATTCGCTCGGCCATGATCGATGCCTCGCACTTTCCGTTTGAAGAGAACATCGAGAAAGTACGCAGTGTGGTCACTTTCTGCCATCGCATGGGCGCCAGCGTTGAAGCGGAACTGGGCCAGCTGGGTGGTCAGGAAGATGACCTCATTGTCGATGCCGCAAATGCCAAATTTACCGATCCGCTGAAGGCGGCCGAGTTTGTCCGCCGTACCGGTATCGACTCGCTGGCCGTGGCCATCGGTACCGCACACGGCCTCTACAAGGAGGAGCCCCGCCTCGACTTCGCCCGCCTCGCCGCCATTCGCGAGCAGGTAGATATTCCGCTGGTGCTGCACGGCGCCTCCGGCGTACCGGAGGCCGATGTGCGCCGCTGCATCGAACTCGGGATCTGCAAGGTCAACGTTGCGACCGAACTGAAGATCGCCTTCGCCGATGCGATGAAAGCCTTCCTTGGCTCCCATCCGGATGCCAGCGACCCGCGCCAGTATCTGGTGCCCGCCATGGCCGCCATGGAGGAAGTAGTCGAGGCGAAAATCCGTATGTGTATGAGTGAGAACCGTATTTGATTTGGATAGGTTATCTATTGCCTGCGATGTATATCCGTTTGTTGACGTCTATTAACGTACTGCAATGAGCTGGATTCATCTGTTTACTAGCCGCAAGTGAGATGCATTCTTATAGAAGAAATTAACCAGTTAGAAAAAGCATTGGGGAGGCTTCCTTCTTTCGATGTCTTTTTATTAACTTCGTGAAAGCGATCTCATTTTCGTTTTCTTTCAATTTATTAATGTCTGGACTGGCGTTAAGCTAAGTAAAACACAGTTAGTGCGGCGGGGACGAATAACGACATCAGGTATGTGCCTGCAAGCATAATGATGTTGCTAGTTAATTTAATCAGATGGCTTAGTGTGTTGCCTGCATATATGCCGGTATGCCTATAACATAGGAATGAAATATATGACAACTCCAAATATTGTATGGACTAGGATTGATGAACGTTTGTTACACGGACAAATTCGTATCACATGGGGTAAACACACAGAGGCGAATCTGATTCTTGTTGCTAATGATGATGCAGCAGAAGGCCCCAATGCTGCCTTTATGCAAGCTGGTATGAAAGCTTCCGCAGGTGGAGAATATGCAGTTAGATTTTTTACTATTAAAAAGACAATTGATGTGATTCATAATGCATCAGATAAACAGCGAATATTTATTCTTTGTAATAACCCGACAGATGTTGCTCGTTTGGTAGAGGGAGGGGTTCCGATCACCCACTGCAATATCGGGAATATGCATTATCATGAAGGCAAGAAGCAAATCGCAAAAACAGTGTCTGTTGATGATAATGATATTAAAGCATTTGAGAGTATGACCCAAAAGGGGGTATGTTGCACGGTTCAAAATACACCTGATCAAAACGCATTGGATATCTTTGAACTGGTTAACGGCGCCGCCTGACATTAAAAAATAAGATATATTTACATTTACTTTCAAAAAGGAATTAAGCATGTTTTTCGAAGCTATGCTTGTCGCAATATGGGCATTTTTTTGTGGTATCGATAAATATGATGTCGCACTAAATATCCACCGCCCGATTATAACCGGTCCGGTAGTTGGATTGATTATGGGGGATATGCAAATTGGCTTGGTTGCGGGGGCTACTCTGGAGTTAGCTTGGTTAGGATTGGTACCTAACGCAGGTGCTCAGCCACCTGATGTCACAATGGGCACCATCGCAGCAGTCGCATTTGCTGTGATGACTGGTCAATCCGCAGAAGTGGCTATGGGTGTCGGGATGCCCATCGCAGTCCTGATGCAGATGCTAGTGATTGGTTTCTTTGCATTGACTTCTTTCACTATGGGCAAGGTGGATCGTTACGCTGAACAGGCTGATGCATCTGGTATCGATCGATTATTGATAGCGACAATCTCACTACGCTCCATGCTCTACGCTGTCATTGCATTTATGACAGTCTATTTTGGGGAGCACGGTGCCGCCTGGATAGATGAAAATGCACCAACAGTATTACTTGAAGGGTTGGGCATCGGTGCCAAAATGGTGCCGGCGATTGGTTTCGCCATGCTGCTAAAAATCATGTGGTCCAAAGAAGTTGCAGGGGTGTTTTTTATCGGTTTTGTAATGACAACCTACTTGAAGTTGCCAATCATGGCTGTTGCAATCTTGGGCGCATCTGCCGCAGCACTTTATTACTTCTTTAGTGGAAATACCAACTCAAACAAGCAAGCAGAGGAATTTGAAGATGGCATCTGATATTACAATGTCTCCACTGAGGAACAATGTCGAGGCATCTCAAGTAAAAAATCATTCATTGGTAGATAATATCGATGCTTATGAAGATACCGCTGTACGTAAAGTCATCACCAAGAAAGATTTGTGGATCTGTTCTTTACGTGGCTTGTTTATGGAGGGCAACTTCAACTTTGAACGAATGCAGGGTGGTGGTTTTGCGTACTCCATTATTCCTGCTTTAAAAAAGATTCATGGTAATAATAGAAATGATCTAGCCAAAGCATTGAAAAATCATCTGCAGTTCTTCAATGCAAGTCCGAAATTATTTACCTTCCTGCTAGGTACAGCTATCGCAATGGAAGAGAATAAAGAAAAACCGTCTACTGTCAACGTAATGAAAGTGGCTGGTATGGGCCCTACCGGTGGTATTGGCGATGCGATCGACCACATGACGTTGATGCCATTGACATTAGCACTGGGGGCGTCGATTGCCATTGAAGGATCGATTGCTGGTCCGTTTGTTTTCTTCCTGCTGTATCAGATTGTGCACTTTTTTGTTTATTTTGGTTTGATGTTCATGGGATACCGTGCTGGTACTGCAGCGATGGTAAACATGAGTGATGCAACAGAAAAGTTGGCAAAAGCTGCCAATATCATGGGTATTTTCGTAATCGGCGCACTATCGGCAACATTTATCAAGTTACAGACGACAGCATCCTTAGAGCTCGGTGGTAAAACGGTAGAGCTTCAAGCTTCGTTGTTTGACAAAATCATGCCTAATCTATTGCCGTTAGCATTGGTATTTTTTATGTTCAAGATGGTTAAGGGGACCGGGTTCTGGGCGAAGCCACCAGTGCTTATTTTCTCAACCTTGGCCGCTGGGGTAGTCGGGCATTACCTTGGGATTATTTAAATACGCTGATAAATACTAATGGGGTGGGATATCCCCCACCTATTTAAGAGGGATAAATTACATGATCGGTATTGTAGTGTCTGGACATATCAACTTTGCATCCGGAATGCAGTCTGCAATGAAAGCGATTGTGGGGGAGCCGGAGCAGATGCGCTTCGTCGACTTTGTCGAGTCCATGTCGACGGATGATTTGGAGACTGCTCTGAGAAATGCAGCTCAGGAAGTTAACTCTGACGATGGCGTACTGTTTTTAACAGATATTCCTGGCGGTTCACCAGCAAATCGAGCATCCGTCATTTTAATGGATTCTGATCAGGTAGAGGTATTGTCTGGGGTTAACTTACCAATGATTGCAAATGCCGCATTTGAACGTGACGGTGCATCATTGCATGAGCTGGTCGATATTCTTCAAGATATTGGTAAAAGTACAATTCAGGATATGAGAAAGGCACTGGAGGCTGCCATTGTTGAGGAGTGCATTAGTGAGGAAGAGGGTCTTTAATAATGCTCTTCATTCATTATTACGTGGGAGTCTTATAAGGTGTTTGCCCCTGCATTATAAGGAATTAGTTTTCACGACTTCTTTGTCATGAATGAACAGTCAGTAATGCACTGATGGCTAGTTATTTTCATCGATGTCAGTGGCTGTGGTTATAACTTGAGGTTTTAAAATGGAAATTCGTCAACCCATACACAGTGAACATGCGAAACACTTAGATACAAGTGGCCTGCGTCGCCATTTTCTGATCGAAGAGATGTTCCAGCAGAATAAAATCAATCTTACCTATAGTCACATAGACCGTATCATCGTTGGTGCCGCTGTACCGCTTGGTGAGCCTCTTTCCCTGGAAGGTGGGAAGGAGATCGGGGTTGAGTTCTTTCTACAACGTCGTGAGTTGGGTGTGATCAACATCGGTGAGCCAGGTTTGGTGACTGTTGATGGTAAGACTTTTGAGATTGGTGCTCGTGAGGCTCTCTATGTTGGCATGGGGGCGCGTGAAATTGTATTTTCTAGCGTAAAACCGGAGCATCCTGCACGTTTTTATCTTAATTGTGCTCCGGCTCATCATGCTTATCCGACACGCAAAATTTCTCGTGAAGAGGCTGCTCCGGAATCTTTGGGAAGTCAGGGAAATTGTAACGTTCGCACCATCTATAAATACTTGCATCCTTCGGTACTGCCGACTTGCCAGTTGCTGATGGGAATGACAGAACTCGCTCCAGGCAATCTGTGGAATACCATGCCTTGTCATACCCACGAACGCCGCATGGAGGTTTATCTCTATTTTGATATGAGTGAGAACAACCTGGTTTTCCACTACATGGGGGAACCTCAGGAGACTCGGCATCTGGTGGTACGTAATGAACAGGCGGTAATCAGTCCGAGTTGGTCTATCCACTCTGGTGTCGGTACTTCGGCTTACACCTTCATTTGGGGCATGGTCGGTGAAAACCAGACTTTCCACGATATGGATCATGTTGCCATGAGTGATTTGAAGTAAACCCTACCAATTAATTTATGCGGGTTGCTTGACGCAAGCCAATCCGCCTTGTCGCAGGAAGAAATATGAACATGTTTGATCTCATGGGTAAAGTCGCTATGGTGACCGGCTGTAATACCGGTCTTGGACAGGGCATGGCATTGGGTCTTGCGCAGGCTGGGGCTGATATCGTTGGTGTCGGTTACGAACCTGCTGCTGAGACACAGGCAGCCATTGAAGCAATGGGCCGGAAATTTCACTACATCACAGCAAATTTGATGCAACAGGACTTGCTGGGTGCAATTGTCTCAGAAGCTGTCGAAGTAATGGGTGGTGTAGATATTCTAGTGAATAATGCTGGTATTATTCGCCGTCAGGATATTCTCGAGTTTACAAATAAGGATTGGGATGACGTGATTAATATCAACCAAAAGACGGTATTTTTCTTGTCACAGGCGGTAGCCAAGCAATTTGTTAAACAAGGTCGGGGTGGCAAGATCATCAATATTGCCTCAATGCTCTCGTTCCAGGGCGGTGTGAGAGTTCCTTCCTATACAGCCAGTAAGTCTGCGGTAATGGGTCTGACGAGAGCTCTGGCCACTGAACTTGCTCATCACGGCATTAATGTTAATGCCATTGCGCCAGGCTATATGGCAACAGATAACACAGCTGCTTTACGTGCAGACGAGGCTCGTAACAACGCAATATTGGAACGGATCCCAGCGAATCGTTGGGGTGCACCATCTGATCTGGCTGGCCCTGCGGTATTCTTGGCATCTGCTGCCAGTGACTATGTGAACGGCTACACATTGGCCGTTGATGGCGGCTGGCTGGCTCGTTGATAAGGAGAGCTGACTATGTCATCAGTAGCTAGAGCTGAGGTGCTGGCAGCGATGAAGCGTGTATATCGCTATCAAGCGGCCCATCAGACCCGTAGTGTGATTCGTCGTAGTGGCAAGGTTCGATTTATTAAAGATACAGATTGGGAGCGGGGGGTATTTTGGTCTTGTGTTGCGAATGCATGGCAAGCAACGGATGACACGGAGTACCTGGACGGGGTGATGAACTACACCCTGCATACCGGCTTTCGGGCCGGCCCCAACCCACGATTTGCTGATGATCACGTGTGCTGCCAGGCCTACCTGGATGTCTATCCATTGGTCAACCAGATTGAAGCGCTGGAGCCGACCATCAAGGCCCTCGATTTGATGCTGGAGTCACCTGCTCCTGGCCGTCAGGATTGGTGGTGGTGTGACTCTTTATTTATGGCCCCCCCCGTGTTTGCTGGGCTCTCCCAACTGACAGGTGATCACAAGTATCTGGATTATATGGAGCCTGCATTTTGGGATGCGGTGGATCATTTATTTGATCCACAAACCGGCCTTTTCTTTCGTGATCATCGCTATATCCCTGATGGAAAAGGGGGGGAGTTGCGTGAAGCAAATGGAGAGCTGGTTTTCTGGAGTCGAGGGGTGGGTTGGGTACTGGCCAGTATCCCTCGCTTGCTAGCACGAATGCCTGATGACCATCCCTCACGGGAACGTTACTTGACACTGTTTTGCGGCTTGGCCAAGACAATATGTCGTTATCAACAGCCGGATGGATTTTGGCGTACCAGTTTGCTTGATCCGGAGCATTTCCCCGCTCCAGAAAGCAGTGCAACGTCATTGTTTTGTTATGGTTTGGCCTGGGGGATCAATCAGGGGATTCTGGCTCGTGATGAGTACCTCCCATCTGTACTTTCATCCTGGCAAGCATTACTCGGTTGCATTCATGAAAATGGCATGATGGGTTGGGTGCAGTTGCCTGCATTTAATCCCCGTGATGTTCAGCGAGACCATAATATTGACTATGGTGCTGGCGTATTTTTGCTTGCTGCCACAGAGGTGATGCAACTCATATAGTGTCGTGGCGTACATAAGTCGCAATGATATGAAAACCCAGTTCAGTTGGCTGGGTTTTTTCTTTTATGTGTTTTCATTTTCTTTTTGCCCGTTGTGTTAATTGTGAGTCGACACAACAAATACTTTCATATGGTTTCGTATACTACGGTTACAGCTTCAATTTTTAAAGTATCGGTATCAATGAGCATTATTCAAAAGAGTCAAACAGCATTTCATATGATGGCGAAGCCAACAGGCTATCGCTGTAATCTCAAGTGTGAGTACTGTTTTTATCTGGAGAAAGAACACACCATTCATCAGGATAGTCCCACTGCATCACAGACTATGTCAGATGCGACCCTGAAGCGTTACATCCGGGAATATATCCGCTCTCAACATAGCCAGCAGATAGACTTCTCATGGCAGGGGGGAGAACCGACTCTCGCAGGCTTGGATTTTTATCGCAATGTGGTTGCGTATCAACAGCAATATGCGGATGGAAAGCATATTACCAACAGCTTTCAAACCAATGCGATCGGGATTAATCGCCAATGGGCCGATTTTTTTGCCAAGCATAATTTCTTGGTTGGTGTGTCAGTAGATGGACTACAAAGTGTGCACGACGCATATCGTGTTTCAGTGAATGGTAACCCAACATTTGAGCGGGTACAGCATGCGATAGAATTACTGACGGAGTTTGGCGTAGAGTTTAACACCCTGACTGTAATTAATGATAAAAATTGGGATAAGGGGCGTGACACCTATCTTGCGCTGAAAAAACTGGGGGCAAATTTCATGCAATTTATTCCTTTGGTTGAGTTGTCACCTGCTAGTCAGGCTGATAATAATGGCCATTATACACCTATGCCAAATCCAAAATTAATGGATTTCTCTGTGCCTGCACATGGATATGGTCGCTTTATGAATGATGTATTTGATGAGTGGTGTAGGGCTGATATTGGTAAAGTTTTTATTCGCATATTTGACAGTATATTAGCTGTATGGATGGGATATCCCGCTTCTCTATGCATTCACTCAAAAGAGTGTGGGCAGGCAATCGTCATTGAGGCCAATGGTGATCTTTATTCTTGTGATCATTATGTATATCCGGCCAACAAACTGGGCAATATCCATCTACATTCACTTGTCAGTATGGCTACGGGCAAGATGCAAAAAAGATTTGGTACCGCAAAGTCACAGAAATTGACCGAGCAATGCAAGCGATGTGAGGTCTATTCACTTTGTTATGGTGGATGTCCAAAACATCGAGTGTTATCGATATCCGGAGAGCGGTATCGTCATAATTATCTCTGCACATCATATCGCCAAATATTTTATCATACTGCTCCCAAAATGCAGATGATGGCTGAGGAGATACAACGTGGTGGAATTGCAGCGAATGTTATGCATAGGCATTGGGTAATGCTAGAGACATAATTAAAGCATTGCTTTACCTCAGCATTGATAATATGAGTATACATAATATTTTATCTGTTAGATAGCCATGTAATTATTTGAATATGAGAGGGTTTAAATGAGTGACATTAAAATAACTAAACGACCAATTGTCCCGTATGAAAATCCGGACTGGGCCATGTATTTTCATCTTTTTCAAGAAAACTTACTAAGATTTTTTCACAAAAAACGTTCATATACACACAATGATAATCATATAGCAAAGGTTTTCTCGATACCTCAGGCTGGATTAAAATATCAGTGTAATGAGTTAGTAAAATATGTGGCTGAGGCGTTTGATCATTATGCTGTTTGGGATTATACCCATGCTTATTATCCCGGACGACCAAGCCAGCAGAGTGCTCGAACTGATGCCATGGAGGGGGCTAGCCGGTTGTTACCTACTTTGGCTGCCTGGTTATATTCAAAGGGGCCAAATGAAAGCAATTTAGCCTTGGCAGATGGTCGGCAGTTATCGCCGGCAGATATCATTCATGCAGCTTTTCTTGCTGGAACAGACCCAAATCACCCAGGCTTTTGGGGAGTGATGCATGACTGCGATCAACGTATCTGTGAAAGTGCGGATTTAGCATTGACTCTATGGTTGAGCAGGGAACATGTTTGGATAAGATTTAATCATGATGAACAAGCTAGAATAGTAGCTTGGTTTAGTCAGGTAAATACATTAATTACTGTTGATAATAATTGGCATTTATTTCCACTGACCGTTCAGTTTGTCCTGAAATCGTTAGCTGGTGTGGATCATGTAGACCATGATAAATACGAAAGGATTAAAGAGTTTCATGTTGGCGCTGGGTGGTTTCGCGATGGTGCATTAGGTAACTATGACTATTATAATGCGTGGGGTTTTCATTACTCATTTTATTGGCTAGACCAAATCCTTCCTGATTTTGACCCTGAGTTTATTCGTGGCACTCTAGCTGAATTTGTTGCTTCCTATCGTTATTTTTTCACTACGCAGGGATTACCCTTTTTTGGCCGTAGTGCTTGCTATCGACTAGCTGCAGCAGCCCCTCTGATTGCAGCTGCAGATCACGGCATCTTGCCACCAGGTGAAGTGAAGCATGCTTTTAGTTCTTCGCTTTCTTATTTTATTTCGAATGGGGCATTGGAAGCAGGCCTTCCAACCCAAGGAGTATTTGGGTGTGATGATAGGTTAATAGATAACTACAGTGGCCCAGCAAGTAGCCTCTGGTCTTTGCGGGCCTTGAATATGGCTCTCTATTGCGGGGATCGAAGTGGTCTCTGGGAGGCGAAACCATTACCACTACCGGTCGAGCAAGGTGATTTTACTCTTGCGATACCTGCTATTGGACTCCAGCTGCAGGGTGTAAGGGAAACAAATGAAGTGGTTGCGCTGTTTCGTTTTGATTATACCGCGCAGCAGAGTCCTTTGACGCGACGTTTGGAGCAGCAACGCTGGTGGAATCGTTGTAAAGAATGGGTCATAGGAAGGGCAGAAAGACCGAAAAACAATCTGCTTCGAAAGGGAGTTACCTGTTACACCTCAAAAATGTTTCATTTTTTCTAGTGTAACTTACGATTCTTTTTTATTTTATGTGATCAAGATCTTTGCGATTGTCATTTCGTTTCGTTATTCTTCCATTGTAGTTTAAATCGAAACTATTGGGGCATGATGTGTTCCAGTGCCAGTAAGATACTTGCAACATGGAACGTGTTTGCTCGTTGCAAACTTATGAACTGGGTATGCGGGAATGCGTCAACTCTTTCACTGATAGTAAATGGTGACTCATATGTACCTTACGATTAAGGTGAATAACTCAAATGGATAAACAACCTGATGGTATCGCGCTTCTCGGTGAGTGCATGGTTGAATTGAGCGGACCTGCATTCGGCATTCAGCAGCAAGCGTTTGGGGGCGATACCCTGAATACCGCTATTTATCTCTCTAGATTATTACCAGATCTATTTCCTCGTTATGTTACTGTACTGGGCCATGATCATTACAGCAATGGTATGTTGGAACGTTGGAAAGAAGAGCAGATAGATTGCTCTATGATATTGCGAGATCAGAAGCGGCTTCCTGGCCTGTATGCCATCGAGATAGATAAGCAGGGGGAGCGTTGTTTCCATTATTGGCGTAATGAATCCGCAGCACGTTTTCTCTGTCAGCATGAGAAATTTACATCATGTATGGATAAACTACATAGTTTAGAGTTGCTTTACCTCTCTGGGATCAGTATCGCTATTTTACCTGAAGAGGATAAGGAGATATTGATTTTGGCTTTACAGTCACTTAAAGCCGCTGGTGTCACGATTGTATTTGACTCAAATTATCGTCCTCGTCTCTGGAATAATCATGCTCATGCGGCAATGTGGATTAATCGGTTATATCAACTGTGTGATATTGCGTTGGTAACTGCAGATGATGAAAGTTTGCTGCTGGATGAACCTCAGAGTTCAGAGATGATTATTGAGCGTTTGCACCATCTTGGTGTTAGCCAAGTTATTATCAAATTGGGTAAAGAAGGTGCTATGTGGTCCGTACTGAATGTTGGCTGTGGATTGAGTCGAGGTGAACAGGTCCAGAATGTGATCGATACGACAGCTGCTGGTGATTCGTTTAACGCGGGGTTTTTGGCTGCTCGACATCATAAGCTATCGGTAGCGGAGTGTTGCCGATGGGGTAACAAGGTCGCTGCAGAAGTTATACAGCATCGAGGCGCCATCATTGGCCGCCACTATATTGAGACGTTAACGAAGGAGTTGAAATCATGATGAGCAGGTGGCAAGAGCGGTTGGGGAAATTAAAAGTAGTCCCAGTGATTCAGATCGACAATGCCATGGATGCAGCCATGTTGGGTTCAACTTTGGTTGAAAATGGTTTGCCTGCTGCCGAGATCACCTTTCGCACTCCAGCAGCAGCAGAAGCTATTCGTCAAATAAAGGCAACAATCCCTGATATTATTCTTTGCGCTGGAACAGTATTGACACGGGAGCAAGCGGATCAAGCTATTAGTGCCGGTGCTGACTTTGTGATCAGTCCCGGATTGAATCCAAATATTGTTAAATACTGTCAGGATGCAGAGATCGGGATTATTCCAGGTGTAAATAATCCTAGCCAAATAGAACAGGGGTTGGAGCTGGGACTTCAACTATTGAAATTCTTTCCCGCAGAAGCCTCTGGTGGTGTAGCTATGCTGAAGTCGCTGGCAGGACCATATCCCCAAGTTAGATTTATGCCTACCGGAGGAATTAACTTGAGTAATTTGCTGAGCTATCTGGCATTGCCGCAAGTATTAGCCTGCGGTGGTACTTGGATTGCCACTCCGTCAGCTATTAATGGTCATGATTGGGACTCTATTGGTCTTAATGTGAAAAATACTATCAGTTTGATTTCTAAGGGTTCCGTATGAATGGTTTTAAACATGTGGCGGTGCTATTGGCTGATGGATTCGAAGAGGCTGAAGCGGTCGTATTTATCGATATAATGCGAAGGCTGGATATTAAAGTAGATGTACTCTCATGCATGGCAATAACAAAAATATCAACATATTTCGGTACCAGAATTGAGGCTGATGCTCTTCTGGATGAAAGGGTAGATTTTCTGTATGACGCCATTATGATGCCTGGTGGCCCCAAAGGAACCGACAATCTTTTTGGTTCTTTATATGTTCACAAGTTCATTACAAATCATATTGCTAACAATAAATTAATTTGTGCGCTTTGTTCTTCAGGTGCAAAGGTTCTTGCTGCACATAACTTGTTACAACATCATCAATATACCTGTGGCAGCGGATTGGAGAAGAAGTTTTCTGATGGTGCATATGTTGATAAAAAAGTTGTTGTGGATGGGCAGTTCATCACAGGCAAGGGCCTCGGTGTCAGTTTTGAATTTGCATTTACTGTTGCCCATCACTTATTAAGTGACAATCAAGCTAAGGTAGATTGGCAAGCACAACATATCTATTTTGAACATTGGCCGCTGTCTGAATTGGATAATGGTTAGTTTTGGCAAGGTGCTGATGGTTTATTGGGAATGTAAAAGTCATCTCTTCGGGGATGATTTTTTACATCTATTCTCACTTCACTTCACTTCACTTCACTTCACTTCACTTCACTTCACTTCACCTGATCTGCCACTGTCTTTTTTTGAAATAAAAAGCACACACCTGCGCTTTCATTTTGTTTGTGTGATCTTGGGCACTATGCCTTTCCTTTCTTTTGGTTATCATTCAACTGTTGGCAAGAGTTGAAAGCAAAGGTATCGAAATTTTCTATCATTTCTGGAGTGAAACATGTCCATCTCTCGGCGTGATTTGCTGAAGGGACTAGCGGCAACCGGCGCGGTCGCTATGACTTCATCAATTTCAGGGTGTCAAACATCACTAAGTGGAGGCGCATCCACTGGGCGTATCAATGGAAAAACAAATCTATTAGTTGTATTTCCAGATGAGATGAGAGCTCATGCTCTTGGATTTATGGGGCAAGACCCATCATATACCCCTAATATAAATAGATTTGCGAAAGAGAGTGTTGTTCTTCGGCAAGCTGTATCCAATTTTCCGCTTTGTACCCCATTTCGTGGTATGTTGATGACGGGGCAATATCCATATCGTAATGGTATACAAGGTAACAGCCATACTGGTATGCCTGGCCAGTTTGGCGGAAAAGACTTTGGTATTGAGTTGAAAAAAGGCTCGGTGACTTGGTCAGATATTCTGAGCCAGCAAGGCTACTCAATGGGGTATATTGGTAAATGGCACCTCGATGCCCCCAGTGCGCCTTTTATTCCAAGTTATAATAACCCAATGGAGGGGCGTTATTGGAATGATTGGACGGCACCGGATCGTCGACATGGTTTTGATTTTTGGTATTCATATGGTACGTATGATAAGCATATGTCACCTATGTATTGGGCCAATAATACTCCTCGTGATAATCCGATAAAAGTAAATCAGTGGAGTCCTGAACATGAGGCCGATATTGCGATAAAATATCTCCGTAATGAAAATGGGTCTTATCGCGATAAAGATAAGCCATTTGCACTTGTAGTATCAATGAATCCCCCCCACTCCCCATACGATGAGATACCCAAAAAATATCTAGATAAGTTTGATGGGAAGACATCGAAAGAATTGAATAGTAGGCCAAATGTTCAATGGAATAAAGAGTATCTAGAAGGATATGGTCCCCAGTATTTCAAAGAATACATGGCTATGGTTCATGGTGTTGATGAACAATTCGGAAGAATATTGGATGAGTTGGATAGCCTAGGGTTGAAAAATGATACATTAGTTGTATTTTTTTCAGATCACGGTAGTTGTATGGGTTCAAATGGTGAACCGACAAAAAATGTTCATTATGAGGAATCGATGAGGATTCCAATGATTTTTAGGTTGCCAGGGAAACTAAAACCAAAACAAGATGACTTACTTTTTTCTGCTCCTGACATATATCCAACAATATTCGGGTTACTCGATTTTGAAGCATTAATACCCGATACGGTAGAAGGGAATAATTATGTTAAAACCCTGAGGGGGGAAGCTGGTGATGTTGTGCCGACATCACAGTTTTATACTTTCATGCCATATGGTGCGCAATCATATGGCCGACGTGGAATTAGAACTGAACGCTATACGATGGTTATCGATCGGAAGATAGGTAAGTCGTTGACATATATTTTGCATGATAATCATAACGATCCTTATCAATTGCATAATATTGCTAGTAATAACATGGATTTGATTAATCAATTAACAGAAAACGAACTAATCCCATGGTTAGAGCATACTGGTGATCCATGGCGTCCAACAGAGGTGCCTGTTGGCGTATTGAAAGCATATTCATAACATATTGTAAAAATAATAATTGGAAACAGGAGTTATTTAAATGAAAGGCTATGTCAAATTTTTACCTATTGCTTTGCTTTCTCTTTCGATTAGTCAGGCATGGGCAAATGATTATAAGACAACGGTGGAATATCGTCATGGTTATGCTGATGGCTCGAAAAAACATGACGATAGGTTTAAGGTTTATGTTGATACGGGGAAAAATATAGGATTTGAGCTTGATGCTCGATATGGTAACAGTAATCCATCCCAAGTTTTTGATTCTACATATCTTGACGGCTCTGAGTTATGTGCATTTTATTATAAAGCCTTAAATAAAAATTTGACGGGCTTGGTTGGCTCTTCATTCGATGTATCATCAAATGGTGCTGTTCATATTCCATTTGTAAGGTTGAATTATAGCTTCGATAATGGTTTTAGAGTTCAAGGTCGTTATAAATGGAAGTTTTGGGATTATGAAACGATAAATCCAGTCACAAATTATGGGTATCGTTCTAAAATACAAGAATTTGATGCATGGGTTGGTTATAAATATAATGATTTTGACTTTGAATATCAGCTCGATTTGTTTAAGCAAATGGCGAGTGGTGCAATGCCAGAATTTAATGGGAAGGAGTATGATACTCAGCATAATATTAAAGTTAGTTATGCAATAGATAAAAATTGGAAACCATTTTTTGAGGTTGGCAATCTTAGAGAAGATCGTTATTCAGATAACCGGCAAACTCGCTATCGTATTGGTATAAAATATACATGGTAAGGTGATTAATATGCATAAATAAAGCTGGTGGTTAATTTCTTCAGCTTTATTTTTAATTGAAAGGAGTAAGATGATGGGTTCTATAAAAAAAATTGCACTGCTTACATTTTTTATGAGTAATCTAACCGCAGCTCATGAGTTGGCACCGGATTATAAGGTTTTGGCTGATAAATGGACTGAGGCCATTATTGGTGTGTCAGGTCAAGAGTATGATAGCTATCAACTTGGCATGATCAATAAAATTAATCAGGATGCGGTAAAGTACCTCAATTCCTTGATTGTAACTGATACTAGGAATTCGCTTTGGAGCGATCTTCCATTCGATTATGCTAATGGTGGCAAGGTTGTTGGCCCGAATATTAGAGCATCAATGCTCAGATTGCTCACTATGGCAAAGGCATATCACTTCCCAGGTGAATTACAAGGAAATAGTATTTTGCTATCAAGCATTATCAGTTCCTTGGATTATTTGGTTAAGGAACACTATAAAGTTGGAGCGTTGGAATATGGCAACTGGTGGGATTGGGAGATTGGTATACCAAAAACGACAAATGATATATTGACCTTGATTTATCCTGATCTTACATCTGAACAAATTAAAAATTATACAGAGGCCAGTAGATATTTTTCGCCATTGCCAGACCGGAATGGTGTTAGTGAAGGGGCTAGCGCTTCCAGCAATCCTGTTAATCGTGAAGCTACAGGTGGCAACCGTACTGATATGGTACAAATTGTACTTGTGCGTGGAATAATTTCGGAAAGAGAAGACGAGATTAAAAACGCACTAAATGTATTACCTCAAGTTCTGGATCCTGTAACAACGGATGATGGATTTTATCATGATGGATCCTTTATCCAGCATGGTGATATTCCATACACTGGTACTTATGGTAATGTTTTACTTGAAGGTGTTGGTAAGGTGATGAATCTAATGGCTAATTCAAAATGGCCTGCAGACGATCCAAAGCTATTAAGAGTGTATAATATTCTGTATAAAAGTTTTTTCCCTTTTATGTATTCTGGACAAATGCTGGATATGCAAAATGGTCGAGCTATTGCCAGAGGTGAGCGGCAAAATCATGTAGAAGGTCATGCAGTTTTGGCATCTATGTTTAGATTCATTGATGCAGCAACCATAAATGATAGAAATAAAATATCAGAATTTATAAAAGGGCAAATCATTTCAGATAATACAAAGGGTTTTTTGCAAGGGCAGCAAGATTTCGTTATTTATAATAAAGCAAAAAAATTAATTGAAGATACAAGCATACATCCTGTAGTTCAATCTCCTCAGGCATCTTATTTTCCAGACATGGACCGATTTGTTTATCAAGGAAACGGTTATACTTTTGCCCTGGCATTGCATTCTGCCAGAGTCGGAAATTTTGAGTGTATGAATAATGAGAATAGAAAAGGTTGGTTTACTGGTGATGGTGCGACCTATCTATATAATGCAGATCTTCTGCAATATACTGACTATTGGCCTTTGATTAACCCATACCGGGTTTCTGGTACTACCATTGATTTAACCGAATCGTTGGGTGATTGCACAAATAATAATAAAGTCGCATCGAGAGTTGGTAAAAACAAGCAGGTTAATATGCAGAGAGTTGGTGGTGCTGCATACAAAACATTAGCTGCTATTGGTGCTGACTTCCATAATCATAATGATAGTATCAGTGCATTGAAGTCTTGGTTTGTTCTTAATAACAAAATTATAGCTGTTGGCTCAGATATTCGCAGCAATGAGAATGTCGAGATGGGAACGATAATTGACAGTAGGAAATTAAATGCAAATGGAACTAATAAAGTAGAGGTAAATGGTGTTTCTATTTCGCCTGATGTAAAGGAAGAGTATAACAATGTAACTTCATTTCTTGTTGAAGGGAATGTTCATGGGGCTAATGTAGGTTATTGGTTCCCGAAAGGGACAGACATTGTAATGGAGAAAAAACGCGTCTCTGCTAATTGGTCGGATATAGGTACAACAAAAAAAGCGGTCAATGGGTATACGTTAGCGTCATTTATTCCACAGGACGAGCATGTGTCTGGCTACCAGTATGTTATTTTAAATGGAGTCAATAGCCATGAGTTAAATGAGTATGCCAATAATCCAGATATTAGAGTGACTCGCTCAGATAATAAAGCACATATTGTAGAGGATACCAATCGGGAAAACATATTAGCCAATTTGTGGGGTAATGATGAGGTTTCTGTTGGAGGTATTAAAATATCATCTCCAGTATCTATTATATTAAATAAAGACTTTGATACATTGACACTAAGCCTTAGTGATCCAACAAGAACATTAACACAAGTTGAATTAATCACAGATGCTAACTTTAATGTTAAAGTTGATCCGGAAGGACGAATTAGTGTTAAAGGTGATACTGTGACTGTTAATCTTGAGTCGTTAAGCGGAAGCACTTACCATTTTGCACTTGAGCGTGATAATAGTACCTATATTGACAGCTATCGAAGTGATGATAAGAGTGGTGGTGCAACCGTCGATGCTCTCACCAAGTAGTTCCTTGGCATATTTGGATTATGGAGTATGCACTAGGAACAATTAGTTATGTGAGTGTAAATGGATCTTGATTTATGTAGAGAGCCACCCTTTGGGTGGCTCTTTTTATTGTGATTTATCCAGCTGATTGCGTAGTTTATTCCGGTCAGATGGTCTCCATCTCATGTTTGTCTGCTGAGGACAGGTGGCACTTTACCTTGTCGATGCGCACCGCTGCGACCTTGAACTCGGGGATTTTGGCGTGGGGGTCGGTGGCATTGATGGTGAGCCGGTTGGCCGGGGCTTCGGCAAAGTGGAACGGGATAAAGACCACGCCCGGTTGCATCCGCTTGGTGACGAAGGCGGGCAGTTCGATATGGCCGCGGCGGCTGGCGACCTTCACCCGCTCGCTGTTGCTGATCCCCAACCGCTGCGCATCCACCACGCTCATCATCACCCGTGGCCCAGCCAGCTTGTCGAGCCCCTTGGTCTTGCGGGTCATGGTGCCGGTGTGGAACTGCTCCAGCAGGCGGCCGGTGGTGAGCACGATGGGATAGGTCTCATCGGGCAGTTCGGCGGCATAGCGGAACGGGGTCGCGACCATCTCCCCCTTGCCACGGGTGAACTGCTTGCCGTGGAGCAGGCGAGTGCCTTCGGGCGCCGCGTCGTTGCAGGGCCACTGTAGCCCTTGTGCTCCCACCTTGTCCCACTGGATGCCGGCGTATTGCGGGGTGACTTGGCAGATCTCGGCGGTGATCTCCTGCGGGTGTTGATAGCGCCAGTCGCCGCCCATTGCATTGGCAATCTGCTGGATGATCCACCAATCCTCCCGTGCTTCCCCCGGCGCCTTGAGGGCGGGGGAGATGCGCTGTACCCGCCGCTCGGTATTGGTGAAGTGGCCGCTCTTCTCGGCAAAGGAGCAGGAGGGGAGCACCACATCGGCTAGCTGGGCAGTTTCCGAGAGGAAGATATCCTGCACCACCAGAAACTCCAGCTGCTTGAGCCCCTCGATGACGTGATGCTGATCCGGATCGCTCAGCACCGGGTTTTCACCCATCACATAGAGCCCCTTGATGCTGCCCGCGCAGGCGGCATCGATGGTCTCGGTGAGGGTAAGGCCGGGCGTGCGCGGCAAGTCTGGCTGCTGCCAGGCTGCCACGAAGCGGGCATGCACCTCGGGGCTGGCCACCTTCTGATAGCCGGGCAGGCAGTTGGGCAGCGCCCCCATGTCACAGGCGCCCTGCACGTTGGATTGGCCCCGCAGCGGGTTGATGCCACCCCCTTCGATGCCGATGTTGCCGCACAGCAGTTGCAGGTTGGCGATGGCCCGCACGTTGTCGTGGCCGGTAGTGTGCTGGGTGATCCCCATCGAGTAGTAGATGGCGGTGCGTTCGGCGGTGCCGATAAGGCGCGCGAGCTCGATCACCTGCTCGGCCGGTACGCCGGTGACGAGGGCGACCTTGTCCGGTGCATAGGCGGGGGAGAGCACCTCCGCTTGCAGCGCTTCGAACCCTTCTACTCGTGCGGCGATATAGGCCTTGTCGTGCCAGTCGTGCTGGATGATCTGCTGCATCAGGCCGTTGAGCAGCATCACGTCGGTGCCGGGTCGGTGAGCCAGATAGAGGCTGGCATGGTCCGCCATCTCGATCCGCTTCGGATCGGCCACTACCAGCCGCGCCTTGCCCGTGGTGACGGCTCGCTTGATATGGGAGCCGATGATGGGGTGGGCGGCCGAGGTGTCGGAGCCGATGATGAAGATGAGATCCGAGTGGTCGATGCTCGGGATGTCGTTGGTCATGGCGCCACTGCCTAGCGACGCCTCCAGCCCGGTAACGGTGGAGGCGTGGCAGAGCCGCGCGCAGTGATCCACGTTGTTGGTACCAAGCTCCCGGCGCATGAACTTCTGGAACAGGTAGTTCTCTTCGTTGGTGGTTTTGGCCGACGAGAAACCTGCCAGCGCATCGCTGCCATAGCGCTGGCGCAGGGCGGTGAAGCGCTCGGCGACCAGAGCGATGGCCTCCTGCCAGCTGGCAGGCACCAGCTCGCCATTTTTACGGACAAGCGGGGTAGTGAGGCGCTCCTCGCTCTGGATAAAGTCAAAGCCGAAGCGCCCCTTGACGCAGAGCAGCCCCTGATTGACCGGTGAGTTGCGGTTCCCCTCCACATAGCGGATACGGTTGCGCGCCTCATCGACATAGAGGGTGACACCGCAGCCGACCCCGCAGTAGGTGCAGATGGTATTGACCGGCGTGAGCAGCTCGGTGCGCCCCTGTGACTTGTCGCGGGCATCCACCAGGGCGCCGGTGGGGCAGACCTGTACACAGGCGCCGCACTGCACGCAGTGGGAGTCGCCCATTGCCAGCCCGGCATCAAACTGCGGGCGGTTTGAGAGGGTGCCATCGCTGTTTTTGGCAAAGTGCAGCACCCCTTGTACCGCCTGTTCGCCACAGGTCTGCACGCACTGGCCGCAGCCGATGCAGCGGTTGGCATCGAACACGATAAATTCGCTGCTGTTATCCACTGCAAACTTCTGGCACTGGCTGGTATCGAGGGCGCGCTGGTCGACCTTGTATTCAGTGGCGTAGTCGCGCAGGGCACAATCGGTGTTGGCCTGACAGCCGCACTCCAGGCAGCGGCTGGCTTCGCTGCGGGCATCCTGGTCACTGATGCCGCGCTCTACCTCGGCAAAGCTGCCCTCGCGATCCTTATCTGCCAAATGAGGCATGATGCTGCGGGCGACTTTTTTCAGGTGAGCAAACTGGGCGGGATCCACCTGCTTGAGTTTGGGTGCCTTGCAGGCGTTGAAGGGGTGCACCGGATCGACCATATCCCCATGGAGGAACTGGTCGATGGCCAGTGCGGCCTTGCGGCCATCGGCGACCGCCTCGATGGCGGTCGCCGGTCCACGGCGCAGATCGCCGATGGCAAACAGGTTGCCGTGACCGCTGTGCATGGTCTCGGGATGGGACTCCAGCGTCTGCCAGCGGGTGAAGGGGAGGGTGAGGGGCTCCCCCTCCATAAAGCTGAGATCCGGTTGTTGGGAGACCGCCGCAATCACGGTATCGAACTCTTCGACAAGGTACTCGCCGGTGGGCTCCGGGCGGCGGCGACCGGAGGCATCCGGTTCGCCGAGGGCCATCTTCTCGAGACGCACCTGACAGACGCGACCACGGCTGTCCGGCAGATTCTCCACCGGATTGGTCAGCATCATGAAGCGCACCCCTTCGTGCTCCGCCTCGTCGATCTCGTACGCTTCGGCGGGCATCTCGGCGCGGGTGCGACGATAGATAAGGGTGGTTTCCGCTCCCAGCCGAATGGCGGTACGGGCGCAGTCGATGGCGGTGTTGCCACCACCGATCACCGCCACCCTCTTGCCGGTGGTGAGCCGCTTGGCCAGCATCCGATCCTTGAGGTAATCGACCCCGAGATAGCAACCGGCCAGGGTGCTGCCCGGGTAATCCATCGGCACCGCCTTGGAAGCGCCAACCGCCAGACAGACCGCATCATAGTCGCGGCACAGCTCCGAGAGGGTGATTTGGTGGCCCAGTCGCTGCCTGGTGTGGATCCGCATGCCACTTTGGCACATCAGGTCGATCTCCTGATCGAGGATCGCCTTGGGCAGCCGGTATTCAGGGATGCCGTAGCGCAGCCAGCCACCCGCTTCGGGCATCGCCTCGAACAGATCGACCTCGAACCCTTCGTAACCCAGATAATAGCCGCAGGTGAGACCGCCCGGGCCGCTGCCGATAATGGCCACCCGCTTGCCCTTGGCGGGCTTCTTTGCCGGTTGATAGGGGGCAACCTCGGCCAGATCGAGATCGGCGGCATGGCGCTTGAGCTGACGAATGGCCAGCGGCTCATCCACCAGCGCACGGCGGCACTCCGCTTCACAAAAAGCGGGGCAGATCCGGCCAATGGAGAGGGGCATCGGCAGGGTCTGCTTGATGACGGCCATCGCCGCCTCGTGCTCCCCCATGGCGAGGTGGTGCAGATAGGATTGAATGTCCACCCCGGCCGGACAGGCGCGTTGGCAGGGGGCTTCGCAATCGGCGTAGTGATCTGCGAGGATGCGGCCGAGCGCCTGCTGACGGTGCGCGCGCAGGGCATCGCTTTGGGTCGTGACCATCATCCCTGCCTTGGGGCGCGTCTCGCAGGCGCACCGGATGCCGAGCCCGGCAATCTCGACCACGCAGAGATCGCACGGCGTTTTGGGAGCGCTGGTGTTGTCACTGCACAGGGAGGGGATATCGATCTGGTGCTGTTTGGCTATCTGGAGCAGGGTTCTGGTCGGGTCAACCGTCAACTGAGCCCCATCGAGGGTGATGGTGATCATGGCGTCATAAACTCGCTTTCAAGGCGCAGAAAATGCTGCATCTGGCAGAGCCAGCAGGGGAAGCGACAGGGAGGATCGCTTGGTATCTTCTCACCATACCAAAGACGGCATTCAACTTTATTTGATTTAACTCAGGTTCTTTGCCTAAAAAGAAAACGATTTCAATGGTGGTGATATCCGTGGAGGACGCTCTGGACTTTGACTACCTATGTTGAGTTAAAACATCGCATTTCCTGCACTTTTATGGCCATTAAAGCAACCGTAAGCTGTATGTGATATGGAGATTACTCATGATGGCACGATGAGGGATATCCTAAAATATGCAACTTTTGTTTCGGTTTGTGGCGCAGGGCAAGCGACATTGGAAATAGCCGAACTGGCTGCACCTTGCGATCGGCAAAATGAATACAGATATGGCTCTGGATGGGCCATCTGATGAAAATTGCCGCTGGTCACCGTTTTGCTGTACTGAGACCTGATGTTACAACTCCAACTCAATGATTGGGATCTCCCAGCGCTCGATGCATATCTGGGGTTGATACTCTTCTTTCTCCTGTTCTTTACGTCGTTCCACCAGAGCAATCACTCGGGCTTCACGGATGCTATTCATGTCGAATTTCCAGGTCTCTTCGCCGAGCAGGGAGAGGCGAGCTATTTCGTGATTCTGGTGATACACATGAAGCTTGTTGTTTTTATCGGGAGCGATACGCACGGCATCGCCAACCTTTATCTGACTGAGCAGGCGGTGGATAGGATGAGTCTCGCTACTGCGTCCGGCATAGCCCAACACCAGTTGCGACATACCCATCATGGCGAAGCGGCGTAGTCTGTCCGGTCGGGTTGCGTTAGGTCTCTGCACGTAGCAGTGGGAGGCGATCAGTGGAATATGGGGGTTACGTTGATCGTGGCGAGCCATGAGAACCAGCCTTTCGATAGCACGAGTCATCCCCAAACAGGGCCACGACATCAGTCGAGTTCATTAATAGCCATCTCCATCTGGCGTTGACCTCTCATGGCGATAATAAGTGCCAAGAGATCAGTGAGTTGGACAAATATTACCCGAAATGTTGAGCGGTGGCATCATTCAGAGCCCTCTGGCCGCGCTTCTTTTGGCTGGCATCCCGTTTTTGTAAATGCCTCTGCCCCCTTAATCGTTCATGTGTGGAAAGTGTCGTCCTTGTCATGGTCAACCCACTGATCTTGTTGGACTATTTCTCTTACTTCTCCGATCGGAACGCATAGTGTCCCTCGATTACTAGCAGCGCCACGCCACCGAATTGGCGACCCGTTACCAGCAGGTATCTGCGCGCACTGTTCATTGCGACTGGCTCACTCTGCTGGAGCCTTGGCTTTTGGCTGCACCGCGCAGGGTGTTTGATGTGGGGGCTGGCAGTGGTCGGGATGCCGCGTTTTTAGCGGGGCTCCATCAGGGCAACACTGTGGTCGCTGCCGAGCCCTGTCAGTCACTCGCTCTACAAGGTCAATGTCATACCTGTGAGGCTGCAGTTGCGTGGGTCAATGACGCTATGCCGGCTCTCTCTCGCGTGACCGGTACTTTTGATCTGATTTTGCTCAGTGCTGTCTGGATGCATCTCCCCCCGGAGTCTCGTCCCTTGGCGCTGGCACGTCTTCATGAGCTGCTCTCACCAGATGGTTATCTGGTATTGAGTCTTCGTTTGGTTATCTCGGAGCAGGATATGCGGGAGCGAGCCATGTATCCGGTAGCTGTCGATGAGGTGGAGCGGCTTGCATTGGAGGAGGGGATGACACTGCTCCATGTGTCAGAACCACAGGAGGATGCCTTGGCGCGTAGCGGCTTGAGTTGGCAGAGTCTGATCCTTGGGGGTGAACATGCACGCCTCCCCTGAGCAACAACTCGCTTTTATTGCCTATCTGCAACGCATCTTTACCGAAGGCGATTTTGTGGCCACTTACAAGTGCGCCTTGCTTCACGGGATTGCAGATATCGCGATTGAACGCAGTACCGAGACCCATGATCTGACCGCGGCGCGCACTATTACGCTGGACGAACTGGCCACCAAGTTTGTGGAGCTTTATTGGCAGCACAGTCTGCCCTACTCGGCGACGGGAGAAACGGCTACCTTGCTCAAACAGAGCAGCGGTCGTCAGGCCATCATGCTGACGGAGTTGTCCCGGCTGCGTGCAGAGGGGGTCCGCTCGGTAACTGCACTGCGTCGTCACGACGCCTGGCGGCCTCTTCTTGCCCGAGTTCGGCGCATCCTTGTTGAGGGGCCCTTGTGGCGTCTGCAGATATTGGGTGGGCGAGAGGAGTGACACCTCTATCCTCATCAAAGGGGCGCGGATCATATCTGCCTGAACCCCGGCATTCTCTACTGTCTCCACCGCTTTTACGATCTGGTGGTCTCCCTCTCCCGACAGCATTGGTTGCAGCTTATCTGCGACATCAAGGGGAATCAGCCACTGATTGGCCCCAGTGTAGGGCTGGAGAATTTTCTCTTTGGTTCAAGCCGTCAGGCGCTGGGGCGAGTGGGGGAGGTTTTGAGGGACTTGCAGGCGGGAACCTGTTTTTACTGTAACAAGGCGATACACGGGAATGGCGAGGTAGACCATTTCATCTCCTGGCGTCGTTATCCAATCGATTTGGGCCACAACTTCGTACTGGCACACGCCAACTGTAACCGGAGCAAACGGGATTTTCTCGCCGCTCCCGAGCACAGGGATGCCTGGTACGAGCAGAATATCCTGACTCACGGGGCGTACCTCACTGACGAGCTGGCCCCTCTGGTGAGCGTCGACGCCGTGCGTTCTACCGCCATCGCCACTTGGGCCTATCAGCAAGCACTCCGTGAGCATGCTAGGTTGTGGCGTGGTATTGACCAGTTTGTTGACGTCACAGCCCCCAGTGTGAATATTCCCCTGCGCTTTCTGTGAGACGTTGAGGCTTTCACGCTAGATAAACTCGATAAAAAAGGGCCACCTCTTGCGAGGTGGCCCTTTCCAAACGTTTGGTGGAGCTGGGGTGAGTGACAACCAATTTTTAGTTTGTCATTTAAGATCAATCAGTTAGATGACCTGTTCCAGCGAATCATTTCTGTGACCCTTCGGTATGACACCAAAATTTTGACTCCGGTTCAACTTCCAAATGAGACTTTTATATAATGAGATGCCAATCTCTGATCCTGACTCTTAATTTATGTATATTCGTACAGATTAAGATTCTTTAGGAGCTGAAGATGAAGAATTCTCGTGGGGTGCTTGATATCTCACTCAAGGTGAAAGACATGACTCTGGATGAGTCTTGCGAGCAGGGTGACATTGATGCCCAACCTGTTCCGATTCCACAGCGGCTTGGTGAGTTAGCTTTAGAGATAGAGCGCCAGCTTGAGGCTGATGTAGTTGTATATTCTGGGGGGATAGGTTCTCCTGCTGATGTCAATTTTCGCAATATTATTAACCAATTCAGTAAGAATGATCATGTCATTCTCTGGGTGTCAACATACGGGGGAATCCCTGATAGCGCCTACAGAATGGGGAAAGCACTTCAAAACGCCTACAACCGAGTAACGGTGTTTGTTGATGGTTACTGTAAAAGTTCTGGCACACTTTTGGCGTTATGTGCGAATGAGATTTGGATGACTGATAGTGGGGAGTTTGGACCGCTAGATATCCAGTTGATGAATAAAGAGGAGTATTACGAAAGAAACTCAGGTCTAGATTCATTTCAAGCACTGAGTACTCTCGCTGAGCGTAGTAACGAGCTCATGAGAACCCAATTTATGGACTTACGAATGGGGGCTAGGTTAAGTACTAAGCAAGCACTAGAAGCTGCAACCAAGGTGACAATTGGACTTCTGAGCCCGATCTATGAACAGCTAGAACCAATGCGTCTAGGGGAAGTTAGTCGTTCCATGGAGATTGCATTTGAGTACGGTAAGAGACTGAACAAAGGGATCTTAAAACATGGGGCAATAGAACATCTGATCGCTAAGTATCCCTCACATTCATATGTGGTTGATCGCTCGGAAGCGGAAGATCGACTGTTCAATAATGTCAAAGAACCCCACGAACTATTGCTAGATTTAACTGGCATATTGGGACAGTTTGTTGCCGAGCGTATCTCTGGCTCAGAACCCCTTCTGCTTCACCTCAATCAATTCTTACCTGCTGAATCGCTAGGCGATGAGCAGCTGAGTCACTCTGGTCATGATTGTGGTGCCTCAGAGGGTCTCACCATTAAAGATCATCCAGAACCTGAGTCTGAAGATGATGTCAATGGAGTGGACGATGCCGAGCAGGTTGAGGAGCAGGCTGGTAACACTACTGATGATGAAGCAGAGCATCATGAAGGTGAAGTCACCGCATTAAAAGCATGATGGTTCTCGTTTGCGGCTTGATTTGTGTGCTTGAGATGTTATTGTCACAACATAATAGAAACAATGCTAAGCCGTCAAAAAGCAGTGAGCACATGAATGTAATATCCCGTTTCAGCCAGCCATAACCTTAGGAGCGTAACGGGATTAACCTATAAAATAGGTACTTATGACGGTGTTTTTTGTGCATCATTAGCAAGGACTTTACTTGGCGCACAATATGCATGCTTATATAAGCGGCATTCTATTAGACAGGAGATACAGCCATGTTTCCTACTCGGCCTGATCTGTGTGTAAAAGTGGAGGGTGAGCAAGTGGATCTCGCTAAAGTTTTACAAGAGTATCAGATGGGTTCTGTGAAGCGTTGGGACCAGATAGATATTCTGCCCATCCAAGTTAAAGATGAAAAAAATGCAGAGAAAGCAACTAAAATAGCTAAAAAATCCACTAAAGACCAAGTTTTTTTCAAAACTGTCTTTGGTTGACTGTATTTTGACACAGCAAACGAAAGACTAGAGGCGCCAAGTGGGTGCCTCTACTTTTTTATATATCTAGCTGCTGATAGGCATACTCATAGATGTACATTGCACGATCTAAACGCCATAAACCTTAACATTGCAGAAAGTTTAAAGACCGCTGCTTAACTCTATGGGATGGCTCACAAATTGTACCTTTTGAGCCTCCCAACCCCCCCCACTGAAAAGGGTGGCTCAAAAGTGTTGATTTCATTATGAGCCACACATATATTGTGAGCCATAGTTTATGAGCTATTTATGGGGGATCGGTATGGCGGTTATCGGGTATCTGAGGGTGAGCACTGGTGAGCAGAGCGTAGAGGCACAGCGACACAGCATTGAGCAGATCCACAAGGTAGAAACGTGGTTCTCAGACGAGGGCATATCTGGCGCAGTGAAGGCACTAGAGCGCCCGGAATTCTCCGAGCTGTTCAAGTTTGTGCGGAAGGGGGATACGCTAATTGTTCCCGCCGTTGACCGTCTTGGGCGCGACACTATCGACGTTTTGCGCACGGTTGAGGCGTTGCAAGCTAAGGGTGTGTCGATTATCAGCTTGCGGGAAGGGTTTGATCTGTCCACGCCAATCGGGAAGGCAATGCTAACCATGCTGGCCGCTGTCGCAGAGTTGGAGCGCTCAAATATCAAGGCTCGTCAGATGGCCGGGATCGCTAAGGCCAAGGCAGAGGGTAAGGTGCTAGGCCGTGAGAAGGTGATCGATGATACAGCAGTTGCTAAATGGCGTAAGGAAAACGGTGCAAGTATTCAAGCGACCGCCGAATACTTTGGAATATCTACCGCGAGTGTAAAACGTGCCTGTCGGGCAGCTTAGCGGCGAATTAAGATCACTTACAGACATGAAGTCCATACCGGCTACGAGCCGGTTTTTTTTATCAAATTATGGTGAACGGGTATCTATTTGTGTAACATGGTTACATAGCTAACATTATGAAATATAAGGGCTTATACATGAGGTTTAGCGAATTAAAACGCCAGCTCGCTGTACGGCTGGGTGAGGACGCGCACTATCTGGAAGGCAAGGACAAAGCGTTTTTAGCTGAGCTTGCCGATTTACCGATTGAGCGGATTCAAGATGATGAGATCGTCACTGGTGAAGTGAAAACAGGTTGGATTGATGAGCTTGATTCCCCTCTCGATCGGACGGACAGGATGCGCATGGAGGTTAAGGAGGAAATCGAGAAGCAGCGCCAACACACGATCGAACTAGGCAACCTTGGCGGTGCTTATCGTATTGCAGCGGCGCTGGCTCGTAATGGAGGTAAGGTATGATCCCGGAAACTCGCTTTGAACAGGCTCATGGTGTTACTGCTAGTAAGCTGTCATATGCACTCACACTGATGGATAAAGGTGACTTGGAGGCGGCTCGCGATGTGATCCTTGATGTTCAAAAGACCAATGAAGAACAAGCGCGTGTTATTGATGCCCGTGTTTATGGTGCAGTTCGCCATATCTGTGAGAGTAGAAAAATTGATAGTCGTCGATTCTTTGCAATGCAGCAGGTGTTGGGACTACGTGAGTTTATCCGCTCCTTGATGATGGCCCCTGTCGGGATGGATATGATTTCGATGCATCTATCGATTGAGAATGACTTCTTTGGTGCTTTGTTATCTCAAGTACCGCAGTCACCGGAGCTCACCCCTCTAAGTTGTGACAATGTGCGAGCTGTCCAAGGCACTTATCACAATGGCAATGCTCGTTTATGGACGCTGTTTTGCGAAGAGCAGAAAGGTTTAGGGAATGAGGGGGGACAGGTATGAAGCCGCAAAAGACTGTGCAAGTTATCCGGCTCTCTCGCCCTGTTGCTGAGCGTGTGTCGATATGGGCAAGCGCCCTGAATATGTCACCAACGCAACTGGTAGAGCTGGCAATTATCCGATGGGAGCAATTAGTCCCGTCTGATGCGCTCGGGATCAAGGGGTTGCATGATGCGCAGGACACCCCCTGAACTTGAATCTCAGGCTGCTGCTGCGATTGCTGCTGGTTGGCCTATAACGGCAATTTCTCAGCAGACAGGATTATCCCCGGCGACTCTTCGACGGATTCGGGCGCGAACAAAGACTATTCCCGGCTCGCTTCGAGCTGAGCTGATTGAAGAGGCCAGAGCTTCTCTGCTTGATAGTCTTGGTGTTGAATTTGTGCGTATGGAGGCAGCTCGCCTTGTTCGGTCTCAGGCAGCAATATGCGAGCGGATCCTGAGCCAATCCTGGGAGCTTCTGGAAAGGTTGGGAAAGGAGGATAAAACTGATCCATTAAAAGTTGCGAGGGCAATTTCCAGTATCGCCACAGCATCCAAGCTGGCATCTGATAGCTTGCGGCAGGTGCTCACTTTAGGGGCTGACCCTGAAGGGCTGGAAGAGTTGCCAGAGCTTATTGTACGAGACCTGACAGCTGAAGAAGTTGAAGCAATCAGAGAGGATGTTGATGCGGCATGGTTGGCCGTTTCAGAGGGGAAGGAACCGCCCATTGACGGGCTTTAGTTCACCGATCAAAAATGACGGCAATCACTTCGTCTAGTTGAGTGTTGTCATTTTGCTGCTGGTGTGGTCGTTTCTCACCAGATCTTTGTTTTCTTTTCGCTGGAACCCTATCGCTCATTGTGGTGCTGCCAAGGTGCAGTAGACCGCCGTTTTGGCGTATCTGCTCGGCTAGGCTGGAAGGTAGATTCACAAGTGTTGCTTTGAGTTGTGTCATTGCAACCTCAATAAGAAAAGCCGCCGTAGGGCGGCATAAAGGAATATCTACAGATTATGAGCATACCAGTTGCAGATCCGGCACACAATGACCGGTCATCAAAATTAGCATTATCCCCCCGCATCATCCTTAAGCGTGTAGAGCTTCGCAGACCACTTATTGAGAGAGACTCATATGCTAGTGGTGAGCAGCGGCGTTTCTGGTATTTGACTAACCAAGTCATGGCTGATTTGGGAAAGCGAGCTGTATCAAAAAGTGCTCTCCAACAAACGGGAAAAAGTGGAAAAAAAAGAGTTACCCAAAGGCGCAAAATATCCCGAGTAGTGTCAGTGTTGGCGGCACTTTTTAGCCCTGTTGCTCTGGTTCAAGTAGTGAGAGCCGTGGTTACGGGTGTTAACCCTGATCCTACTCGAAACCCTATTCAAATCGAAGTCGTCAAAGGCTGGAAGAAAAACCCATTACCAGAGTGGGACGATCTTTCCCTGCCTGAGCGTTGGGCGTTCGGAGTGGTCTATTACCTACAGGCTAGTAAGGGGACGTATTCTACCGTCAACTTGAATTTGTCTGAATCGAAGTCCAAGCGTCCCCTTGAAAACCTTAAAGAGATAGCGAGGAAGAAACTCCCCGAGATCTTCGGCCTTAGCGTCCCTTTCTGCTTTGAATATGACGAAAAAGGTCGTGCCCACATGCACAGCTTTGTTCCCGGCGACGTGACCGACAAGCAGCGTAAACAGCTCAAGAGCTTTGGGGGTAAGTGGGATGGTTCCAATCCCAAGCACCAACTGGTTATCAAACATTGCACCGGGATTCAGGGGGCAATCCAATGGGCATCCGGCTACATGCTCAAAGATGTGGTGAAGGGCAATGCCGTTTGCTATACGCCTCGTATCATGGCGCAGTCTGGGAGAGCACATTATGAGCATGTTGCCGCCATCGTTCGTGATTTATGTGTTCAAGCCCGGAACCAGTCCACCAGCCTCAGCAATAAAACAAAAGTCCTAGAAAAAACGAGTGGTAACGAGTCCCTAGGCGAGAAAATCGATACTGCGATTTTGAAATCTAGGTCATATCAAAATAATCGCCTCCAAACGCTCTCTGATGCGCTAGAAGGGCACCGTGATACTTTGGGGGAGACCTATAGGGTTAGTGAAATGACGTTTAATCACGAATCGAGATGCTTACATCCGGTGAGCGAAGTTGATCGGGGTTAGATGGTCGAACATTGACCAAAGATTGGTTCGGTTGGTCTGTGTAAGTGGCGCTATGAAAGCGCCACATACTAATTACGATTTTGAAAATTCCGTCAGGAATTCAAACGACGCTTTTTACCGAGTAGCAGATTCCCGAGTTGTAAGACTTGTTTGAGCTGGGTATCGTCCACCAATAGCCCTTCAAATGGCTCAAGATGAGTTGCAAGCTCAGAGGGCGATAATTCCCCTAGATCCGTGCCTTCTTCAGCCAAGAAAGCCCAAACAAAGTGCCATCCTGCTCTGACCAATTCTGATTCGCTCCAGCTAAAGCCATCGCAAGGTGCCATACAGTGCTCCCGGTATCCCTCAGTGATCAGGCAACCACAGGGAAGATATAGGCGTAGTTGTGTGCCATTGAAGTCGATACGAGTCATACGTGCTCCTTCATTTTTTTGGCCTTACGCCAATCAAGCCAATTGATCCCGGTTAGGTCGATGCCAAAATCCACACGGTTGATTGCGTCACGAAGAGATCTGCAAGCCTCCTGCATCCTTGGGCTATAGCTGACATTTGGCTTGATATAGTCCACCGTCGCGCCTAAATCCCTAGGGGCTGGCAAGCCGTAGGTTTTCCGCAAATCGGAGCCGTGTCCCAAGATCATCTGTATCTGTTTCAGGTCTGTGTCTGCATGGTGGGCGCATGTGGCGAAGGTATGCCGCAGGCTGTGAAAGCTGACTTGATGATCGGTTTGCCAAATGTCGAGCTTCGCCAGAAGTCCTGCACCCTGTTCGTAGTTGAACCACTTGCCCAGTGAGGCCGAGTAATTTTTTGCACTCTTGCTGCCACCATGCAGCCAGTTCGGAAACAGTCGCGCGTTGTCACCAGACATCCGCGCCCAGTCTACTAACTGCATAAAACCCGCGTTTAAGACCACGATAGGGAGCGGGATTATGCGCTCGGCGTTGTCGGTTTTGGTGCCCGGTACGTTGAGCATGATGATGCCGCCCACGTCCATCACATCCGCCACGGTGAGCCGCCCTAGCTCGTCACCACGCATCCCGGTAGTCAGGCCGAGCAATGGTGCCCAGAAATGCCAATCTTTCGGCTGTTCACGGGGGGATTTACCCTCGGCTCTCCAAAGTCCATTGACGAGTTTGTCCAGTTGCTCTGGAGTGAAGGGGCGCCCGCGCTCCTGATAATCGGCATCGTTCTTCACCGGAGTCAGCATATCGCTGAAATCCTCGGTGACATATCGCTCGGCCCTGAGCCATCTGAGGAAGGGCCTGACATCGTTGAAGTGGGTCTTCTGTCCTTGTTCGGACAGAGAGGGAAGGCCCCGCTTGCCTAAGTCCAGATACCAGTTACGCCGCAGCACGGGATCCTCGGGGCGCTCCTTCCAAATTGGTTGTTTCGGGAGATTCTTAGGGATCGTGCGGATAACCTCTCGATAGTGGGCAATATCTGCGGCACTAAGCGTCGCGCTGTCAAGCGGGCCGAGAATATCGAGAAAACGCGCAAGATTGCCCTTGCGATCTTTTAGCGTGGAGGTGCTCAACTTCAAAACTGTTGCGCTGTGTTCGTTGAATCGGGCCACCAGCCATTCCAACGATTGACCACATGTAGAGGGGGCAACCAAGGCTCCACCGACGGGTACAGGCTCGGCGTTGATCGTTGTTGGCAACGTGGCGAGAGCGTTTGCCGTCCGCCGGGATTCGATGAGCTGACCTTGTGTCCGTTGGGCAATGCCAACCGCTTTTCGGGCCAGCGCCTTTGCCTTCTGAGTCACTGCCTGAGACGTCTCCAGCTCTTTGCGAGAGCGTAGTGCTTCAAGACGTTGCTTGTTAATCTCATCTTGCAGTATGGCCAACTGCTCCCCGAGTCGGATTTGTTCTCTTTTCGCGGCGATCTTCGCCTTCATGATTTCTGAGATTTCGGCCATGTCTACTTCCTGATCGACTTCCTGAACTAATTCCAATAATTCGTCGAGCAGGAGCCTGCCAATTTTGAAAGCATGGATCCACAATTCTCCCGTTTTAGCGCGATTTTTTGTGCCGAGTGAAAAACGGGTCTCACGAGGAGCGCCGTACTGGCGGAGGGCCGGGGGGAAGATCAGGCGGTAGCAGTAGACACCACAGCGGTTTTTGATGAGACCGGGATAGAGCATATGTGACACCTCAGTGTGTCACTCCCTGACCAGCCATAAAGAAAAAGCCCTGACGAATCAGGGCTTTAGAAGGTGGTGGAGCTGGGGGGATTTGAACCCCCGTCCAAAATTACTACATCCTTGGCACTACATGCTTAGTCACTCTTTACATTCGCCAACCCGCTGCGGAGAGACACGCCACGAATTGACTAGCTCGATTGGTTTTAATGCTTCCGCCCCGAGCAGGACTTCCACACGATCCTGTGAAGGATGACCTTCCGATTCCCTAGGACACAGGCAAGCTAGGGTAGAAGGGCTCTATGCAGGTTATTAAGCTGCTAGTGCGTAGTTTTCGTCGTTTGCGACTATTTTTTTGCGGTTTATTAACGAGGCCTACCGCACCTCGGCATGCACCTTGGGTTTCGTGAATCTTGTCGAATCCAGAATCAGCCCCAAGTTGTTAATTGCGATTGTACGCAAAAATGCTGTCATAGCAAGGCGTTGATACCCATTCCCTCTGGCAGCCAGTCTGTTTGCCGATTTATTGTACGCAGCTGAGCCTGAAGAGCCAGCTGCGCCGGGGGAAGGTGAACTGACGTCCTGATCCTGCCAGTAGCAGGTTAGCCGCGATGCTTGTTCTTCATGATGCGAGCTTTTTCCCGATCCCATTCGCGGGCCTTGGTATCTTCGCGCTTGTCGTGCTCTTTCTTGCCCTTCACCAGACCGATCTCGACCTTGACCCAGCACTGTTTCCAGTAGAGGGCGAGGGGAACTATGGTGTAGCCCTGACGGGCGATCAGGCTTTCGAGCTTGTCGAGTTCACGACGGCTCAGCAGCAGTTTGCGGGTGCGGGTCGGGTCACATACCACGTGGCTGGAGGCCGCTTGCAGTGGCAGGAAGCTGGAGCCGAACAGATAGGCCTCGCCATCGCGGAAGATGACATAGGCTTCGCTGATGTTGGCCTTGCCCGCCCGCAGGGATTTGACTTCCCACCCTTGCAGGGACAGACCCGCTTCGATCTTCTCTTCGATGAAGTATTCGTGGCGCGCGGTTCTGTTGAGTGCAATGGTGCTGGACCCGGCTTTGTTTTTACTGTTTTTTTTGCTCATGACGGGCGATTTCCGGCAATGACTAGGAGGCTCGTATTATACGTAGGCAGGGACGGCTGTAAAACGCGCAGCAGGTCAAGTGGTGGCTTTCTGAGCGGTTTGGCTGAGGTTTTACCTCCACAACCCCAAACATGGTGATAAAATCGCGCCGATTGGATGAGGAAAAGCCATGCCCCGAATTACGCGCAGTGCCCTGGTGATGTTCAGTGCAGAACAGATGTTCAAGTTGGTTAACGATGTGGATGCCTACCCGCAGTTTTTGCCCGGCTGTGTCGGCAGCCGTGTCCACGAGGCTGGCGATGACTACATGATGGCGTCGGTCGATGTGGCCAAGGCGGGGATTGCCAAGACCTTTACTACCCGCAATCAGCTGGATGTGAACCGCCAGATCAGGATGGAGCTGGTGGATGGCCCGTTCCGCAAGCTGGCGGGCTGGTGGACCTTTACCCCGCTTGATGTCGACGCCTGCAAGGTGGAGTTTGATCTCGATTTCGAGTTTACCTCCAAGCTCATCGAGGTGGCCTTTGGTCAGGTATTCCGCGATCTGGTGAGCTCCATGGTCTCCGCCTTCTCCAACCGGGCGAAGGAGGTCTACGGTGTCTGACCAGCTCAATATCGAGGTTGTCTATGCCTTGCCGCAGCAGCAGACGGTGATTGCCCTGCGGGTGGCGCCCGAGACCTGCGTGCTGGCGGCCATCGAGCAGTCCGGCATCGTGCAAAAGCACCCCGAGATTGACTTGTCGGTCAACAAGTTCGGCATCTACAGCCGCCCGGTGAAAGGGAGCGAGCCGCTGCACGACGGCGATCGTATCGAGATCTACCGCCCGCTCATCGCCGATCCCCGCGAGATGCGCAAAAAGCGGGCCGAGAAGGCCAAAGAGGAGGGGAGAGCCGATAGCGTGACCGGTGGTCGCCCCGATGTGCATCGCAAGCACCGCGAGTAGCGCTCAGGTTTTTCTTGCAGAAAAAAGGCGCCGAGGCGCCTTTTTTTGATCCCGTTAGCTGGTGAGCTGGCCGAGGGGATATCAAGAGAGGGCTGCTTCTGTCACGCCCAGCCGGGCGCGTGCCCAGGCGGCCAGCAGCTCGACCCCGCTTTGCATCACCCGCTCATCGAAATCGAATTCGTTGTGATGGTGCGGCGCCGCCAGATCGGCCCCCAGGATGAGGTAAGCCGCTTCGCCCCCCTGCTTTTGCACCCGCTCCATCAGAAAACCGGCATCTTCGCTGGCGCCAAAGCGGCGAGTCTGGATGGTGGCAAGCCCTTGCTTGCGGGCCAGCGCCGCCAGCTCGGCCTGCAGCGCTGGGCTGTTGTCGAGCGCAATGGCCTCACCCTGCTTGATGATGCGGTAGGTGACGCCGTGGGCTAGGGCGGTACCTTCGACGATGCGCTGTACCTGACTGAACATGTAGTCGTTGAGCGCGCTGTCGGCGCCGCGGGTCTCACCGCGTAGCTCGGCATGATCGGGGATGACGTTGCGGCCGCTGCCAGCGTGAAGCTGGCCGACGTTGATGCGGGTCATGCCGTCGCGGTGGCGGGGGATGCCTAGCATGGCGGTGGTGGCCATGCAGGCGGCGGCCAGCGCATTGCTGCCGGCATTGGGCTCGAGCCCTGCATGGGCGGCGGTGCCCATAAAGTGGACGTCGAACTTGGTGGAGCAGAGAAATTCGGTGGGATTGATCACCAGCTCGCCGCTGCCAGCGTGAATACCGATATGGAGCGAAAGCAGGGCATCCACGTCATCGAGTGCACCACCGGCCGCCAGCGCCTTGCCACCGCGGCACCCCTCTTCGGCCGGCTGGAAGAAGAGCTTGATGCGACCACACAGCTGCTCTTTCATCGCCATCAACTGGCTGGCCAGCCCCATGCCGATGGCGGTGTGGCCATCGTGAGCGCAGGCGTGCATCCACCCCTTGTTGTGGGAGGCAAAACCCTCTTGCTGCGGCTGGTGCTGTTCGGCGTCGGACTCTTCCACCTCCACCGCATCGATGTCGAAGCGAAAGGCCAGGGTCGGGCCGGGGCGGCCGGTATCCAGCTCCCCCATCAGCCCGGTGACATCGCCGATCCGTTCCAGCCAGTCGGGATGGGCCCCCTGACGGCGGGCGCGAGCCTTCTCGGCCGCCACATCCACATCACGGCCCATCATCAGATTGCTGGCCAGCAGTTTGTCGCCGAGCACGATGCGATAACCGAGCTCGCTCAGGTGGTGGGCAATCAGGCTGGTGGTGCGAAACTCTTTCCAGGCGGCTTCCGGCAGGCGGTGCAGGTCGCGGCGCCACAGGATCAGGTGCTCAAGGGTCATCTTGGCTTCCTTGGTGATTCGATTTGTCAGCTATTGTGCCTTTTTTCCCAGCTGACCACACGGGGCCCGCAGCTGGTCGGGGGAGCTGTGCGTGCGAGTGGTGACTGTTCGGGCCGTGAATAGTGGTGAGCGCCCATAAAAAACGCCTCCACAAGGGAGGCGTTGTCGATAGCTGGTTATCAGGCCGCGTGATGGTAAGCGGAGGCTTCAAACAGCTTCTTGTTGGCCACCAGATCGATGGGGTCAAAATCATCGACGTTGATGGTGCGCAGGCGACTTACCTCGGCGCGGCGCAGCAGCTCGGCTTCGCTCTGGGTCAGCACACCAGCGGCCAGGCCGATGTCGGCCACCTTGTCCAGCGCCATGAAGGGACGCTTGATGCCATCGCTCTTGCAGACTTTCTCGAACAGCGGCTCGGCGGCCAGCACGTCATCGAGCGCCTGCTCCAGCAGGCCGAAGGGGTTGCCCTCTTCGCGCGTCAGGTATTGGCCCTTGGCCAGGCGGCTGCGGGTCTCGCTCGGGGTTTGCAGCAGACGGGCAACCTGTTGGTCCAGCTTGTCGCACGGACGGTTCAGGTCACGGCCAAGCGGCAGCACCACGGCGCGAAGGGCCAGACCAATCCAGCGGTTCGGGAAGTTGCGAAGCAGCTCGTCGATCGCCTCTTGTGCCTTGAACATGGCATCTTGCAGTGCCCAGTGCAGCAGCGGCCGATCGGCCTGCTGGCGTCCCTCATCCTGATAGCGCTTGAGGGCGCTGGAGGCCAGATAAAGCTGGCTCAGCACGTCGCCAAGACGGGCGGAGACCCGCTCCTTGCGCTTGAGCTCGCCACCCAGGGTGCCCATCGCCATGTCTGACAGGAACGCCAGGTTGGCCGAAAGGCGGGAGAGCTGCTGGTAGTAGCCCTTGGTCTGATCCTTGTACGGTGAAGCGGCAAAGCGGGCGCCGGTGATACCGAGCCAGAAGCTGCGCACCAGGTTGCTGATGGCAAAGCCGACGTGGCTGAATACTGCCTTGTCGAAATCTTTCAGCGCCTGCTCTTTATCCGGGTGGCTGGCAGCCAGCATCTCCGGCAGTACATACGGGTGGCAGCGGATAGCGCCCTGACCATAGATGATCATGCTGCGTGTCAGGATGTTGGCCCCTTCTACCGTAACGGCGATGGGCGCACCCTGATAGCCACGGGCCAGATAGTTGTTGGGGCCCATGCAGATGGCTTTGCCGCCGTGGATGTCCATGGCATCGATGATGCACTTCTGGGCACGGTCGGTGAGGTGGTATTTGACGATGGCGGAGATGACCGAGGGCTTCTCGCCAAGGTCGATGCCGGTCACGGTCAGGTTGGCTGCGGCGCCCATGATGTAGGCGTTGCCACCGATGCGGGCCAGCGGCTCTTCAATCCCTTCCATCTTGCCGATGGGCAGCTTGAACTGGCGACGGATGCGGCTGTAGGCGCCGCTTGCCAGGGCCAGCATCTTGACGCCACCTGTGCTGTTGGAGGGCAATGTGATACCGCGGCCAACCGACAGACACTCGACCAGCATGCGCCAGCCCTGACCAGCCATGGCCGGGCCACCGATGATGAAATCGAGCGGGACGAACACATCCTTGCCCTGGGTCGGGCCGTTCTGGAACGGCACGTTGAGCGGGAAGTGGCGACGGCCGATGCCGACCCCCTTGATGTGAGTGGGAATGAGGGCGCAGGTGATGCCAAGCTCTTCCTCATCCCCCAACAGGTGTTCCGGATCACGCAGTTTGAAGGCGAGACCCAAGACGGTGGCGATAGGGGCGAGCGTGATGTAGCGCTTGTTCCAGGTGAGGCGCATACCGAGCACCTCTTTTCCTTCCCACTCACCCTTGCAGACGATACCGAAGTCGGGGATGGAGCCGGCGTCAGAGCCCGCTTCCGGGCTGGTCAGGGCGAAGCAGGGGATCTCTTTACCTACCGCCAGGCGGGGCAGGTAGTAATCTTTCTGCTCGTCGGTGCCATAGTGCTGCAGCAGTTCGCCCGGGCCCAGCGAGTTGGGCACGCCGACGGTGGAGGCGAGCACGGCGCTGGCTCCGCACAGTTTTTGCAGGACGCAGGACTGGGCGTAGGCCGAGAACTCCAGACCGCCATATTTCTTCTTGATGATCATGGCGAAGAACTTGTTGTCCTTCAGGTATTGCCACACCTCGGGGGAGAGATCCGCGCGCTCGTGGGTCACTTCCCAGTCGCTCACCATGCGGCACACTTCCTCGACCGGACCATCCATAAAGGCCTGTTCTTCGGCAGATAGGGTGCTGACCGGAATGGCGTGCAGTTTTTTCCAGTCCGGGTTGCCCGCGAACAGATCGGCTTCCCACCAGGTTGTGCCCGCTTCGATCGCTTCTTTCTCGGTGCGGGACATCTCCGGCATGATCGATTTGTAGATCTTGAACAGCGGCTTGGTTATTTGATTGCGGCGAAATTCCACCAGATTGAGCGGGATGGCGATCACCGCGAACAGCGCCCATACCAGCAAGGGCACATGACCATAGATGGCGCCAAGCGCCAGGGCGGCGCCGGTGACCAGGGTGGAGATGAACAGGGATGCCCGGCGATAGGCCAGGGCTCCGATAACCAGGATCACCCCGAGCAGAGTGAGGGTCGTCGTCATTGCTTGCTCCTTGCGTGGTTAGGTTGCCAACGTGGCGTAACTGATCCAGAGGTCTGACCTGTTGGATATGGCCCCTGTTGTAATTCATACGCACAAAGTTATCAAGCTGTTTACATCTTCATTACCTTCTCTCTGTGATCCCCATAACGCTCACGCGCCGCCAGCGCTGTGGCTCGCAGGGGGGCGACTGTGCGATTCGCTTGTGCGAGAATAGCCGGGATCTACACGCACACTAAAAACAGTGGAAGAGACATCATGTACCAAGAATTGATCCGCAATGAACTGACCGAAGCTGCCAGCGTGCTGCAGGCCTTCCTGGCTAATGAGCAGAACCTGAAAAACATCGAAGCGGCCGCCAAACTGCTGGCCGACTCTTTCAAAGAAGAGGGCAAGGTGCTCTCTTGTGGCAATGGCGGTTCCCACTGTGACGCCATGCACTTCGCCGAAGAGCTGACCGGTCGTTACCGCGAGAACCGCCCGGGTTATGCCGGTATCGCCATATCCGATCCGAGCCACCTCTCCTGCGTCTCCAACGACTTTGGCTATGACTATGTCTTCTCCCGCTACGTAGAAGCGGTTGGCCGTCGTGGCGACGTGTTGCTTGGCATCTCTACCAGCGGCAACTCCGGCAATATCCTGAAAGCCATCGAGGCGGCCCGCGCCAAAAGGATGAAAGTGATCGCCTTGACCGGCAAGGATGGCGGCAAGATGGCAGGTCTGGCGGATGTCGAGATCCGCGTGCCGCACTTTGGCTATGCCGACCGTATTCAGGAAGTGCACATCAAGGTGATCCACATCCTGATCCAGCTGGTCGAAAAAGAGATGGCCAAGTAATCAGGCTGTCACTACCAGACAAGGGCAACGCCGGTAGCATGGTTCGCCATCGGCCGGTTGTTGCCAGTCACAGGGGAAGGGATTGCGCCTTCCCCTGCTGTCTGTCGAACCAGCGTGCTGGTCGAACATGACACAAGCCAAATCATGAAAGGAGTCTGCCGGATATGTGCGAACTGCTCGGCATGAGTGCCAATGTGCCGACCGATATCTGCTTCAGCTTTACCGGGTTGATGCTGCGCGGCGGCAAGACCGGGCCCCACAAGGATGGCTGGGGGATCACCTTTTACGAAGGGAAGGGCTTTCGCACCTTCAAGGATCCCGAGCCCAGCGCCCAATCTCCCATCGCCAGACTGGTACAGGCGCTGCCCATCAAGAGCTGCGCTGTGGTCAGCCACATTCGGCAGGCCAATCGTGGCTGCGTGTCACTGGAAAATACCCACCCCTTTACCCGTGAGCTGTGGGGCCGTTACTGGACCTTCGCCCACAACGGTCAGCTGACCGGTTACAAGAAGCTGCAAACCGGTCGCCACCGTCCGGTAGGGGATACCGACAGCGAACACGCCTTCTGCTGGCTGCTCGACCGGTTGGAGCAGAAGTACCCCAAGCGTCCTGCAAACTTTCCCGCCATGTTTCGCTATATGGCCACCTTGTGTGATGAGCTCAGAGCATTCGGGGTGTTCAACATGCTGCTCTCGGACGGGGAGTATGTGATGAGCTACTGCAGCAACAACCTGCACTGGCTGACTCGCTGCGCGCCATTTGGCGAGGCGAGTTTGCTGGATGAGGAGGTGGTGATCGATTTCCAGAGCGAGACCACACCCAACGATGTGGTGACGCTGGTCACGACGCGGCCGCTGACCGGCAATGAGAACTGGATCAAGATGGCCCCCGGCGAATTCAATCTGTTCCGGCTTGGGGAGCGGGTGGCGACCAATCGGGTTGCGCTTGGGCAAGATAAAAAAATACCAGGGTAGATACCTACCCTGGTTCTTCGCAGCAGCCATAAAAGGCAAAAGGGATGAGAGGTGTTGCTGAGCATCATCACTCTGACGGCATTGAGTGTTGATCAATTGTTAATTTGTGGCAATCAAGTTGTTGTCTTGACGGGCGTTTGAGCATCGCTATTTCGATACTGATCACATTTTTTGCCACTTTATTCCCTGAGCCATCCAATCGGGTGCTTCATCACTGCCTGGTCGTGAGCCACGACATCGAAAACTATCTATAGTATGGTCTGTTTGAATACCGTTCTGGAGGAGCCTCGCATGGAGTGGGTGGATCGCAAGGTGTTGCAGCAGCTGGCAGAGGATATCGGTCCGGATATGCTGCCCGTGGTCATCGCAGTCTTTATTGAAGAGGTGGGCGAGCAGCTGAGTCAGCTCAGACCCCTCTATGAACAGGGAGAGTGGGAGGCGCTGGCTCGGGTGGCGCACAGCATGAAATCATCCTGTGGCAGCTATGGCGCCATGCCGAGTTATCAGCAGGTGATGGCACTTGAGATGGCCAGCAAGCAGGCCGATGTGGCAGAGGCAGAGCGCCAGTTGCAACTGTTGGAGGCCTCCTTGCCCCAAGTGCTCGCGTTTCTTGCCGATTATCAGTAACGGCGCCATGCAGGGGTGCCGGGGCGCAGTGACCGTTGCCTAACGCTGGTTGAGCAGTTGCTGGATGATCCGGTCCAGCGCCAGTTTAAGCTTCAATCGATCGTGCCGATGGGGCAGCTCAAGCTCGCCCAGCTCGGCTTCGATCACACGCCCTTGCCAGCCCCCCGCATCACTCGAGCCCTGTGGGGCCAGGATGGCATCCAGCCGACCCTGACCGACCCGGGATTCCAGCCAGCGACACTGACTCATCAGATCCAGCTGGCTGGCAGGGCCGTTTTCCGCCACCAGATTACAGACGAAAACCAGCATGGCGCTGCTCTCGTTGATGGCCTGGGCGATCTCGGCCAGCAGCAATGGCGGCATGATGGAGGTGAGGAAACTGCCCGGCCCCAGAATGATCATGTCCGCCTGCTGCAATGCCAGCACCGCTTCGCGGGTCGCTTGCACCTCCGGCATCAGGCCGAGGGAGAGGGGGGGTGTTGCCAGTTGATCGATGGATACCTCTCCCAGGATCTGGGTGCCACACTCCATATGGGCGCAGAGATCGGTGGGAAATTCAGACATGGGTAGCAATTGTGACTCTATTTTGAGCATGTCACTGATCAGCTTGATAGCATCAAGAGGACGGACACAGAGATTATCGAGTGCCAGCAGCATCAGGTTGCCAAGGTTGTGGCCCGCCAGCTCGCCTTTGCCGGCAAAGCGGTATTCGAACAACAGGCTGCCGATGCTGGGATCGGTGACCAGCTGGTTCAGGCAGTTGCGCAGATCGCCCCAGGCGATGCACTCCTGACTCTTGCGCAGGCGTCCGGTCGAGCCGCCATCATCTGTGGTGGTGACGATGCCGGTGAGCCGTTGACCGAGAAACGAGAGGGACGAAAGCACTCGCCCCATGCCATGGCCACCACCGATGGCAACGACCCGATCGAAGTCATTGATGTTTTTTTGCCACATATGGGCGTCCTGTCATTGGTCTCAGTTGACCGCTATGTTAGCAAGCGAAGCGAGATAATTGTTTGATAAAGGTATGATTTTTGCTTGAGGCTGCCATTCGATAAAACAAGGAGATGGTGTTGAAATTTCTGACCGTTCACTCCCTCGCCCAGAATTCATCGCTGGCGGCCCAAGATATCTGCGCGCAGCTGCGCCACCATGCCGATCAGGCCCCCTCCCTGCTGTTGCTCTATTTTACCCAAGCCCATGAGGGGGCGATACTGCGCGACGCGCTCAAATGCCAGTTCCCGACGACCCGCCTGCTTGGGTGCAGCTCTTGCGGTGGTGTCATGACCGATATGGGACACCACGCCCGAGACGGATATGGGCTGGCGGTTGCTGCTCTGTACGATGAGAAAGGGGCATTCGGGGTAGCCGGTGCCAGCGGTGACGGGGTGGATGTGCGGCAGTTGCTGCGCCGAGCCATGAGCGACTGTGGTCGACCGGGCGAGCTGCCCCAGCTGATCCTGTTTCATGCCAGTCCCGGCAAGGAGGAGGGGCTGCTGGCCGGAATCGAGGCAGAACTCGGTGCCTCGGTGCCGGTGGTCGGTGGATCCGCGGCTGATAGCAGCGTCAGCGGTGACTGGCAGCTCTGCTGGGATGAGGCGGTGGCTCAGGATGGCATCGGTCTGGCGGTGCTCTATCCCGATTGCCAGCTGGCTTTTCAGTTTCACTCCGGTTATGTGCCTGCCGAATTCAGTGGTGAGATCACCGCCTGCAACGGGCGGGAGGTACTCACCATCGATCACCAGCCTGCTGCCGAGGTCTATGCCCGCTGGTGCGGTCGCGAGCAGCCCTGGCCGGTGGGGGCGATTTTGCGGGAGACCACGCTCACCCCGCTGGCCCGTCAGGTGGGAGCGCTGGATGGTATTCCTTACTACAAACTTTCCCATCCTGAAGCTGTGACCGAACAGGGCGGGCTGCGGCTCTTTACCGATGTGGTGCAAGGGGAGCGTCTGCTGTTGATGTACAGCAGTCAGGAAGGGTTGTTGCAGCGCAGCCTCAATGCCATGCGCGTCGAGCCAGGGTATGGGGTCGATGTGGAATTGCAGCCTATCGGCGCTCTCATCATCTTTTGTGCTGGTTGTCGTTTGGCGCTAGGTGATATGTTGTGCCAATTTGTCGAACAGAGCCAGGCTCGCCTCGGCAAGATCCCTTTTATCACCCCCTTTACCTTCGGCGAGCAGGGGCGGCTGCCCAATGGCGAGCTGGCCCACGGCAACCTGATGGTATCGAGTGTGATCTTTCTGACCGCTTGAGCAGAGCAGGATACAAGATGATTGGCAACAGTGAATTGGAAGCCCTTGGCGACAAACTGCAGGCGACCCTGGTCGATCTCATGCGCTGTCGCGAGCGCGAGGCCAAGTATCGTCATGAATCCCATACCCTGCTGAAAGGGGTGGCCACACTGGCTGATGCCAAAACGCTGGAGCAGGTGCTGGAGAGCCTCATTCAAGTGCTCAAGCCCTTTATTGGATTTGAACATGCGGATGTGGTGGCCTGGAGTGGGGAACAGGGCATCACCCACCTCAGTACCGAGCCGGAACAGTGCGGTCGCAGCTGGTTGATGACCCCGGCCTTTGCTCGTGCCATTGCCGGAGAGACGTTGGTGATCTATGACCCGTTCCAGTTGCCTGAGCTGGCACCGCTGGCGAGCGAGCCGGGCTGGGCCAGCCTGATGCTGACCGGGCTGCAGGCCCCCGGCTTTACCGCCGTTATCCTCTGTCGGCACTCACTGGCCGGCTCCTTCGATCTGACCAGCAAGGCGGCTATGCAGCGCTGCCGTCCGTTGATTTCACAAGCGCTGGTCAACATTGCCTATCGGGCCCGCTTGCAGGAGCAGGTCGATTTAAAAACTCAGGCCCTGCAGGCCAGTGAACGCCGTTTTCGCAGTTTTGCCGCCATGGCCTCCGACTGGTTCTGGGAGACCGATGCCGAACACCGGCTCAGCTATGCTTCCGAGCCCGGTTACCTTGACGAGATGACCCCGCTGGCAACCCGGCCGACCCTCTATGACTATGTCTGCAACAAGCAGAGTACCGAGTCACAGGCATATCTCGACCTATTGGAGCAGCGTAAACCGGTTCGGGCTGTACGCATGCAGGTTGCGATGCTCGACGGCCCCCGCTGGATGGAGGTGAGTGCCGAACCCTGTTTTGATCATGGGGGGGCTTTTACGGGATATCGCGGTACCGCACGCGATATCAGCCACCAGATCCATCGTGAAGAGGAGCTGGCGCGGGCACGGGACGATGCGGAGGCGGCCAACCGTGCCAAATCCCAGTTTCTTGCCATGATGACCCACGAGATCCGCTCCCCCATGAATGCGGTGCTGGGGATGCTCGACCTGGTGCTACACGCCGAGCTGGCACCCGAGCAGAAGCAGTTGCTACGTCATGCCACCCACTCTGCCAGATTGCTGCAGACCATCATCGACGATGTGCTCGATTTCTCTAAAATCGAGTCCCAGACCCTGGTGTTCCATTGCGAGACCTTGCAACCGATCCAGTTGTGTCAATCCGTGATCGAACCGTTGCAGAACCGTGCCGACGGCAAGGGCATAACACTGAGCTATCGGGTAGATGAAGCTGTCCCTGCCGAGCTGCAGGGAGATCCGGTGCGTCTTACCCAGGTGATGGGCAATCTGCTGGACAACGCCCTCAAATTTACCGAACAGGGAGAGGTCACTCTCCATCTGGGTTGGCAGGATGAGAAGCTGCTGATCTCGGTCTCCGACACCGGGATCGGGATCGCTGATGCGGATCAGGCGCTGCTGTTTGAACCCTTCTCCCAGGTCGACAACTCGGCCACCCGGCGTTTTTCCGGTACCGGCCTCGGTCTTGCCATCAGCAAGCGTCTGGTGACGCTTATGGGGGGAGAGATCCACCTGAAGAGCGAGCCGGGCAAGGGAAGCTGTTTCTGGTTCGAACTGCCCGGCATGGCGCTACCCTGCCATAGCCAGCCGCAGCGGGAGGAGGGGGCTTCGGCACGGTTGCCACTGGATGTGCTGGTGGTGGAGGACAGCCCGGTGAATCAGCTGGTGGTGTCGCTGATGCTGCAAAAACTGGTGGGCAAGGTTCGGCTGGCTGCCAATGGTCTGGAAGCGCTGGCGCAGGTGGATGAGCAGCTCCCGGATCTGATCCTGATGGATATGCGGATGCCCCTGATGGACGGACTGGAAGCGACCCGACGCTTGCGTGAGTTGGGATGCACCATGCCTATCGTCGCCCTGACGGCCAATGCGATGGCGGAGGACAAGGCGTGCTGTCTGGCGCAGGGGATGGATGACTTTCTCGCCAAGCCTATCACCTTGTCACGGTTGAGAGAGTGTTTGCAGCGTCACTTTGGTCAGCGGTTGCCGACGCGCGGATAAAAAAAATGGTCAACTTTGTGGGTTGACCAGTTCTTCAGCAAATACTGAAGAGAGCACGGGATAAATCGGGTTGTATCAATCTATATGAAAAATCTGTGCCAACTTTTTCAGGACTCTTTTGTGTTCAATTTTGGCCGTTTAGCGCAGCGGCTCTCTCTTGTTATGGCGTTTTGCGTTCCTACTTACTCGCAAAATGCGAATTTCACATTTTCATTGTTGGAATAATTGCATTTTGCAACGCTGTTTTTGTCATTGTGAAATCAGGCGATGCAGAAATTTACGGGCCGCTTCGCTGTTTTGTTTGGCAATCAGCATCTGCTTTTCATAAATCGGCATCGGCAATATCTCGAGCCAGCGCTGGCAGAGCCAGGCGGCATCTTCAAAGCGCTTGTCCGGATAGAGCTCATCAAGCTCCGGATACTGCTCGAACACTTCCCGCAGGCGATTGACCAGCAGCTTGTCGTTGAAATCTGAGTGGGTGCTCGGCCAGTTGGGCAGCATCTCCACCTTGGCCCGGCGCAGGCCCATCTCGTCTGTTTCCATCTCGTGGATGCAGAAGCGCTCCAGTCCCAGCACCGTCACACCCAGCAGGCCATCATTGAGGGTGTAGAAGTCGGTCACCTTGACCCGGGTGCCCACCGGCAGAATGCGGCCGGATTGTCCCGAGGTGGTCGACTCTTCCATCACGATGCCAAAGCCCTGATCGTTGATGAATGACTCCTTGAGCATCTGCAGGTGGCGTGGCTCGAACAGACGCAGAGGAAGCTTGCCGCCCGGCAGTATGTGGGAAGGCAAGGGGAACAGTGCCAAAGGTTGTAGTTTCATGTTCCATCCTCCATTGAGTAGTTGCTGAATATGACAATGCAGCGACTGTGCCAGAGAATGAAAAAAGCCACCGGAGGGTGGCTTTTCGGGAGGTTGAGGGCGCTTAGTTGCGCTGCTCCAGATACATGACAGCCGCTTCCACGCGGCTTTGTGCCTCGAGTTTCTTCAGCAGGCTCTTCACGTGAACCTTGACCGTTCCCTCGGAGATATGGAGTACCGAGGCGACCTGTTTGTTGGAGAGGCCTTTTGCAATTTCGCGCAGGATTTGCATTTCGCGACGCGTTAAGCTTTCCAGCTTCTGCTGCAGGTGATCCAGCTCGTAGATGTTTTCGAGATAGGGGCGCAGCGGCTCGCTCAGGATCTGTTTACCCGTCATCACGTCGGCCAGCTGGGTCAGCAGCAGATCAGGTTCGGTATCCTTGAGCAGATAGCCATCGGCACCGGCCTTAAGCAAAGCCACCACATCCTGACGGGCATCGGAGACGGTGAGGATCACCACCCGGGAGGTGATCTCTTCGGCCCGCAGCGCCTTGAGGGTATCGAGGCCGGAGAGCCCCTTCATGTTGAGGTCGAGCAGGATCAGATCCGGCTCGGACTCTTTGGCCAGCGCCACGGCATCTGTGCCGTTGGAGGCTTCACCGGTCACCTCCATGTTCTCTTCCAGAGCCAGCAGCTGCACAATCCCTTTGCGCATGAGGGGATGGTCATCTACGACCAGAACTGTGTATTTCATCTCGTCCATCAGGCGTCTCTCGTTAGACTGGTGGGAAAGGTCAGATGCACGCAGGTGCCTTGTGGTTGCTGCTCGTTGATGGTCAGCAGACCGTGCAGTTTGCTGGCGCGCTCGTTCATGATGCTCAACCCGTAATGGTTGATCGCCGAGCTGGCGAGTCCGATCCCGACACCGTCATCTGAAATCTGAACCTCAATGTTACCACTGGCGAGGGTCTCACAGCTAACATCAATCACTTGCGCGTTGGCATGTTTGATGGCATTGAGCACTGCCTCACGGATCAACTGCAAAATGTGGATATGCTGGCCCGCCTCCAAGTCGTTGTCGGCCAGTCCGTAATGGAACCGGATTTCGGCCTGGGTCTGAGGCTGCAGTTGATCAAGCATGACGCGGATCGCTTCCCCCAGATTGGCATCGCCAATGGTGAGACGGAAGGTACCGAGCAGTTCGCGCAACTGGGTATAGGCATTGCTAAGCCCCTCGTCGATCTGCTGCATCGCCTCCTGCGCCTTGTCATGCTGCCCCTTGGCGTAAGAGCGCTTGAGCAGGGTGGACTGGATCTTGAGATAGGAGAGGGCTTGCGCCAGCGAGTCGTGCAGCTCGCGGGCGATCACCGCCCGCTCCTCCATCAGCAGCAGTCGCTGCTGTTGCAGCAGGGTCTGGTCTTTGTGCAGCACCTGAGCCAGCAGCATGGTGAAGTTTTTAATCAACCGCTCATCGATGGGGTGTTGGCTGATGATGTCGAGGCGGCCGAACTCCTGCTCATCCATCTGCAGATAAAAGCTGGCGACCGCATCGAGATCGCCGGGCCAGCCGGTGCGCCCAGAGATGTAGACCGGCATGGCGTTGTGCTCGAAGCGGGTCAGCCGGATATGGTCGATATGCTGGTGGGCGGCAGCGCGGTCCAGCAGTTTGATGAGGGTACGGGTACTGAGCGGGGCAGCATGCAGCTTCTGGGCGGTCGAGTAGAGAAACGAGAGCGTGTCGTTGGCCTGTTGCAGCTTGGCGGTTTTCTCTTCCACCTTGTTTTCCAGCTCCCGATAGAGCTTGCCCAGCTCGTCTGCCATGGTGACGAAGGCGCGCGAGAGCTCCCCCAGCTCGTTTTCGCCGTGGGCGGGCAGCTTAAGATCGAAATCCTGCCGCTGGATCTGGCGGGCACAGTAGACCAGCTGGTTGAGGGGGGCGACCACCTGCTGACGGGTGAAGCGCACCGTGAACCAGGCGATGGTGATGATGGCCAGCAGGCCGAGCCCCTCCGCAAGCGCCAGCATCCGCACCTTGAATTCCACGTGGTACTGCATCTGATTGACGAAATTGTCGATGGCCGCCACAAACTGCTCGGTGTTATCGGTGTACCGTCTGGGGGTACGATCCTCGATGTGCTGGCGCATCACCTGCCACTGGCCGAGCACCTCGCCATAGGTGCGACGCAGGGAGGCAGGAGTGATCCAGCGCTGGGTCTCCTGCAGCTCTTCGGCGTGCAGGGTCTCTTCAAACTGGGAGAGGCGCCCCAGCACGCTGTCGCCCCGCTCGATTTCGTAGGCCATCCGGTAGGCCTGCATCCGCAGCGAACCGGAGAGGTTGATCGCCTTGGCATCGGGTACCGAGTAGAAGAGGGTGACCATGGCGACCAGCGCGATCAGGCTGGCCATGAAGAGGATCAACACCATGGCGCGGCCAATGGCACTGCTGACCGAATGGACCCTGAACCGTTTTCCCATACTGATGCGCACCTCTGAATAGTGATAAGGACCCCGCAAGATGCGTGGGAGTGTACTCCAACTTGTGTTAGCATCGAAAAACTAGATGAACTCCGAGCGGTTTTGCCTAAGTCCTAGCGATAGGGGAAAACCAGCCGTCAGCCGACGTTCGAGCTGTAAGGGTCAGGAAAGAAATGCCCTGGCCTCCCGTATTTGGAAAGGTGTTTATGTTGCCACTTGAAGATGGTTTTTCCCGTCGTTTTTACTATTTGCGTCTGTCAGTGACCGATGTGTGCAATTTCCGTTGCACCTATTGCCTGCCTGACGGTTATCGTCCCCCCGAAGGTCACAAAGCGGGGCGTCAACCCTTTCTCTCGATTGACGAGATCCGCCGCGTGGTCAGCGGTTTTGCCGCCATGGGTACTCGCAAGGTGCGCATCACGGGGGGCGAGCCCTCCCTGCGCCGCGATTTCACCGAGATCGTCAAGGTGATTGCCACCACCCCGGGTATCGAGAAGGTCGCCATGACTACCAACGGCTATCGCCTCAAGGAGCGGGCTCAGGAGTGGTTTGATGCCGGACTCAACGCGCTGAATGTCAGTGTCGACAGTCTCGACCCGCGCCAGTTTCACCAGATCACCGGTGAGAACAAGCTGGCCGAGGTGATGGAGGGGATCGAAGCAGCACTGGCCGCCGGTTTCAAATCGGTGAAGATCAATGCTGTGCTGCTCAAGGGGCTCAACGACTACCAGCTCGATGCCTTTCTGGGCTGGATCAGGCACAAGCCCATCGAGCTGCGCTTTATCGAGCTGATGCAGACCGGCGAGATGGATACCCTGTTTCGTGACCACCATGTCAGCGGGGAGCAGATCAAACAGCGCTTGCTGGAGAGTGGCTGGGTGCAGCAGTTGCGGGGCACGGATGACGGTCCGGCGCAGGTCTTTATGCACCCCGATTCGCAGGGCGGGGTGGGGCTTATCATGCCCTACAGCAAGGATTTCTGTGCCGGTTGCAACCGGCTGCGGGTCTCCTCGCTGGGTAAGCTGCATCTGTGCCTGTTTGGCGACAACGGCATCGACTTGCGGGATCTGCTCGGCGCAGATGGGCAATCTGATGAGCTGCAACAGCGTATTCGCGCGGCACTGGCGGGCAAGAGTGCCACCCATCGTCTCCATGAGGGCAATGCCGGTATCACCCCTCATCTCGCCTCGATCGGCGGATAACCGCAAAAATCGCCAACGATTAAATAGCAATCCTCACATGGAGGTATTTTAACCGACACCTCCTTTTTTATTGCGCTGCAAGGCTTTGATCTGGCGCAAGAATCCCCCCTGTTTATCTCCCTGGTGGTATATCCCTTACCTTGTCAGGGCCGCAATATACACCCACTCTTATAATTGGTATCAAGAATGCCAATCATGGACTCGCACTGTCCCCTTTTTCACCAGAACAGGAGTCAACATGCCGGATGAGATCGATCTTGCCCGCCGCGGCCTGTTCCGGGGGCGGCTGAGAACCGCCGAACCGCCGGTGCAGTTGCCCTGGTCAGTCAACTGGTCGGCATTTGTCGCCGACTGTACCCGCTGCGGGGACTGTCTGGCCGCCTGTCCGGAGCAGATCCTGGTGAATGGCGAGGGCGGTTTTCCGGTGGTCGATTTCCAGCGTGGCGAATGCACCTTCTGCACCGAGTGCGTCACGGTCTGCAAGGTGCCGCTGTTTCGCCCGACCAGCGAGTCCCCCTGGCACTACAAGGCCCATATCGAGGCCAACTGTCTGGCCAATGGTCAGGTGTTTTGCCAGCGCTGTCAGGACAGCTGCGAGCCCAATGCCATTCGCTTTATTCCGGTGCTGGGGCGTGTGCCCACCCCGACGGTCGAGCCGGATCGCTGTAATGGCTGCGGCGCCTGTGTGCAGGATTGTCCAGTTGGCAGCATCAAGGTCGACGGGCGAGCCGCCCCATCCGGTGGTGCGAGCCAGCCCACCCTCAAGCAGGAGTCAGAATGAGTCAGAAGCCGTGTGACACAGAAGCCACAATGGATCAGGAGTTCCATGTATCGAGTCTGGTGGTGCTGACCCAGCCCCCTTTGCGCCATCAGCTCGCCGAGCAGATTGGCGCCCTTGAGGGGGCCGAGATCCACGCCGTCAGTGACGAGGGCAAGCTGGTCGTGACCCTGGAAGGTCCGAGCCAGCGGCCGATCATGGCGGCCATTGATGCGATACAGGCGATGCCGGGCGTGCTCTCAGCCGCCCTGATTTACCACCAGTTCGATGAACTGGGCGGTCACTGAAAAGAGTGATGGGATGCCGGGCGCGCCCTCTGCCGCTGATGGCTGGCTCCCGTTCGACAGATTCGACAACTATTACGCGATAAGCAATGTGAGGATATGCCATGAAGCTGAGTCGACGCGACTTTATGAAGGCCAACGCGGTGGCAGCTGCCGCTGCCGTGGCCGGTGTCAGTGCCCCCACGCTGGCAGCCAATCTCATCACCAGTACCGACAAGACGGCCATCCATTGGGATAAGGCTCCCTGCCGCTTCTGCGGTACCGGCTGCTCCGTGCTGGTGGGCTCTCAGGATGGTCGGGTCGTGGCGACTCAGGGCGACCCCGATGCACCGGTCAACCGTGGCCTCAACTGCATCAAGGGCTACTTCCTCTCCAAGATCATGTACGGCCAGGATCGCCTGACCCAGCCGATGCTGCGGATGAAGAACGGCCAGTTCGATAAGGATGGCGACTTTGCCCCCATCAGCTGGGATCAGGCGTTCGACATCATGGCCGAGAAGTTCAAGGCGACCCTGAAAGAGAAGGGGCCGACCGCCGTCGGCATGTTCGGCTCCGGCCAGTGGACCGTCTGGGAAGGCTATGCCGCCGCCAAGTTGATGAAGGCCGGTTTCCGCTCCAACAACATTGACCCCAATGCCCGTCACTGCATGGCCTCTGCGGTCGTTGGCTTCATGCGTACCTTCGGTATGGACGAGCCGATGGGTTGCTACGACGATATCGAGCAGGCCGATGCATTCGTGCTGTGGGGCTCCAACATGGCCGAGATGCACCCCATCCTCTGGTCGCGGATGTCTGATCGCCGTCTCTCCAACCCGGATGTGCAGGTGCACGTGCTCTCGACCTTCGAGCACCGCAGCTTCGAGCTGGCGGACAATGGCATGGTGTTCACCCCGCAGACCGATCTGGCGATCCTCAACTATGTTGCCAACTACATCATCCAGAATGACAAGGTGAACTGGGACTTCGTCAACAAGCACACAGTGTTCAAGAAGGGGGCCACCGACATCGGTTACGGCCTGCGCCCGACCGATCCGCTGCAGCAGAAAGCTAAGAACCCGGACAGTGGCGATGCCACGCCGATGACCTTCGAGGAGTTTGCCAAGTTCGTGGCGGATTACGATGTGGAGTCGGTCTCCAAGCTCTCCGGCGTCTCCAAAGAGAAGCTGGAAAAGCTGGCCAAGCTCTATGCCGACCCGAGCAAGAAGGTGGTCTCTTACTGGACCATGGGCTTCAACCAGCATACCCGTGGCGTCTGGGCCAACAACCTCTGCTACAACATCCACCTGCTGACCGGCAAAATCTCCGAGCCGGGCAATGGTCCTTTCTCACTGACCGGCCAGCCCTCTGCCTGTGGCACCGCGCGTGAAGTGGGTACCTTTGCCCACCGTCTGCCTGCCGACATGGTGGTGACCGAGCCCAAGCACCGCGCCATTGCCGAGCAGATCTGGAAACTGCCAGAGGGGACCATTCCCGACAAGGTGGGTTTCCACGCCGTGCTGCAGGATCGCATGCTCAAAGATGGCAAGCTCAACGCCTACTGGGTGATGTGCAACAACAACATGCAGGCTGGCCCCAACATGAATACCGATCGCCTGCCTGGCTATCGCGATCCGCGCAACTTCATCGTGGTCTCTGACCCTTACCCGACCGTCACTGCCCAGGCCGCTGACCTCATTCTGCCCACCGCCATGTGGGTGGAGAAAGAGGGGGCCTACGGCAACGCCGAGCGCCGCACCCAGTTCTGGCACCAGCAGGTGAAAGCGCCGGAAGGGGCCAAGTCCGACTTGTGGCAGCTGATGGAGTTCTCCAAGCGCTTCAAGGTGGAAGAGGTGTGGCCAGCTGAGCTGATTGCCAAGATGCCGGAAGTGAAGGGCAAAACCCTGTTCGACGTGCTCTATGCCAACGGTCAGGTCAACCAGTTCCCGAAAGAGCAGAGCAAAGGGCTGCTGAACGACGAAGCCGAGCACTTCGGTTTCTACGTCCAGAAGGGCTTGTTCGAGGAGTACGCCACCTTCGGTCGCGGTCACGGCCACGATCTGGCGCCGTTCGATCAGTACCACGAAGCGCGCGGTCTGCGCTGGCCGGTAGTAGATGGCAAAGAGACCCTGTGGCGCTATCGCGAAGGGTTCGACCCCTATGTGAAAGCGGGCGAGGGGGTGCGTTTTTATGGCAAGCCCGATGGCAAGGCGGTCATCTTCGCCCTGCCGTTCGAGCCCGCCGCCGAGTCGCCCGATAAAGAGTACGATCTGTGGCTCTCCACCGGTCGCGTGCTGGAGCACTGGCACACCGGCACCATGACCCGTCGGGTGCCCGAACTCTATCGCGCCTTCCCGGATGCGGTGCTCTTCATGCACCCGGACGATGCCAAGGCTCGCGGCGTGCGCCGTGGTGAAGAGGTGATTGTCTCCTCCCGCCGTGGCGAGGTGAAGACCCGTGTCGAGACCCGTGGTCGCAACCGTCCGCCGAAAGGACTGGTCTTCATGCCCTTCTTTGATGCGAGCCAGTTGGTCAACAAGCTGACCCTGGACGCCACCGATCCGCTCTCGAAAGAGACCGATTACAAGAAGTGCGCCGTCAAGGTGATGAAGGCTTAAGGCGGGGGAGCGCGAGATGAGTCGTAGTCGTCGCCAGTTTCTGGCCGACATGGCCAAGGGGGCCTGCGGTGTGGGCCTGCTTGGCGTGGGGCTCGGTGGCGTGGCCCGCCAGCAGGCACAAGCTGTGCCTGCCCAAGCGCTGCGTCCGCCCGCCGCTCTCGATGAAACAGAGTTCCTCAGCGCCTGCGTGCGTTGCGGGCTCTGCGTTGAGGCCTGCCCCTACGACACCCTCAAGCTCGCCCGGCTGTTTGACCCTGTGACCACCGGCACCCCCTATTTCAAGGCGCGTGCCGTGCCCTGCGAGATGTGTGATGACATCCCTTGCGTGGTGGCCTGCCCGAGCGGGGCGCTGGATCAGCAGATGACCGACATCGATCAGGCCCGGATGGGGGTGGCAGTGCTCATCGATCACGAGACCTGCCTCAACTATCTGGGGCTGCGCTGCGATGTCTGTTATCGGGTCTGCCCGCTGATTGACAAGGCGATCACCCTGGATCTGCAGCACAACCAGCGTACCGGCAAGCACGCCATGTTCCTGCCCACGGTACACAGCGATGTCTGTACCGGCTGTGGCAAGTGCGAGCATGCCTGCGTGCTGGAGGAGGCCGCCATCAAGGTGGTGCCACGCCAGCTCGCCAAGGGGGCGCTGGGTCATCACTACCGGCTCGGCTGGGAAGAGAAGGCCAAGGCGGGCAAGTCGCTGATTGGCGACAGGCTCACCCTGCCCACCCGCAAACCGGAGGGGTTATGAGTCATTATCCGGGGGAAGAGGCTCGCATCAAGCTGGGGTGGTGGCGTGCTCACCGCTTCCTGCTGCTGCGTCGGCTGAGTCAGTTCAGCGTGCTCACGCTGTTTTTGCTGGGGCCGCTGGCGGGCATCTGGATCCTCAAGGGCAACCTCTCCAGCTCACTGTTGCTGGAGACGGTGCCGCTGACCGATCCCCTCACGTTGTTGCAGTCGCTGGCGGCGGGTCACTGGCCCATCATCACTCTCTGGCTGGGGGCTGCCATTGTGCTGACCGGCTACTGGCTGGTTGGGGGACGAGTGTTCTGCTCCTGGGTCTGTCCGGTCAACCTCATCACAGATGCCGCAGCCTGGCTCCGGGGGCGCCTTGGTCTCAAGGGCAACGGCCAGTTCAGCCGTGCGACCCGCTACTGGCTGCTGGCCATGGTGCTGGTGGTGCCTGCTGTGGTCGGCGTGATGGCGTGGGAGCTGGTCAATCCGGTGTCGCTGGCCATGCGCGGCCTGCTGTTTGGCATGGGGGCGGGCTGGGCCCTGCTTGCGGCGCTGTTCCTGTTCGATCTTTTCGTGGTTGAGCGGGGCTGGTGCGGTCATCTCTGTCCGGTGGGGGCCTTCTATGCCCTGGTCAACCGGGTCGGATTTATCAAGATTTCTGCCAAGGGGCGCGAGCGGTGCAACAACTGCATGGATTGTTATGCGGTCTGCCCGGAGCGTCCCATCCTGCGCGGGCCTGTTCACGGTGCCAAGCGCGGTCACGGGCCCTTGATTGCGGCTCAGGAGTGTACCAACTGTGGCCGCTGCATCGATGTCTGCGCGGAACAAGTTTTTGAAATCACTGTAGGTTTTGCCGTCAAGGCAGAAAAAACGTCGGAGAACAAATAATGAAAAAGCTGATTGGAGCAATGCTGGCCTGCCTGATGGCGGGATCCTTGATGGCAGCGGCCCCCGAGATCACCAACAGTACCGGTGGCCTCAAGTCCGAGCGTGGCGCCACCGATCTGGTGACCGATGCCACCGCCGCGCCCCTGAAAAACTTCCGCAAGGATGGCGCGCCCTACGATCGCCAGTACATGCATCAGCCGCCGCTGATCCCCCACGACATTCGCAACTATGAGGTGGATACCAAGGTCAACAAGTGCCTGGCTTGCCACAGCTTCAAGAATGCCAGCGCCATGAAGGCCCCCAAGATCAGCCCGACTCACTTCGAGACCCGCGACGGCCTGACCCTGGGTGAAGTGTCGCCGCGTCGCTACTTCTGCCTGCAGTGCCATGTACCGCAAGCGGATGCCAAGCCGCTGGTGGAAAATACCTTTAAACCGGTTGAAGCGCTGAACTGAGGAATCCATAGATGAAATTACCCGGCTTTATCCAGCGTCTGTGGACCACCTTCAAGTCACCATCGAAGGCGGCTCTCTGGGTTATCTTGCTGATGGGCTTCTTCGGTGGCGTGATTTTCTGGGGTGGCTTCAACACCGCCATGGAAGCATCCAACACCGAGGCCTTCTGCACCAGCTGTCACGAGATGAAGGACAACGTGTTCGAGGAGTATCGCGATACCATCCACTACGCCAACCGCTCCGGTGTGCGGGCCAGCTGCCCGGATTGTCACGTACCCCATGAGTGGACCTACAAGATCATCCGCAAAGTGCAGGCTTCCAAGGAGCTGTGGGGCATGATCACCGGCAAGGTGGATACCCGCGAGAAGTTCGAGTCGCACCGACGCGAGATGGCGGAGCGGGAGTGGCAGCGGATGAAAGAGACTGATTCGCGCGAGTGCCGCAACTGCCACAACTTCGAGTACATGGACTTCTCCTTGCAGGGGCAGCGTGCCGCCAAGATGCACTCTACCAATCTGGCCAGTGGTGAAAGTACCTGCATCGACTGTCACAAGGGTATAGCTCACCAGCTGCCCGACATGACCGGGGTGAAAGGGTTCTGATCCTGCGACGACAGGCCGGGGTTGCCCGGCCTGCGTTTTGTTCATATATGGGACAAGCATCAGATTTGTGTGTCTTTTAAATCCCATATCTCGTGAAACCTTTGATAGAATCAGCCCGCCGTCACACGCTTGAGCAAGTTGGTCACCCCTGTCTGCGTCCGTTTTTGCGCCCTGACAGCTGGCCTCTCATACCCCTTCTCTTCCTGCCTCGTTGACGGCCCATAGCCACAAGGAGCTGCCCGATGGGACAGAAACACAACGCATTTATTCCCCTCAAGATCGCCGTGCTGACGGTTTCCGACAGCCGCACCGCCGCCGATGACAGCTCGGGCGACTATCTGGTCTCGGCCCTTACCGACGCGGGCCATCAGCTGGCCGATCGGGCACTCTGCCCCGACAACCTGTTTCGCATTCGAGCCCAGGTGAGCGAGTGGATCGCCGATGAAGGGGTGCAGGTGGTGCTGATTAACGGCGGTACCGGCTTCAATGAACAGAACCGGGTACCGGAAGCGGTCGGTGTGCTGTTCGAGCGCACCGTACAGGGTTTTGGCGAGATGTTCCGTCAACTCTCTTTTGCCGAGATTAAAGGCTCCGCCATGCAGAGCCGTGCGCTGGCGGGACTCGCCAATCGCACCCTGATCTGCTGTCTGCCGGGCTCCACCGGCGCCTGTCAGCTGGGTTGGGAGCAACTGATCCGCGATCAGCTCGATGCCCGCACCAAGCCGTGCAACTTTGTCTCCCACCTCTGAGAGCAAACGATGAACCAGACAGATACCAAGCAGACCCAGCCCAACCTGACGCATCTGAACCAGAGCGGTGAAGCCCATATGGTGGATGTGACCGACAAGCAGGTGACCGAGCGCGAAGCCCGTGCCGAGGCGTTTGTTGCCATGACCCCCGAGACGCTGGCGCTGATCCTGAGCGGCCAGCACCACAAGGGTGACGTGTTCGCTACCGCCCGCATCGCAGGCATCATGGCCGCCAAGAAGACCTCCGATCTTATCCCACTCTGCCATCCGCTGGCCTTGACCAAAGTCGAGGTGGAGATAGTGCCGCTGGCCGAGCAGAATCGGGTGCATATCCGCACCCTCTGCAAGCTCTCCGGCAAGACCGGGGTCGAAATGGAGGCGCTGACGGCGGCATCTGTTGCGGCGCTGACCATCTACGACATGTGCAAGGCGGTGCAAAAAGACATGGTGATCGAACAGGTGCGGCTGGTAGAGAAAAAGGGCGGCAAGTCCGGCCATTTTCAGCTGGGGTCAAATAGCGGGGAGCAAGCATGATCAAGGTACTATTTTTTGCGCAAGTAAGAGAGCTGGTGGCCTGCGATGAGCTGAACCTGCCGTGCGACTACGCCACCGCCGAACAACTGCGCGCAGCGCTCTGTGAGCGCGGCGACAAGTGGGCGCTGGCGCTGGAAGTAGGCAAGCTCTTGGTCGCGGTCAACCAGACCTTGGTGCCCCTCGATACCTCCATCAACGATGGCGATGAGGTGGCCTTCTTCCCACCGGTGACCGGAGGTTAAGGATGAGCGAGGCAACCATGACCGATCGCATTCTGGTGCAGCGGGAAGATTTCTCGCTGGCGGACGAATATGCCCGCCTCGCCACCCGCGCCGACAGTGGCGCCATCGTCACTTTTGTTGGCAAGGTGCGCGACTTCAATCAGGGGGAAGAGGTGAAGGGGCTGGCCCTCGAGCACTACCCTGGTATGACCGAGAAGGCGCTGGCCGATATCGTGCAGGAGGCCCGCCGCCGCTGGCCGCTGCAGGAGTGTACCCTCATTCATCGTATCGGCGAGCTGTGGCTTGGCGATCAAATCGTGCTGGTGGCGGTGAGCAGTGCCCACCGCGACGCAGCCTTTGATGCCTGCCATTTCATCATGGATTTCTTGAAAACCCGGGCGCCGTTCTGGAAAAAAGAGCTGACCGCCGAGGGTGTGCAACGCTGGGTCGAGGCCAAGGAGAGCGACAACGCCGCCGCTGCCCGCTGGCAAGCCTGACCTGTTCATCACGAGGGGCGCAGGTTCAACGGGAACCACGGCCCCGCCAAGGGGCGCGGATGTGCGGGCCCCATCAGGAGAAAGGGAATGAAACCGCTGTTATCTGTTGTCATCGCCGGCGTCTGCGCCGCCACCTTGCATACCGGTACCGTGCAGGCCGATGAAGTGAAAGTGGCTGTGGCTGCCAACTTCAAGGGAACCATAGATCGTATTGGCAAGGAGTTTACCGCCAAGACCGGCCACACCCTGGCCATCTCGTCTGCCGCCACCGGAGTGCTCTACACCCAGATCAGTCACGGCGCACCGTTCGATCTCTTCCTCTCCGCCGATGCGGCGACCCCCGAGAAGCTGGAAAAAGAGGGCAAGGGGAGCGATCGCTTCACCTACGCCATCGGCCAGCTGGGGCTGTGGAAGAAGGGGGGGCCGGCCCCTGACGAGGCGACCCTGCGTAGCTGGAAAGGCAACCTCGCCATCGCCAATGCCCGCACAGCTCCCTATGGTGCAGCCGCCATGGCGACCCTCACCCATCTCAAGATCGATACCAAGCAGTACCGGTTGCTGACCGGCGCCAACATCGGCCAGACCTGGCAATTTGTCGACACTGGCAATGCCGAGCTGGGCTTTGTCGCCTGGGCCAATCTGGTTGAGGCGGGCAAGACTGGTGAAGCCTGGGCAGTGCCTGCGAGCTTCTATCCCCCCATCGAGCAGCAGGGGCTGGTATTGAAGAAAGGTGCCGCGGTCGAGGCGCTGGTGGCCTGGCTCAAGGGGCCGGGTCAGGCGCAGATCAAGGCAGCTGGTTATGCCTTGCCCCAATAAGGGGATGGGCCTGATGCGATACCCTGAGTGGTCGGCCTTCGGGTCGGCCACTCTTTGCAATAAGGAGCGATACCATGCCGTTGGGGGCATTTATCAACCGGGAGGTCGGCAATGAGTGAAGGGGATCTGCTGGCGGTCTGGCTCACCCTGAAGCTTGCGGCTTGCACCACAGCGATTTTGCTGTTGCTGGCACCGCCGCTGGCCTGGTGGCTGTCGCGCAGTCAGAACCGGCTGCGGCCGCTGGTTGAGGCCTTGGTGGCACTGCCGTTGGTGCTGCCTCCCACGGTACTGGGTTTTTATCTGCTGCTCGCCTTCTCCCCCGAATATGGTTTCGGCGCTTGGTGGCGCGACACCTTTGGCGCCCCGCTCGCCTTCAGCTTTCTCGGCCTGCTGTTTGCCTCCATCCTCTATTCGCTGCCGTTTGTGGTGCAGCCGCTCACCTCCGCCTTCGTCAACATGGGCAACAAGGAGCTGGAAGCTGCTGCGACTCTGGGGCTCGGCCCGCTGGAGCGCTTCTTCCACATCATCTTGCCGATGACCCTGCCCAGCTTCGTAATGGCGGCGGCCCTTGGCTTTGCCCATACATTGGGGGAGTTTGGCGTGGTGCTGATGATTGGCGGCAATATCCCCGGCGAGACCCAGGTGCTCTCCATCGCCCTGTTTGATCATGTGGAGGCGATGGACTATCAGAACGCCCATATTCTGGCGGGCGGCCTGATGGCCTTCTCGCTGGTGATGCTGGTGCTGGTCTATGGTGTGTTGCAGCGCAGACAGCGGAGAGTGTTCGGATGAACCAGCCAGCTACTATTCCGCCAGTGAACGTGCCGCCCCGCCATGCCCTGAACCTCCATGCCCGGCGCGAGTTTGGCCCCTTTACCCTCGATTGCGCACTGATCCTCGAGCTGGGGGGGATCCTCGGCCTGTTCGGCCCCTCCGGCTGCGGCAAGAGTACACTGCTGCGCATTATCGCTGGGCTCGATCGCCAAAACGGGGATCGCTTGCGGTGGCGCGATCGGGAGTGCGCCGCGCTGCTGCCTGAAGCGCGCAGGATCGGGCTGGTGTTTCAGGACTCGCGCCTCTTTCCCCATCTGACGGTGCTCGGCAATCTGCAACTGGCGGCCCGCAAGGGGCGAGGGCGCTGGCAGCCCGAAGCGCTGGCGGCTCGGCTCGGTTTTGCCGATCTGCTGGGGCAGCCTGCCCATGCCCTCTCTGGCGGCCAACGCCAGCGGGTAGCATTGGGGCGGGCGCTGCTGGCCGAGCCTGATCTGCTGCTGCTCGATGAGCCTTTCTCGGCGCTCGATCGACGCAGCCGCATCCATCAGGCCCATGTGCTCAAGGGCTTGCAGCAGGAGAGCGGCATCCCGATGATCTTCGTCAGTCACGCCATGGAGGAGGTGAGCCTGCTCTGCGATCAGCTGGTGCTGCTGGAAAGTGGCAGGGTGGAGGCGCAAGGTAGGCCGAGCGAGATTTTCGCCCGAACCGACCTGTCACTCGCCAGCCGTGACGATGCCGGGGTGATGCTGGATGCGACCTTGGCCCACTATGATGACGACGAACAGATGGCGACCCTGCAGCTTGGTGAGCAGCAGTTGCGGGTCACCATGACCCATGTGCCGGATGAGAGCGGCCCATTGCAGATCAAGGTGGCCGGGCGGGATGTGGTGATTGCTACAGCACCTATCGAGCACTCCAGTCTCTCCAACTGTCTCGTCACCCGTCTGCTGGCGGTGCGCGAGGTGCGCCCCGGCCAGACCCTGTTGCAGTTGGCGCTGGGTGAGCAGATACTGCTGGCCCGGATCACCAGCCGCTCCGCCAGGCGGCTGGCGCTGGTGCCGGAGCTGCAGATCTACGCTTACATCAAGGCGGTGAGTCTGGTCAGCGAAGGCTGATTGGGCGCTGTGCTGATAACGTGGCAGGATGGCCACGGGCAACATAACAACGAGAGATGGTTCAGGTGATGAGTCGAGAGGCAATACACTGATGCGCCGCAATCAGGTGATGAAATTCAATGGTCTTGCCCTGCGCAGTGCGGGGGAGGGCCCTTTGCTGTTGCTGCTGCATGGGCTGGGCTCCTCGAGCCTCGACTGGCAGGCGCAGATCGAACGGTTTTCCGAACAGTACCGGGTGGTGGCGCTGGACTTGCGCGGCCACGGCCAGAGCATGCAGGAGGGGCCGTTCGATGTGGCGACCCTGGCAGCCGATGTGGTGAACTGGCTCGACGAGCAGCCAGAACCCGCCTGGGTGGTGGGATTGTCGCTGGGAGCCATGGTAGCGCTGGAGCTGGCGCTGCAACTGCCCCACAAGGTGCAGGGGCTGGTGCTGGTCAACGGTTTTAGCGAGTTTCTGCTGGAAACACCCAAAGAGCAGGAGCGTTACGCCCAGCGCCTCAAATGGCTGCGCTGGTTTGGCATGCGCCCGCTCGCCTGGTGGCTGGGACGCGAGCTCTTCCCGGGCCCGGATCTGGCGCAGGTGCGTCATACCTTCCGGCTGCGTTTCGTGCGCAATAAAAAGAAAACCTACAAGGCGCTGCTGGAGGCGCTACCGGGCTGGTCGGTGCGCGCCCGGCTTGGCTCCATCTGGCAGCCGGTGGCCATCATCTCCACCAGTCACGACTACCTGCCGCTGGCCAAACGGGTAGAGCAGTTTGCCGCCTTGCCCAACGCCACCATCCACACCCCCAACGGCCACCACGCCTGGCCTGCGGAAGACCCCTCGGGCTTTAATCACCTGTTGCAACGGATCCTCACGACCCATTGAGGAAGGGGTTGTTAGGTGCAGGTACCAAAAAGCCGAACCACAGGGTTCGGCTTTTTTGATCCCGTTTGCGTCAAGGATGGGAGCAGACGGGGCAGTCGGGGCGCTTGGGCAGCTTCATCTCGCGGAAGGTGCCGCTCAGGCCGTCGATCATCAGCAGGCGGCCGCTGTAGCTTTTGCCCATGCCTGCCAAGAGCTTGATAGCTTCCAGTGCTTGCAGGCTGCCCACCAATCCCACCACGGGGGCGAGTACACCGGCTTCGACGCAGGTGAGGGCCTGCTCGCCAAACAGGGCGCTGAGGCAGGCGTAGCAGGGTTCATCTTCCTGCCAGGTGAAGCTGCATAGCTGTCCCTCCAGCCGGATTGCGGCGCCACTGACCAGCGGCACCTTGTGCTGGCGTGCCTTTTGATTCAGCAGGTTGCGAATGGCCAGGTTGTCGGTGCAATCGAGCACCAACTGATGTCGGGGCAGCTGGGTATCGAGCAGCGCCTCATCGGCCACGGCAGCGTGGGTCTCCACCTTGAGCCAGGGGTTGAGGGCACGAAGCGACTGCGCTGCTGAGTCCACCTTGTAGTGACCGATGCGCTCATCGTTGTGCAGCACCTGACGCTGCAGGTTGGAGAGCTCCACCTTGTCGAAATCGACCAGGGTGAGCTGGCCAACCCCGGCCACCGCCAGATACTGGCTGGCGGCGCAACCAAGGCCACCGGCGCCGATCACCAGCACCCTGGCCTGCTTGAGCGCCTCCTGTCCCTCGAAGTCGAAGGATTTGAGGATGATCTGGCGGTTGTAGCGCAGCAGTTCGGCGTCGCTCAGGATCTCGCTCACAGCAGCAATCCCCCGAATGGCTCCACGGTCACCGTCTCGCCCGCGGCGACGCGGCCCCGCTCGCGCTCAAGAACGATGTAGCAGTTGGCTCGCGACAGGGAGCTGAACACGGCGGAGTCCTGCGAGCCGGTGCTGCGCACCTCGATGCCGTTCGGTCCCTGACTCAGGATGCCGCGCTGGAAGTCGAGTCGGCCCGGGCTCTTTTTGAGTGGCTCGGCCGCAATGGCTTGCAGCTGGAGCGGGCGCTCAAAGTGCCGGCCCGCCAGCTTGGCCAGCGCCGGTTGCACCAGCTGATCGAAGGTGACCATGGCGGAGACGGGGTTGCCCGGCAGGCCGAAGAACCAGGCGCGGGGCAGACGGCCAAAAGCAAACGGCTTGCCCGGCTTGATGGCCAGCTTCCAGAAGCCAATCTCCCCGAGCTCGTCCAGCAGTTGTTTGGTGAAGTCCGCTTCCCCCACCGAGACGCCGCCGGTGGTGATGAGTACATCGGCCTCTTCGTCGGCGCGGATAAAGGCGGCGCGTAGCTGGGCGGGATCGTCGGGGATGATGCCAAGGTCGAGGCAGTCGCAGCCCATGCGCGCCAGCATGGCCCGTACGCCATAGCGGTTGGAGTCATAGATATCGCCGTGGGCGAGCGGGGTACCAACCGGTTTGAGCTCATCACCGGTGCTGAAGATGGCCACTTTCAGCGGGCGACGCACCGTGACGGTAGCCACGCCGAGAGAGGCCAGCAGTGGCATTTCGCGCGGGGTGAGGCGAGTACCGGCTGGCAGCACGCAGGCGTCCTTGCCGATATCGCTGCCGGCGCGGCGGATATTCTGGCCCGGTTCGGGTTGTGCCAGAAAAGTGATCCGATCGCCGTCGGCCTGCGTTTCTTCCTGCATCACCACTGCATCCGTACCAGCCGGTACCGGAGCACCTGTCATGATACGCACGCAGTGGCCAGCGGGCCATTCACCCTGATAGGGCTGACCGGCAAACGCTTTGCCCGCCATGATGAGCGGGGTGCCGCTGGCGAGATCCGCAAGGCGTACGGCATAACCGTCCATGGCAGAGTTGTCGAAGGGGGGCACGGCGAGTGGGGAGGCGATATCACAGGCTAGTACCCGGCCAAGGGCATCTGGCAGGGGCAACTGCTCGCTGTTGCAGCAGCAGGCAAGTTGTTCCAGCATCCCTTGCAGGGCATCGCTTAAGGGGAGTAGTCCGCTGGTATCAAATCCCATCGTCATGACCTCTTTCTATGATTGAAGGCGGGATTATCACAAAATTCCCCGGGGATGGGCAGGTTATCTCGAGGGAATCTCGGGGTAATCGGCGCAAAAACGGGGGTAGATGGCCATAAAGTATGAGGTGACGCACAAGTTGACTTGAATCTTGGCGGCAATGGCCGTTTACTATGCCGCCATAACAGATGGCCACCACATCTCATGTGGCTACCATTACAGCGATGCCGTCGGCCCTGTGCGCCGCCATTACATAATGGGTTGCTCCTTGAGCTGCCCTCACAGTCCCTGAGCGTGGGAGAAAAGACAATGACAACCTTAAGTCCGGAAGCCTTGCTGGTCAGGGCTGCCCTCGAAGCCCAGGGACTGGAAACCCCCCTGGTTGCCAACGAGCTGAACAGTCAGCAGAAGCGGGAGAAGATCGAAGGCCATATGCGCTCCATCATGGAGACACTGGGGCTGGATTTGGCCGATGACAGTCTGGCCGAGACACCGCACCGCATCGCCAAGATGTACGTCAACGAGATCTTCTCCGGCCTCGATTATTCCACCTTCCCCAAGGTGACGGTGATCGAGAACAAGATGCAGGTGGACGAGATGATCATGGTGCGGGACATCAGCCTCACCAGCACCTGCGAACACCACTTCGTCACCATCGATGGCATGGCACATGTGGCCTATATCCCTCGCGGCAAGGTGATTGGCCTGTCGAAAATCAACCGCATCGTGCAGTTCTTCGCCCGCCGTCCCCAGGTGCAGGAGCGGCTGACCCAGCAGATCCTGCTGGCACTGCAGACCCTGCTCGGTACCAAGGATGTGGCCATCAGCATCAAGGCGACCCACTACTGCGTCAAGGCGCGCGGAGTGATGGATTCGACTTCTTACACCACCACCACCTCCCTCGGCGGGGTGTTCAAGACCCAGCCCGATACCCGGGCCGAATTTCTGGGCGGCCTGCGCGGATAAGATGGCGGTTGTTTTGTAACCGCCTTGCTGAATAAACGAGACGCCAGCAGCCATTGCTGGCGTTTTTCATTGGTCCCGGATGAGAGTGGCGGCCTGTAACGGCTTGACCCGCGCTGCTTGCCTTATGCAAACGTTATGCATTTTTCCGATTTATTCATCTGAGCGGTATATTTAATCGAACACGAAAAAAACCTCGTTTTCACCTTACAAAAAGTAACCGGTCAGACTCTTTCCGAACCGTCACAATCCGGTTACTCTAGCGCCCCCTCACGGCTCTCGCTGCCCCTCATGGAATTCAGAGATATTCATCAAGGTTGGATGGTGCACCACTGAACAGGTGGCCAGATAGTTCATGTCAGGAGGGCGTGAACCGGACGAGTGCTACGAATTTAACGACCACCAGGATATCCCATGAATACCAGTACCATGACCATAGGTAAAAAACTCACCGCCGGCTTTGCCGTGCTCGGTTTGATGGTCGCCTTTATCGGCGGTTTTGCCCTTGTCCAGTTTGGCAACATGAATGATGTTGCCATCCGGTTTACCGACAGCATCTTGCCAGCGGTCAATCGCACCAGCGCGATCGGGGATTCTCTCGGTGAGTTGCGTCGTTATGAGCTGGGTTATTTCGTGGTGGCCGCCGAGCCGCTGAAAAGGGCTGAATATCGGAATATTGCCAGTCAACAACTTAACTCGATCGCGCAGCAGCTGATTGCCCATGACAAGACGATCTGGCCTGAGGATGTGGCGGAGCGCCGTACCTTCGATACGGTGAAATCTGATTGGGATCGTTACGTCGCCCTGCACCAGCGAGTCACACAGCTGCAAGACAGCGATCAGCTTGCCGAAGCCCAACGCATCTTCCTTGAGGAGGGGGTTCCCCTTTACACCGCGCTGAGCAAGTCAGTGGCCTCCCTGATCCAGATTAACCATGGTTATGCGTCTGAATCCCGCAGTGACATTGTCGACTCTTATCAATCCGCCAATCTGAGTGTCACAATCGCGCTGGTGATTGGTCTGATCCTTGTGGTGGTGCTCTCAGTGGTACTGACTCGCCAGATCCGCGACCCGCTGATCATGCTGGCCCGTCAGGCCCAGCGTATTGCCAATGGCGATCTGGGTCAGGGCGAACTGCAGCAGTGGATCCGCGACAGCCGCTTCAACCGCGACGAACTGGGCCAGCTGGGTTCCGCCATCAACCGGATGCAGGGCTCCCTCTCCGATCTGGTGAGCGAGATCGCTGGCTCCGTGAGCCAACTCAGCAGTGCGGTGGAGGAGGTGAGCGCCATCTCCAGCCAGTCTGCCAGCGGCATGGCCATCCAGCAGAACGAAGTCTCCCAGGTGGCGACTGCCATGAATGAGATGCAGTCCACCGTCAACGAAGTAGCCCGCAACACCACGGATGCCATGAGCGCCGCCAAGGATGCCTCCCGCACCTCCGCTGCTGGCAGCGAAGTGGTGCGCAGCTCGATTACCAGCATCGAAGAGGTGTCGGTCAAGATTGAACAGGCGGGCATAGTGGTGCAGCAGCTGGAGGCCGACAGCGCCAACATCAGCGTGGTGCTGGATGTGATCCGCGATATCGCCGGTCAGACCAATCTGCTGGCCCTTAACGCCGCCATCGAAGCGGCCCGTGCCGGTGAGCAGGGTCGTGGTTTTGCGGTCGTTGCGGATGAAGTGCGTTCATTGGCCCAGCGTACCCAGGACTCCACCGCCGAGATCAGCAAGATGATCGAGCTCTTGCAGAGCCGCGCCGCCGAGGCGGGCAACGCCATGCAGCTGAGTCGTCACCAGATGCAGGAGAGTGTCGGTCTGGCACGGGATGCTGGTACCAGTATCGAGACCATCAACGGTGCCGTGGTGCGCATCACCGACATGAACACCCTGATCGCCACCGCCACCGAAGAGCAGAACGCGGTGACCGAAGAGCTCAACCGCAGCATCGTCAACATTCACAATGCCGCTGACGAGAATGCCCAGGGCGCTCATCAGATCGCCCAGGCTTGCGTCGAGCTGAGCAAGCTGGCCAACACCCTGCACCATATGACCCAGCGCTTCACCCTCTAAGGGTCGATGCATGGATAACAGAAGGCCCCGCCAATTGGCGGGGCCTTGTTGTTTCTGGCGTTGTGGAAGGGCTCAGCTCAGGCCGACTATCTCGCCGTTCTCATCGATATCGATATGGCGATAGGCAGGCAGACTGCCCAGCCCCGGCATGGTCATGATGGGGCCCGCCAGCGCATAGACGAACCCGGCACCGGCGCAGAGCTTCACCTCGTCGATGGGCACCTCGAAATCGGTCGGCACCCCTTTGAGGGCTGGGTCGTGGCTGATGGAGAGCGGCGTCTTGGCCACGCAGATGGGCAAGTGATCCCACCCTTCGGCGGAGAGCTGGGCCAGCTGCTGGCGGGCTTTGTCGGAGAGCTGCACTCCGCGGCCGCCGTAGCCGCACTCCACCAGGGTCGCCAGTTTGGCGTCGAGGCTCGCCTCGTCGGGGTAGAGCAGTTTCACCTTGCCGGGTTGCTCGCAGGCGGCGACCACGGCGCGGGCCAGCTCGCTGGCACCGGCACCACCCTGGGTGAAGGCGTTGGAGATGGCCGCGCCACAGGCACCGGCTTGCTGCGCTTCATGGGCCAGCAGCGCCAGTTCGGCCTCGCTGTCGGTGGGGAAGCGGTTGATGGCGACCACCACCGGCACCCCGTAGCGGCGGGCGTTCCGGATATGCCAGGCGAGGTTGGCGCAGCCCTGCTTGAGGGTCGGCAGATCTTCCCCCTGCAGGCTGGCTGGTAGCGGCTGGCCCGGACGGATATCGAGCAGACCGCTGTTGGCCTTGAGACCGCGCACCGTGGCTACCAGCACCACGCAGGCGGGGGTAATGCCGGATTGGCGGCTCTTGATGTTGAAGAACTTCTCCAGCCCCATGTCGGAGCCAAAACCTGCTTCGGTCACCACATAGTCGGTCAGGCCAAGGGCGATGCGATCGGCGATCACCGAGGAGTTGCCGTGGGCGATGTTGGCAAAGGGGCCGGCGTGCACCAGCACCGGCGTCTGCTCGGTGGTCTGCATCAGGGTCGGTTGCAGCGCATCTTTGAGCAGCACCGTCATGGCGCCCGCCACTTCCAGCTGTTCGGCGGTAATGGGCTTGCCGTGGATATCGCGGGCCAGCTGGATGCGGCCGATGCGCTGGCGCAGGTCTTTCAGCTCGCTCGCCAGCGCCAGAATGGCCATCAGCTCGGAGGCGGCGGTGATGACGAAGCGATCGCTGCGCTCCACACCATCGGCAGCGCCCCCCTGCCCAATCGTGAGGTGGCGCAGGGCGCGGTCATTCATGTCGAGGGTGCGCGGCCAGAGGATGTTATCTGCATCGATATCGAGCCGCGGCAGGCCGGTTTTGGTGGTGAACTGGTCGCCGAGTTTGCGCTCATGGAACAGGCGGGCATCGAGGGCTGCCGCCGCCAGATTGTGGGCTGCAGTCAGGGCGTGAAAATCGCCGGTGAGGTGGAGGTTCATCTCCTCCATCGGCACCACCTGGGCGTGGCCGCCACCGGCAGCCCCCCCCTTGACCCCGAATACCGGGCCGAGGCTCGGTTGGCGGATAGTGGCGATGCTGGGCTGGCCGATATGGTTGAGCCCCATGGAGAGGCCAAGGGTGGTCACCGTTTTCCCTTCACCGAGCGGGGTAGGGGTGATGGCGCTCACCAGTACCAGCTTGCCGCTCTGTGTGGGCTGAGACGTGAGCAGGTCGAGGCTGAGTTTGCCTTTGTAGTGGCCATGAGGGCTGAGCAGGCGCTGGGGGATGGCGAGGCGTTCGGCCAGCGCGTGAATGGAGAGACGGGGGGACTGGCGGGAGATCTCGATATCGCTTAGCATCAGCACCTCGTTGGCATATCGGGGTAAAATATGCGGCGCAGTCTAGTGGAATATAACGGGTAATCCAATGACGAAAACGATTTTATTTGGTGGGGGTGAGGTTCGTCAGAATCCTGTTCTGCTGGATCTCAACGCACTTTATCATCCCCCCAAGCAGCCGATGACGGCGCTGGGGATTGTCAGCGCGCTGGTGCCGTTGTTCGGTTTCGGCTGGCAGGCGATGACCCAGGACCCCGAAACCCAGCTGCGCCACGAGATCCGCAAACGGGTCAACAAGCACAAGACCGACGAGGCAAACCTCATTTTGATCCTGCAGCTGGCCGCCATGTTTGACTGCCCCGAGATTGAAGTGGCGCTCCCCTATGCCCTGAGTGAGCCGCAGTTGTCGGTGATACGCACCCGACTGCCACGCTGGCAGCTAAGCCTCGAGCAGGAGCGTCTGCTGGCGAAGCTGGTTCCGGCCGCGGCCCCTTGCCAGCGCTAGGTTGCAAGCCGGGCCAGCAGGCCGGACAGTCAGGCCGTACTCTCTGCTCTGACAATCATCACGGCTTATCCCACTGTTGCGGGGCGAGATAGCGCTCCTGCACGAACTCGATAAAGCAGCGCACCTTGGCCGAGACGAAGCGGCGGTGCGGATAGACCGCATAAAGTCCCACATCTCCCTTGTCCCACTCTGGCAGCAGGCTGACCAGCTGCCCTGACCGCAGGGCCTCCCCCACGATAAAAGTGGGCTGCAATATGATGCCCTGATCATCACAAGCGGCGCGGGTCAGCGCCACCCCATTGTTGGCCCGCAGTGGCCCCTGTGGCCGGATGCTCTGCTGCTCGCTTCCCCGTTTGAAGTGCCACTCCGGCTGGGTCAGGGTGTAGATCAGACAGTCGTGCTGTTTGAGATCCTCGGGTTTTTCCGGTCTGCCCTTGCGCGCCAGATAGGCGGGGCTGGCACAAAGCTCGATCCGAATGGTGGCAAGCTGGCGCGCCACCAGCGAGGAGTCGCTGAGGTGGCCGATCCGCAGCGCCAGATCGAACCCTTCCTCCACCAGTGCTACCCGCCGGTCGCTGTACTCGATATCGAGCTTGAGGTCGGGAAAGCGCTGGCGAAACAGCGGCAGGGCGGGGGAGAGGTGCAGATAGCCAAAGTCCATCGGCACCGAGAGCTTGAGGGTGCCGTTGGGCTGCTGGTTGTGGTGGGTCAGCTGGCTGTGGGTCTCTTCCAGCTCTGCCAGCAGGGCGAGGGAGCGCTGGTAGTAGAACTGGCCCGCTTCGGTGGGATTGACCTGACGAGTGGTGCGCGACAGCAGCCGGGTGGCGAGGGACTCCTCCAGCTGCTGCATTAGCTTGGAGGCCATGGCGACCGAGATGCCGAGCTGGTTGGCGGCCTTGGTAAAGCTCTGGCACTCCACCACCTTGATAAAGGTACGCATGGCGGCGATCTGGTCCATTTTCCATCCTCAGTAAATAATGAATTTAATAAATCACTGATTATTCATCTTCAGAACGAGGTTAGCATTTTAACCACTGATGTGAACCCCAAGATGAAGGAACGAACGGATGAAAATGACCAAGGCTCTGCTGGCCTCCTGCCTGTTTATGGCTACCCCTCTGATGGCGGCGGATTACGATGTGGATGCGGCGCACACCACGGTGCAGTTCAAGGTGGGTCACCTGGGCTTCTCCGAGCTGGTGGGTCGCTTCAACACCTTCAGCGGCACCTTCAGCATGGATGACGCCAACCCGGCGGCCGCCAAGGCGAGCTTTGAAGTGGATGCCGCCAGCGTCGACTCCAATCACGAGGCCCGCGACAAGCACCTGCGCAGTCCGGACTTCCTCGACGTGAAGCAGTATCCCAAGATGACCTTCGTCAGCTCCGCTTACGAGGGCACCAAGGATAAAGGCGTGCTGAAAGGGACCCTGACTCTGCACGGTGTCTCCAAGGAAGTGGCCTTCGATCTGGTCAAGATCGGTGAGGGCAAGGATCCCTGGGGCGGTTACCGCAGCGGCTTCAACGCCTCCACCACCATCAAGCGCAGTGACTTTGGCGTGAGCTACATGCTGCCCGGCATTCCGGACGAGATGAACATCAACCTGTTTGTCGAAGGCGTGCGCAAGTAATGGGCGCGGAACTTCTGCTGCAAACCCTGGCGGCTCCTCTGGGAGCCGCTTTGCTATCGTGGCGCTGGCCGCGACTGGGTTATCTGTGGGGCGCGCTGGCGCTCTGGCTGGTGGGCTCATTGCTCGGCGGTCTCTATGGTATTCCGGCCAAGGCGTGGCAGTGGCTGCCGCTGACCCTGCTGGTGCCCGCCATTGCGGCTCAGGTGAACGATCTGCGCGGTTCACTGCTGCTCTTTGCGGTGTTCAGTGCGCTGGTGTGGTGGCAGGGATTGGCCTCGGTACTGGCGAGCGAACCCGGGATCTGGCTGGCGCTACTGCCCGCCATCCTCTGGTTTGGCTGGAGCACCTTGCGCTGTGACAGCCGCGAAGGGCTCGGGTTTGCCCTCGGCTTTATCTGGTTGGCACTGGTGATCGGCATCGATGGCAGTCTGCTGATTGCCCAGCTGGCCGGTGCGCTGGCCGCTTTCGCCGGTTTTCGCGCCCTGCTTGCCACCTTTGTTGACATCAAGGTAGCACCCGCCGGTCTGGCGCTGGCCCTCGCCTTCGTCCAAATGCTGGCCTGGCAATATGTGGAGGTGCCGCTGGTGGTGTTGCTGCCGGTCTGGTTGCTGCCGCTGCTGGAGTGGGCGTTACGTGACAAACCCTGGCCAGTGCGTTGGAGTGGGCTGATCCTGCTCGCTGCCGCGGGAACCGGGCTCAGCCTATGGTGGGTCTGGCCTGTTGCTTCTTTGTACTGATACTTGTGTGGAAAATGGTCAAATGGCGCCATTTTTGCATACCTGCTCATACTCTTGGCAGATAATGATTGAGCCCCCTATGTGTTTCAGATAAAAAGGATTTTCATTTTATTTGGACACACACAGAACCCGGCCGCGCCGGGTTCTGTTTGCCTGCTTTGCGGCACATAAGGAGGCCACAGTTGCGCAGTCAAGGATCTGAGCATCTGTTTTTTCGCCATTTCACCGGACAGGGACGTATCGACGGTCTCTGCATTCTGCTGGTCACTCACCTGCTTCCCGATCGCCCCCGTTTTATCGACGCTCTCGGTCAGATTGGACGGATTGGCGCCATTTTGCCCAAACCGAAATCGGTACACGGTCCGACCCTGGAGTGGGTATCCCAGCACTATCCGGTGCTGCCCCTCAACCGACGCTGGACCAATGAACCCGACAGCATCATCCAGCAGATTGCGCCGCTGGTGGCCCCCCACGAGCGGTTGCTGATCCTCGATATAGGCGGTTACTTTGCCAAAACCCAGGTGATCTTGAGTGAATACTTCGGCCCCCGTTTCCTCGGGGTGGTGGAGATGACCGAGAACGGCCATCAACGCTATGAGCAGGAGGTGCTGGCGACCCCTGTGGTGTCGGTGGCGCGCAGCCCCCTCAAGCAGGCCGAGGATATCCAGATTGGTTTGAGCGTGGTCTACTCCGCGGAGTCGCTGGCCCGCAACCTCAACCGTACTTTCAACGTCTGCGAAGCCGTGCTGTTTGGCTATGGCAAGGTGGGGCGCAGCATCGCCCGCGACCTGCGCTGTCGCAACCTCCATCTCGGGCTGGTGGAGACCGATGTGCTGCGACAGGTCGAAGCGCTCTCTCACGGTTTTCGCCTGATCACCAAGGCCGAGGCGTTGAGCCGTGCCGAGCTGGTGATCTGCTCCACCGGCAACGGCTCGCTGGATTTGGCGGATCTGCAGGCGCTGCGCCCCGGCACCATGGTGGCCTCGGTCACCTCGGCTGACGACGAGTTCGCCTTCTCGCTGGCCCAGTTGCCGTGGCCGAGCGAAGAGGTGTGCCCCCATGTGCTGGCCCTCAACCGGCCGGATGGTACCCAGATCTACCTGCTCAACCGGGGCGAGGCGGTCAACTTCGTCCATGGCGCCGTGATTGGCGAATATGTCTATCTGGTGCTGGCGGAGATCATGGAAGGGATCCGGATGCTGGCGGCAGGCCCTCTTGCTCCCGGCCTGTTCGAGCTGCCAGAATCGGCGATGCGTACCATTGCCCGCCATTGGCTGGCCGATTTTCATGGGGTTGATCAGCACTGATTTGACCGAGCCGGGATCGGCCATTGGGCGGCAGTACGCCACTTCCCGCCATTGGCCGCTTTTTTTATGGAGTCACTCATGACCGAGTCTGAAACCCTGATCAGCAAACCCCGCATCGAAATCCGCTACTGCACCCTCTGTCGCTGGATGCTGCGCGCCGCCTGGCTGGCGCAGGAGCTGCTATCCACCTTCGACAGCGATCTGGGGGAGGTGGCGCTGGTGCCGGCCAGCAAGGGGGAGTTCCGCATTCTGGTGGGCGGGGTGCAGGTGTGGGATCGGGTGGTCGATGACGGCTTCCCCGAGGCCAAGGAGATCAAGCAGCGGGTGCGCGATGTCATCGCCCCTGATCGGGATCTCGGCCACTCGGATCGCAAGGCGGCCGAGTAACGCCTGATGGGCCGAGCGCCTCGAAAAGGTGCTGAGCATGAGAGCGAAAGGAGAGGGAGGCGATGGCCTCTCTCTCCTTTTTTGCCTTTGGCTGTTTGCCTGGTGCCTGCAGGGCTATGAGCGCGGCTCGGCCAGATGGCTGCCAATATAGCGGGCCCGCTTGTGGGACTTGATGCGGCTCACATCGACCCACACCAGCCCGTCGATGCAGTGGTTGAAGTCGGGGTCGATACCAAAGTCCATAAACTGCACCCCGCCCGGCTCGCACAGCTCGGAATACTGCTTGTAGAGGGTAGGGATGGCGCAGCCCAGATTGTCGAGGCGGGCCTTGAGTGCTTTGAGATCGGCGCCGTAATCCACCCCCTCGAACAGAGGTTGCGTCTCGGGGTAGGGACGGCGGGAGGGGGCTAGCGCCAGCTCGGGGGCAAAGTGCTGGCGGTAGAAGCTCACCAGCAGATCCTTGGCCGCCGGCGGCAGGCTGCCGGAGAGCGACACCGGACCAAACAGATAGCGGTAGCGGGGATAGCGGGCCAGATAGGCACCGATGCCGAACCAGAGATAATCGAGCCCCCGCTTGCCCCAGTAGGCGGGCTGGATAAAGCTGCGGCCAAGCTCGATGGCCTGCTCCAGCTGGGGCAGCAGCTTATCCTCAAAGCCGAACAGGGTGTGGCTGTAGATACCATCCTTCCCCTTGCTGGCCAGCAGCTCCGCCACCGGGGCGAACCGGTAGGCGCCGATAATGTCGAGTCGGGCCGGATCCCAGAGGATCAGGTGGTGATAGTCGTTGTCAAAACCATCGAGATCCCGCCGCTTGCCAGACCCTTCCCCCACTGCGCGAAAGGCGATCTCCCGCAGTCGCCCCAGCTCGCGCAGGATCACCGAGTGACTCAGTTCATGGCGGCGGTAGAGGTAGATCCCCTGACCATCCGGGGTGGTGCCGAGCTGCTCGCAGCTTTCGATGGCCTGTTTGAGCTGGCGGCGATCCTCCGGCAGGGCGATGGGAGCCTCGGTCTGCAGGCGCCCTGCCTTGCCACGGCCAATCCGGTAGAGGTGGTTGCGCACCAGCCGCGCCGCCGTCTTGGCGGGCAGCTCCTGAAAACTGCCGAGCGGAATGCGCGCTCCTATGGTCACCGGCAGGGTCTGCCCCTGCTGGCGAAACAGCTGGCGCACCAGCAACAGGGCGGAGGCGGTCTTGTTGAGCCAGGAGGCGAGATAGAACCAGAGGCTGTTGCGCCCCCCCAGATGGATGGGCACCAGCGGGGTGCGGGTGCGCTGGGCCAGCTTGATAAAGCCTGCCTGCCAGGGGCCATCTTTCACCCCCTTGAGGCCAAGCCGCGAGACTTCACCTGCGGGGAAGATCACCAGCGCCCCTTCATGGGCGAGGTGTTCGTTCATGGCGAGGATGGCCTGTCGATCGGTCTTGCCCTCCATATTGTCTACCGGCAATAGCAGAGGGCGCAGCGGCGCGAGTTGGGCCAGCAGCTGGTTGGCGACGATCTTCACATCGGGGCGAATGCGACCGAGCAGTTGTAGCAGCGCCAGTCCGTCCAGCGAGCCGATGGGGTGGTTGGCGACAAGAATGACCCGGCCGCTGGCGGGAATATGCTCCAGTTGCGCCTCGCTGACCCGATAGTCGAAATCGAGCTGGGTCAGCGCCTGCTCGACAAAGTCGAGGCCGCGCAGGTGCGGGTAGCGGGAGGCAAAGGCGGCAAAGGCCTGCTCGTTGAGCAGCCAGCCCAGCAGCCGCTTGAACAACGGGGTAAGCAGGGGATAGCCAAGCAGGCGGGGGAAGTGCTGGGTCAGCAGGGTATCGATAGTGAACATCTGGGGGGCTCCGGCGATCCGTTGCTCCCAGCATGATGTGACACTGTTCCCGCGACATGTCAGCGGGATGACAGTTTGATGGCAGCGGCGGCCAGTTGCTCCTGAGCGACCCTCCCCGGTTTCCCTTTCTTGATGGGTGATGGCCAGATAGCAAGGGGGGAGCCGGTTAACCGGCTCCCCCCTTGGTTGTCATGGTAATCGATTAGCCGCGCCAGGCTGCGGTGAGGCGCACCAGCTCCACCAGGGTGGCGACCGATTTCTCCATGGACTGCAGCGGGATGAACTCGTGCTTGCCGTGGAAGTTGTGGCCACCGGTGAAGAGGTTGGGGCAGGGCAGGCCCATAAAGGAGAGACGGGCGCCATCGGTACCGCCGCGAATGGGCTTGATCTTCGGCACCACGTCGGCGGCCTCCATGGCGGCCTTGGCCAGCTCGACGATATGCATGTGCGGCTCGATCTGGCTGCGCATGTTGCGATAGCTGTCGGTCAGGGTCAGCTCGATGCGGGCCTTGGGATACTCGGCCAGCAGGGCTGCCACCCGGTTCTGCATCTCGGCTTTGCGTGCGGCGAAGTGCTCGTCGTCGAAGTCACGGATGATGTAGTGGAGGGTGCTCTCCTCCACGGTGCCGCTCATCTGGGCCAGATGGAAGAAGCCCTCATACCCTTCGGTGCACTCCGGGGTCTGCTCGGCAGGCATGGCAGCGTGGAAGCGGGCGGCCAGAGTCTGGCTGTTGATCATGCTCCCCTTGGCGGTGCCGGGGTGGACGTTATTGCCGATAAAACGCACCGTGGCGCTGGCGGCGTTGAAGTTTTCATACTCCAGCTCGCCCAGTTCGCCGCCATCCACTGTATAGGCCCACTTGGCCGGGAATCTCTCCAGCGGGAACAGGTTGGCGCCGCGGCCAATCTCTTCATCCGGGGTAAAGCCGATCCAGATATCGCCGCGCGGGATCTCGGGGTGGGTCTGCAGGTGGTCGATGGCGGTGAGGATCTCGGCGATGCCCGCCTTGTCGTCGGCGCCAAGCAAGGTGGTGCCGTCGGTGGTGATGAGATCCTGACCCAGATAGTTTTTCAGGAAGCGGTAGTCACGGATGGCAAGCACCTCGTCACCCTTGCCAAGGCAGATGTCGCCGCCCTGATAGTTTTCGATGATTTGCGGTACTACGTGCTCCGCCTCGTAGTCGGCGGTGTCCATGTGGGCAATCAGGCCGATGGCGGGGGCGTCCGGCTGGTTGCCCGGCAGGCAGCCGGTGAGGTAGCCGTTTTCATCCAGGGTGACCTGGCTTAGCCCCAGCGCCTTCATCTCTTCTTGCAGGGCACGGGCAAAGATCAGCTGGCCTTCGCTGCTGGGGCAGGCTGGATTGGTCTCATCGGAGCGGGTATGAAAAGTTACGTAACGCAGAAAACGCTCAAGCAGGGTATCCATTAGTCAGCCTCTAACCGATTGTGAGCGGTCATTGTGGCCAATCCGTGCGGGACACTCATTGCGTCAGCGCAGGTTTTTCCCATTTTTTGACGCAAGGGAAGAGCGGCGAATGTGCGGCGCGCGGGGCAACGTCCGGGAGGGAGATCGCATAAATGTGGCATTTATTGCAATATTTAGGCGCTGGCGGAGGCGGCCAAATTCCCCTCAGCGACCGCACAGCAAGGCGTCAGCCCAACCATGGCGTTTTCGCACACTTTTCAAGGGGGAATCGGGCTGTCGCATAACCTGCGCCATCCCAGAGCCCGCCTGCCCGCCAGCAAGATTTGATCGACTTATTAAAAGGGGATTTTGAACACTATTTTTTATTGTCACTGCCCGCGGTAAGTGTGTACACTCCGCGCCGATCCAAGGGCAACCCTGAAGCAGGCAGAGCCGCCAGAAACCCGACCGATCATACGCCTATAGGGCGAGGCACGCAGAAACGACAGACACTGCTGGGGAATGGTTTCTTTAATACCGGTTAGGCTCCGGTATCAGGGAGAACAACAGACTCTCATCCTTCATTTGACCGAGTGGGCCAGCGGCTCATCATCTTCCCTTGTCATGGGCGGTCACTGACGGTGAGGTGGGCTGTGGTTGTTGTCGTCTATCAACACGCATGCGTGCTGGCGCCTTCGCTTCTCTTCCTTGGAACCCTCTCCTTCTGTCGGGATCGCTGCCGAATGATGAACTGACGGCGTGGCTGATGTCGTCTGTCATCAAAGTACCGCGGCGCTACGGCATAGTGGCACCGCATACCGTTGAGCTTGATGTAAAGCCACCAGCCCCACATCAAGACTCGTTACTTCCCCAAGATCCACCAGGCAGCCTCTGGCTTGCCGCGATGTGCAAAGCGTTGGTTTGGGTGTCTGCGTCTCGTGATGGCAGCGCCCGCCGTACTCTGCACTAGATGGTCTGGATGTGATTGAGGGTAACGAAGGCGACTTTGGGTCGCTCATTTGCGAGGCATAGCCCATGACTAACTGGTCCAGCAAGGACTCCTTGAAGGTCTACAACGTTCCCTACTGGGGTGCGGGTTTTTTCAATATCAATGACGCCGGTCATGTGACCGTCGCCCCCGACAAATCACGCCCTGACGCGCATATCGTGCTCTCTGACGCCATCGAACAGTTGCGTCAGTCCGGGCTGACCACCCCCGTGTTGCTGCGCTTCCCTGACATTCTCAAGAGTCGGGTCGATGCGCTGTTCAACGCCTTTGGTCAGGCCATCGAGAAGTCTGGCTATGAAGGGGACTACCTCTGCGTTTACCCGATCAAGGTAAACCAGCAGCGTCGTGTCATCGAGACCATCAGCCAGTCCTACAGCGACAAGCCCCGGCTTGGCCTGGAAGCTGGTTCCAAACCGGAACTGCTGGCCGTGCTGTCCCATCACCATGAGCAAGGCTCGGTGATCGTCTGCAACGGTTACAAAGACCGCGAATATATCCGCCACGCCCTCTTGGGCAACTTGATGGGCCACAAGGTCTACATCGTGGTGGAGAAGCCCTCCGAACTGGAAATGGTGCTGGACGAGTCAGCTCGTCTCAACATCAAGCCCAACATCGGGGTGCGTGCCAAGCTCGCGTCCACCGGCTCCGGCATGTGGGAATCGAGCGGTGGCTCCATGTCCAAATTTGGTCTCTCCGCCTCCCAGATCCTGGCGCTGATCGAGCGTCTGCGCGGGCTGGGCAAGCTGGATTGTCTGCAACTGCTGCACTTCCATCTGGGTTCCCAGATCGCCAATATCCGCGACATTCAGGGCGGCATCCGCGAATGCGGCCGTTTCTACGCCGAACTGCGTCGCCTCGGTGCCAACATCGAAGTCGTGGACGTCGGTGGCGGCCTGGGTGTGGACTACGAGGGAACCCGTTCCCAGAGCCACTGCTCCGCCAACTACAGCCTCTCCGAGTACGCCAACAACGTGGTATGGGGCATCGGCGATGTCTGCCGCGAGTTCGATCTGCCGCACCCGACCATCATCAGCGAGTCTGGCCGTGCCCTGACCGCTCACCACGCCGTGCTGGTCACCAATATCATTGGTGCGGAAGGGGTGGAGATGAACGACATCAGCGCGCCGGACGAAGATGCACCGACCATTCTGCAGAACATGTGGAAAGGCTGGCTGGATCTGCGCAGCGAAGATCCCTCCCTGCTGGAGATCTTCCATGACTCGGTGGCAGATTTGGGTGACGTGAATACCCAGTACACCATGGGCCTCTTGAACCTTGAACAGCGTGCCTGGGCCGAGATGCTGCACCAGAACACCTGTCTGGCGCTCAAAGAGATGCTCAACCCGGTCAACCGCAACCACCGTGCGCTGGCTGACGAACTGAGTGAAAAGCTGGCGGACAAGTGCTTTGCCAACTTCTCCCTGTTCCAGTCCCTGCCGGATGCTTGGGGTATCGGTCAGGTATTCCCGGTGATGCCGCTGGCTGGTCTCGATCGTCCGCTTAGCCGTCGCGGTATCCTGATGGATATCACCTGTGACTCCGACGGTCAGGTCGAGCACTATGTCGACGGTCTGGGGGTCGAGAGCACCCTGCCAATGCCGGTCTACGGCGAGAACGAAGAGTGCCACGTCGGCTTCTTCCTGGTCGGTGCCTATCAGGAGATCCTCGGCGATCTGCACAACCTGTTCGGTGACACCCACTGCGCGGAAGTGTGGCTGGACGAAGAGGGCAAGATGGACATTCGCAACGTGGTGCGCGGCGACACCGTCGATCAGCTGCTGCGTTACGTCAACATCGACCCGTCCGTGATCCGCGAAAACTACCAGCGGATCGCCGCTCACCCGGCGCTGGACGATGCCACTCGCAAAGCCCTGCTCGACGAGCTGGAGCTGGGCCTGCAAGGCTACGCCTATCTGGAAGACGAATAAGCCTTTTGGCTTGCCCCTCGCTTTGGCGGGGAGATGAAAAAACGGCGCCTGCGGGCGCCGTTTTTGTTACCGGGGGCCATCCGGCGATATGGCGGGGCACTCGGCCCATCTTCATTCGGATAACCTATGGTGGCTCGGGGCATCCGCAGGCCACAGATCTGGCTGATATCTGTCCCTTTCAGTCGCTTCCCTTGATCTGCATCAAGCGTGAACCTCGGTGGTTATTTTACGGTCAGGAGTGATGTTGATGGGATGTAACAAAAGGATGTGTATATGGAACTGAAAAGGGACCCGAGATGCTATACCGACGTCTGTATCGACGGTAAGTGGTATCACTACGACCACTGCAGCACCAACGTCTATATGCTGATGGGAGGCGCCGCGCCGAGCCTTCAGCTGGCCTATGAGCCGAGCAGCGAAGAGGAGCTGATCGAGATGCTCCAGCAGCTGGGGCGCTTCTGACTTACCGAATTGATATCTTGCCATATGGCCATCGGGCGCGTTGCCACGATGGCCACCACTCTTCACCGCTATACCTTATCTCAGCGGTTTTTATTGCCCAATAACCCCTTGCCAATCTCCAGCATGGCGACGGCCGCGGCGTAGCTGCTATCGGACTTGCCTATCTCATCCGCCACATAGAGAAAATTGGATTGGTACTTCTCGACGGCCTCCCGTGGAGTGGTCGCGTCAATAAAGTCCTCCTCCACCTCGAATCCTTGGGTCAGCAGTGCCGCCTTTTCACTCAGAAAAGTCGGAGATGCCATGTCGATAAAGGTGTATTGCTGCCGATTGGATGCCGGAATGGTAAAAAACTGGTATCTGGCCATGGGTAAATCCTCGCTTGAAGCGGGTGATAGATGACGTGACGCTGGTTTTAATCTGTGGTTCGCAGACGGCTTGGTTTCCCTCGACATCATCGAGAGTGCGTGTCGGGAATGCCGCATTTTGTTTTCGTTCGAGACTACTTTGTTGGCGTTTGCCCGGCAAGTGGGAGCTGAGATTTTCTGAATGATCCGCTCAACCTAGATGTTGTGGGGAGATGCGAGACCGGGATAATGCCGGGCTCACGTTGAGCCCGGCTTGTCAGCGCTCTGTTACAGCACGAAGCTCTGTACCATGGCGCGCAGCTGTTCGGTGAGCTGGTGGATCTGGCGGGCGGCATCGCGGGCGGCGTTGGCCACTTGCAACGCCTCGTCGCTGCCATCGGAGATGCGCACCACGTTGCGTTCGATCTCGTTGACCACTGCGCCCTGCTGCTCGATGGCGCTGGCGATGATGGCGTTGGTATCGACCATTCGATCCACCTTCTCGGTGATGGCGCCAAAAGCCTGCTTTGCCTCCTGCGCCAGCCCGACCCCCTCCTGCGCTTCATGGCTGGCCGCCGACATGGCGGTGACCGAGGCGCGGGCACCGGATTGCAGCTGTTCAATCATCTGCTGGATCTCGACGGTAGCCCCCTGGGTGCGGTTGGCAAGAGACCGCACCTCGTCGGCCACCACTGCAAAGCCGCGACCCTGCTCACCGGCCCGGGCCGCTTCGATGGCGGCGTTGAGGGCCAGCAGGTTGGTCTGTTCGGCGATGCCGCGGATCACGCTGATGACGCCACCAATCTGGCTGCACTGCTGCTCCAGCTGGCCTATGGTGTCGGCGGTGCGCAGCACTTCGCGGTTGATATGGTCGATGGCCTTGATGGTGCGCTCCACCACATCCTCGCCCTGACCGACCACGTTCTGCGCCTCCTGGGTCATGCGGGCCGCTTGCAGGGCGTTGCCCGCCATGTCCTGTGAGGTGGCGGCCAGCTCCTTGATGGCGGTAGCGACCTGATGGGTCTCCCCTTGCTGATCGGCAATGACCTCCTGCGAGCGGCAGGTGCGCGCTTCGATCTCGGTAGCGCTCTCCACCACGGTGACGCCATTTTCACGCACCCGCAGCATCAGGGTGCGCAGGGTCTCCAGCGTCACGTTGTAATCCCGGCTGATGGCGGCCAGCTCGTCCTGACCGACGATCTCGATATGCTGGCTGAGATCCTGGGCGTTGACCCGAGCAGCGATATCACGCACCCGCCCTACGGTGTCGCGCAGGGAGAGATAGGCACCGATCATCAGGTAGAGGTAGAGCAGCAAGCTGGCGGTCAGCGGCGCGGTGACCCACCAGAAGTGGCGCTGGTTGGCGGCCAGCCGCTGATGCAGGTCGGCCTCCAGCCGCTGGCGTACCTGGCCTGCCAGCGCGGTGATAGCCTCGTCCATCTTATCCCCCAGTGCCTGCACCTCCTTGGTGGAGAGCTGCACCAGCTGATCCTTCATCATCTTGTTTTCCATGGTCTCGACCCCCTGACGCACCAGCTGTATCAGAGCATCGGTCTGCTGACCCAGCTCGGCGCGGTAGGCGGGTTCAATCTGGTAGAGCAGGGTCAGATCGGCCTCCAGCTCTTGCAGAGTGGCGCTGATAAGGTCGAGACGAAAACGCAGGCCGCTGTAGCCCTCTGCCTGAAACAGGCCGAAATCGGCGATGGTGGCGGCGCGATCCCGCACCTGAGCCAGCAGGTCGCGCAGCTGCGGCAACCGCTCGCTGGCGAGGATCACCATGTAGTAGGTACCGAGCGCCGGATCCTGGATCAGGCTGCTACTGGCGGTAATGTGCTTGTAGAGGTGGCGCACCTCGGTCAGCAGCTTGTCGTGGCGCAGGTTGCTCTGCTCCACTTCCAGCTTGCCCGCTTCACTCTGCAGGGCGGCCCAGCCCAGCTGGATCATCTCAAAGGAGGGGGTGTTCTGGCGGGTGTCGGCAAAGGCTTGCAGGCTCTGATCAACGGCTTGTGCGGCTGCCTTGAGCTGATCATCACCGACCGGATCCACCTCATGGGCGTGACGGGTCACCAGATTGCGATGGGTGAGCAGGGCTTGCTCGATAGCGGGCACGGGGGCGAGATTGACCACTCCCGCCAGCTCGCGGTTGGCCTGGACGTTGTCATCCTGCAGCCGCCCCAGCAGATTGGTCATGCTGTACGCCAGTGGCAGCAGCATCAGGCAGGACCAGAGCAGAAATTTGTATTTGAAAGAGAGCTGGTTGCCCAGCCGGATGGCGGGGTTGAAAATCCATTTCATATTAGGCCTCGATACCTGAGTGCGTGCGTGAGTCGTGTTGCCTGAATAGTACTCCGAGCGGCCTCCCTTGGGTGATGGCCGGTTGCAAGTTGTGATCCCCTTGGCTTTTTACTTCCGGGCGGAGGCGCGGTCAGCCGCACCAATAGAAAACGGGCCACCCGAAGGTGACCCGCGGTCGATAAGGGGAAACCGATCAGTTGAACGCCAGGAAGGGCGAGACGCAGAGCAGTAGGCCGGTGACGATGATGATGTAGAGGGAGGTGCCCTTGTACTTGTGCAGCGCCGGTACCTGATAGACCAGATAGGCCGGGATGAGGCAACCTACCATGCCGAAGATGGGGCTGCAGATGGAGGTGAAGCTCAGTACCGGTGCGTTGAGCACGATGGCCCCCCAGGAGAGCATGACGGTAAACACCATGATCCCCTTGCCTACCAATCCCTTGTTGATGCGGTTTTCCGGCATGACGCGGCGCAACAGGTTCATCGCCAGACCCTGACAGGCTTCACGAAAGCCCAGATAGACGCCGAAGTAGGCGGTCATCACCGCGAAGATGTTGAGGGTGAGGCTCAGGAGCTTGAGGGTCTGGCCGGGCATCCCCTGGGCTACCATGGCGAGCGCGGAGATGTTCTCTTCAGAGGCTTTGACCGCCTGATCATGGCCCATGGCCAGAGTGAAGGAGACCGCGTAGAAGAACACCACCACAAACAGGATGCCGAAGGCGATATTCATGGCGCGCATCGCCTTGAAGCGGGCCACTTCCAGCGACTTTTCCCGCGAGCGGTAGGAGATCACCATGGGGCTCAGGCTCTGGATAAAGAGGATGGAGGTGAGGGTGAAGGGGAGCATGATGATGGCATCCTTCATCCAGTCACCGGCAGCGGGCATGGCGGTGATGTTGGCCGCATCCCACTTGTCCACCATCATCAGGCCGAGCACGGCCACCACGCTGATCTTGGTCAGCACCATAAAGGTGGAGATCTTGAACAGCAGGTTCTCGCCGCGCGAGGCCAGAGCTACCAGACCGCATATCAGCACCAGACCGTAGAGCGGGTTTTCGGAGAGCAGGCCGTCGGTGACGCCGAAGCTCTGCAGGAAGGAGGCGCTGTCATTGGTGATGGCGGTGGAGTAGACGAAGACCCAGATCACCAGCATCACGAAGTAGAGCGCGCCGAGCAGCACACCCCAGTTCTTGCCAAGGTAGCCGGTGATGACGCTGGGGTAATCCTTGCACTCCGGCGAGGTGGCCAGGGTGTTGATAAAGAGGCGTTGGAACATATACATGGCGGGGTAGCCGATCACCGCCGAGAGCAGAAAGACCCACAAACCCATCAGACCCACCTGTACCGGCAGGAAGACGATCCCTGCGCCGATGGCCATGCCGATGCTCATGATGATCCAGCCCCAGTCGGTGCTGTCGAAGCGAACCGCTTCTTTCCATTCCAGCGTGCCCATCACGGGGCTGGCGAGTGTAGTGCTATGCGCGTCCATTAAAACCTTCTTTTTTGTAGGGATGTGGTAAAGCGGCGCAAATATAGTTGAATGAAACTGTCATAAACAATGCCCATAAGAGTACTTTTGTTCAAATCAGGATGGTGATCACGGTTTATATTGAGGCCGAAAGGTGCCTTTAAACGCCATTTTTGTATCTTTTTGTTGAATGGATAAAATAAAAAGCAAATAATGTTGAACGGAATGAGATTCGTGATTGCAAAAAAAATTGCACAAACAGGAGTGGCTATATGAAACGCATCATCACAGCAGCAGCGGCACCTGACGCTATCGGTCCCTACAGCCACGGCACTGCCTATGGCGACCTTATATTTACTTCCGGTCAGTTGCCGGTCTGCAAGCAGCAGGGTGGTGTGGTGGAAGGGGGGATTGCCGCCCAGACCCGCCAGTCACTGGAAAACCTGAAATCCGTGCTGGAAGCCGCTGGCGGCTCGCTGGATACCGTGCTCAAAACCACCTGCTACCTCGCCGAGATCAGCGATTTTGCCGTGTTCAACGAGGTCTATAAAGCCTATTTCCAGAAAGATTGTCCGGCGCGCAGCTGCTTCGCAGTGAAGGATCTGCCGATGGGCGTCAAGGTTGAAGTGGAAGCGATCGCCCATATCGCTCGTTAATGCTGATAAAAAGGTTCAAGTGATGAAACAAGCGTGGCAGCAGTATCTGCAGATTATTCAACAGGTTGTCAAACCAGCGCTGGGTTGTACCGAGCCAATTGCCGCCGCCTATGCCGCGGCTGTCGCCGTCCGGCAACTGGGCTGTGAGCCCGGTCGCCTCGAGGTTGCGGTGTCGGACAATCTCTATAAAAACTCGATGGGTGTTTATGTGCCGGGCACCGGCAAGATCGGTTTGGCCATTGCGGCCGCGGCCGGTGCCATCGGTGGCAACGCCGATGCCGGGCTGGAGGTGCTGGCCGCGATCCAGCCAGAACAGGTGGATCGTGCCCAGCAGCTGATCGATGCCGGCAAGGTGCAGGTGAGCCGCACCGCCGCCCCCGAGTTTATCTTCTGCCGCGTGACCGTTTATGGCACTGATGACAAGGGTGAAGAGCGCAGCGCCGAAGTGACCCTCTGCGGCGGTCATACCCGCATCGTCGAGCAGCGCCGCGATGGCGAGGTGACCTTCACCGCTGATCAGAGCCAGGGCGGTGCCACCGGTTCCATCTGCGATGGCGTCGATATCAGCATCGCCGCCATCTACGAGTTCGCCACCCGGGTGGAGTTCGAGCAGATCAGGTTCATCCTCAAAGCCTCCGAGCTTAACGGCAAGCTCTCTGCCGAGGGGATGAATAACCCCTATGGCCTGGAGATTGGCCGCACCATGCAGCAGAACATCAATGCCGGTCTTATCGGCGAGGATGTGATGAACCGCATCGTGATGATGACGGCGGCCGCCTCCGATGCCCGCATGGGGGGCGCGACCCTGCCAGCCATGAGCAACTTTGGCAGCGGCAACCAGGGCATTGCCGCCACCATTCCGGTGATGGTGATTGCCGAGCGTTTTGCGGCCAGCGAAGAGCAGCTGGCTCGCGCCCTCATCATGAGCCATCTGGGCGCCATCTATATCAAGTCACACTATCCGCCGCTGTCGGCCTTCTGTGGCAATACCGTGACCAGCGCGGCCGCCTCCATGGCCATGGTCTATCTGGCGGGCGGCAGCTTCGAGCAATCCTGCTTCGCCATCCAGAACGTACTGAGCGACAGTGCCGGTATGGTATGTGACGGGGCGAAAGCCTCCTGCGCCATGAAGGTGAGTACCTCCTCCGGCGCGGCGGTGCGCGGTTTCCTGATGGCCCTCAACAGCCACTCGGTGTCGGGGCAGGGGATCGTCGCCGGTGACGTGGATCAGACCATCCGCAACGTCGGCCAGATGGTGAAGGAGGGCATGTCTGCCACAGACAGCACCATTATTGATATCATGTCCGCCTGATGTCCCTGTCGGTTGCTGCCCGGCGTCCATTGTCCGGCAGCAACCCTTGCAAGAAGGTCCCATTGTGAAGCTGCAAGAGTTGAGTCCGAGCGATTTTGAGATCCTCAAGTCGATGGAGAACATAGTGGATGGCATCGCCGCCATGTATGGCCAGCACACCGAAGTGCTGCTCCACAGTCTGGATGCGCGCAATCCCTCGATCGTCAAGATTGCCAACGGCCATATTACCGGCCGCAGTGTCGGCGCCCCCATCACCAACCTGGCGATGATGAAGCTCAAGAGCGGGCAGGATATCTCCAGCCCCTACATGACCAAGTGTGCGACCGGCAAGACCCTGCGTTCGCTCACTACCGTCATTCGCAACGGGGAGCACAGGGCCATCGGCTTGCTCTGTATCAACAGCGACATGGATGCCCCGCTGCAATCCGTGCTGCGCACCATGATGCCGGAGTGCATGCACCCCCACGAGAGCCATGCCACCCCGGAGGTGTTCGCCCGCAACATCGACGAGGCGCTCAACAGCACCATCGACACCGTCAGTGCCGAGGTGCGCGGCAACGAGGCTGTGCCCCCGTCCCAGAAGACACGGGTCATCGTCAACCAGCTGCACGACATGGGGATCTTCGAGTTAAAAGACAGCGCCCAGATTGCGGCGCGCCAGCTCGGCATTTCGGTCCACTCCATCTACCGCTATCTGCGGGAGATCAAGAAGGGCTGAGCCGACACACTCTGGCCAAATTGGCAGCAAACGGGTCAGTCCTGACCCGTTTTTTACGCCCGTTTTAGCCTCTCTGTGTGGGTCATCGTTCGGGCTCATCTGCTATCATATTCCCCCCTTCATTTTTCTATCTCTCTGAACGTGCTGGAGAAATCATGTCTCGACTCATCTATCTGCTGCGCCACGGCCAGACCCGCTTTAATGCCGAGCAGCGTCTGCAGGGGCGTTGCAACTCCGAGCTGACCGACAAGGGCGAGGCGCAAGCCATCGCCATGGGGCGGCGGCTTGCTGGCGAACTGGCGGATCCCGCCCGCTGGACCGTCTATGCCAGCCCGCTCGGTCGTGCTCGTCAGACTGCGCAGCTGGTGTGCGAGCAGTTGGGGCTGGCGGCGGATTGCATCGTCTGGGACGATCGCTTGATGGAGCTGGGGATGGGGGAGTGGGAGAGTTGCCAGATCCCGGCGCTGCGGCTCGCTCACCCCGAACTCGATACCGGCAAGGGGGACTGGTATCTGCAGGCACCGGGGGCCGAGAGCTTCGAGAGCATTCAGCGCCGGGCACACCAATGGTTGCAGGATCCCGCGCTCGCCGAGCGGGCCATCGTCATCTCCCACGGTCTGCTCGGTGCCATGCTGCGTGGCGTCTATGCCGATCTCGACTATGAGGCGACCTGGTCACAGGAGTTGCCGCAAGATGCCTTCTATAAGCTGCAGGATGGCCACATCACCCGCATTGCCTGCTAATTGCCGTGAGGTGGCACCATGGCATGGACCATGATTGCCACCTTCGGATGCCCATTTTTGCCGCAGTTCAACACATCAGAGCACCTTATCGCGGCAAGATGAGGTATCTTATGCCCCGATTTCATCCATTAAACGGATCCGAGACCCCATATGATCATCAAACCCAAGGTTCGCGGCTTTATCTGCACCACCACTCATCCGGTCGGTTGTGAAGCCAATGTTCGTCGCCAGATCGCTTATACCAAGGCCAAGGGCACCATCGAGAATGGTCCCAAGAAGGTGCTGGTGATCGGCGCTTCCACCGGTTATGGCCTGGCCTCCCGGATTGCGGCTGCCTTCGGTAGCGGCGCCGCCACCCTCGGCGTCTTCTTTGAAAAAGCGGGCACCGAGTCCAAGACCGGTACCGCTGGCTGGTACAACTCTGCCGCCTTCGACAAGGCCGCCAAAGAGGCGGGTCTCTACGCCAAGAGCGTCAACGGCGATGCCTTCTCCAACGAGTGCCGCGCCAAGGTGATCGAGCTTATCAAGCAGGATCTGGGTCAGATTGATCTGGTTGTCTACTCCCTGGCCTCTCCGGTGCGCAAGATGCCGGAAACCGGCGAAGTTGTGCGCTCTGCCCTCAAACCGATCGGCGAGGTCTACACCACCACCGCCATCGATACCAATAAGGACCAGATCATCACCGCCACCGTCGAGCCGGCGAACGAGGAAGAGATCCAGAACACCATCACAGTGATGGGCGGTCAGGATTGGGAGCTGTGGATGGCTGCCCTGCGTGATGCCGGTGTGCTGGCTGACGGCGCCAAGTCCGTGGCCTACTCCTACATCGGTACCGATCTGACCTGGCCAATCTACTGGCATGGCACTCTGGGCCGCGCCAAGGAAGATCTGGACCGCGCCGCCGCCGCCATCCGTAGCGATCTGGCTGCCAACGGCGGCACCGCTCACGTGGCCGTGCTCAAATCCGTGGTGACCCAGGCTTCTTCCGCCATTCCGGTGATGCCGCTCTATATCTCCATGGCCTTCAAGATTATGAAGGAGAAGGGCATTCACGAGGGCTGCATGGAGCAGGTGGATCGCATGATGCGCACCCGTCTCTACACCTCCGACATGGCGCTGGACGATCAGGCTCGCATCCGCATGGATGACTGGGAACTGCGCGAAGATGTGCAGCAGACCTGCCGCGACCTGTGGCCATCCATCACCAGCGAAAACCTCTCCGAATTGACTGATTACACCGGCTACAAGCAGGAGTTCCTGCGCCTGTTCGGTTTTGGTCTGGACGAGGTCGATTACGATGCGGATGTGAATCCGGATGTGAAATTCGACGTGGTCGAACTCTGAGTTAGACTCAAGTGAAAGCAGGGTCCCGCGGGGCCCTGTTTTTTTGGCAAACATTCCGCTAATTTGCGGAATTTTATTATCAGCGATCACCTTTTCCCATATCAAACCCGCTAGTCTTGCGCTGATCGGATCACAGACGGCATTGCCGAGGTACGGAAGCTATGACCACTCCAAACGAGGCGCCCAAGAAGCGCCAACTCCCCACTGTCTATACCCTGCTTTTTATCATCATCGCCCTGATGGCTGCCCTCACCTGGGTGCTGCCGGCGGGCAAATACAACTATGTGACTGCCAAGACCCAGCAGCCGGTGGCGGCCGCGGCCGTGGCTGACTACAGCGGCGATGAGCGACTGTTGCCGGTGCCCGGCAGCTACACCGAGTTGCCCTCTCATCCGCAGGGGGTATTCGAGGTGCTCAAGGCCCCTATTCAGGGCTTTCACAAGGCGGCTGACGTGGCGCTGTTCGTGCTCATCATCGGTGGTTTTCTCGCGGTGACCATGCAGAGTGGGGCACTGGATGCTGGGGTGGGAGCCATCGTGCGCGGCTTTGCCGGGCGTGAGCGGCTGCTAATTCCTGTGTTGATCGCCTTGTTTGCCCTCGGCGGCTCCACCTTCGGCATGGCGGAGGAGACGGTAGCCTTCTGGGCGCTGATCGTGCCGGTGATGATGGCGGCGGGCTTCGATCGCATGGTGGCGGCAGGGATCATCCTGCTTGGCTCCGGGGTCGGGGTGCTCGCCTCCACCGTCAACCCGTTTGCCACCGGCATTGCTTCCGGTTTTGCCGGTATCCCCATCGGCGAGGGGATCGGTTTGCGGGTCATCCAGTGGCTGCTGCTGGTGATCTTTGCCTCCTGGTATGTGATGCGTTATGCCAAGCAGGTGCAGCAGGACAAGTCCCGCTCCGTGCTGGCCGACATCGCCTATGACGACGAGTTCTCCCAGATGAAGAGCGGCAACCTCGCCTTCACCGGCAAGCAGAAGCTCACCATGCTGGTCTTCTTCGGCACCTTCCTGCTGATGATCTATGCGGTGGTGCCCTGGTCCGATTTGGGGATCGATCTGCTGCCCACCTTTGGCTGGTGGTTTGACGAGCTCTCCACCCTGTTCTTCAGCTCCTCCATCCTGATTGCGCTGATCAACCGGATGCCCGAGTCCAACTATGTGGCGACCTTCCTCAATGGCGCGCGGGATCTGATCGGGGTGGCACTGGTGGTGGCGGTGGCGCGCGGTATCTATGTGGTGATGGAGCAGGGCGTCATCATCGACACCATTTTGCACTGGGCCGAAGGGCTGGTGAGCGGGCTCTCCTCGTCGGTCTTCATCCTGATGGCCTATCTGGTGCACATCATCCTGAGCTTCTTCATCCCCTCCACCTCGGGGCTGGCGACTGTATCCATGCCGCTGATGGGGCCGTTGGCGGACTTCTCCGGTATTTCGCGGGATCTGGTGATCACTGCCTATCAGTCCGCCTCCGGCTGGATCAACTTGTTTGCCCCCACCGCCGCCCATCTGGTGGCCGGTCTGGCGCTCGCCAAGATCCCCTACGATCGCTTTGTGCGCTGGGTGCTGCCCTTTATCATCGGCGTAGCCCTCATCACCATGGCGGTGCTGGTGGCCGGTGCCCTGCTGCACGGCTGATGGCACGGATAAAACCACAGATAACAAAAAGGCTCCCGCGGGAGCCTTTTTCATGAGCCTTGCTTACTGCTTGTAGCCCTTGAGGAAGCGGGCGAGGCGGCCGATGGCATCCTCCAGCTCCTCTTCGCGGGGCAGAAACACCAGCCGGAAGTGATCCGGCGCCGGCCAGTTGAAGCCGGTGCCCTGTACCAGCAGCAGCTTCTCCTGTTGCAGCAGGTCGAACACCATCTTCTGATCGTCGCGGATGTCATACACCTTGGGATCAAGGCGCGGGAACATGTAGAGCGCCCCCTTGGGTTTGACGCAGGAGACCCCGGGGATCTCGTTCAAGAGCTCCCACGCCTTGTCCCGCTGCTTGCGCAGGCGGCCGCCCGGCAGGATCAGCTCGTTGATGCTCTGATAGCCGCCGAGTGCAGTCTGGATGGCGTGCTGCATCGGCACGTTGGCACACAGCCGCATGGAGGCCAGCATCTCCAGCCCTTCGATATAACCGCGGGCACGGCCCTTGGGACCGGTGATGACCATCCAGCCCTGACGGAAGCCGCAGGCACGGTAGGCCTTGGAGAGGCCGTTGAAGGTCACCACCATCACATCGTCGCACAGGGTGCAGACGCTGGTGTGGGAGATATCGTCGTAGAGGATCTTGTCGTAGATCTCGTCGGCGAAGATGATGAGGTTGTGCTGGCGGGCGATCTCGATCACCTCCAGCAGGAACTCGCTGCCGTAGACAGCACCGGTCGGGTTGTTGGGGTTGATCAGCACTAGGCCGCGGGTGCGCGGGGTGATGCGGGCGCGGATGTCGTCGAGGTCCGGATACCAGTCAGCCCCTTCGTCGCAGCGATAGTGCACCGCATGGCCACCGGAGAGAGTGACGGCAGCAGTCCAGAGCGGGTAGTCGGGGGAGGGTACCAGCATCTCGTCGCCATTGTTGAGCAGCGCCTGCATCGCCATCACGATCAGCTCGCTGGCGCCGTTGCCGATATAGATGTCATCGATATCGACCTTGCGCATCCCTTTTTGCTGGTAGTACTGCATCACCGCCTTGCGGGCAGAGAAGAGCCCCTTGGAGTCGCAGTAGCCCTGGCTCAGCGGCATGTTGAGGATCACATCCTTGATGATCTCTTCCGGCGCATCAAAGCCGAACGGGGCCGGGTTGCCGATGTTGAGCTTGAGAATGCGGTGGCCTTCGTCTTCGAGACGGCGAGCCTCTTTATGCACCGGGCCGCGGATGTCATAGCAGACATCATCGAGCTTGTGCGACTTGTCGATTGTGAACATGGTGACAGTGATTCCTTCCCCACAGGGACGCGTTGGCGAAAAAGGCGGTTTTTAGTATCAAATATCTTTTCCCCTATTCTTCACAGAATTGAATGCTAGAACAATCTTCTTTTTAGTAGATATTCCTGATTTTTAGCCCCAAAACAGAGTTATTAAAAGGTTAAATTCAGCACGATCGTTTGTGCTTGGCAAGGTTCACCAGTGAAAGATGGGGGAGTGATTAACAAAGCTACTCTACTGTGTTGAAATCTTCACGCTCTCTGGCACGATTGGCTTGTGTAAAAAAGCCTCTTCATCGTCATTTCCGACGAGAAAAAGCTGATACAACTGGCACTGGCCAGCGCATATTTCCCCTTTCCCGTCCTGTTCTATCTGCAGAGGTATCCCATGCATGCACCCACACCCGGTCGCTATCGTCACTTCAAGGGGGGCTACTATCAGGTGCTGACCCTGGCCAGCCATACCGAGACAGGCGAGCAGCTGGTGATCTATCAGTCGGAACAGGATGGCGCCGTCTATGCCCGTCCAGTCGCCATGTTCATGGAGTGGATTGAGCATCAGGGTCAGGTGGTCAGCCGTTTTTCGCCGATCAAGTGATCCGCTGGTGTGGCCCTGAATTGTTGATCAACAAATAGACAGAACAGGCCTTTGGAGTCATAAGTTGTCGCATGAGGCTCCTTGTTGGCAACAGCCTCTGTGTGGCTTGCTACTGATAAATATCTCTATTAATCAACCAATTGTGACTTGAGTCACGTTTTCTGGCGACTGGTAACCGGGTTCGCATCGGCTATTGCTGCTCCCATAATGCTGCGCGTGTTAACGCATGGCCCCTTTGCGGGCCTTTTTATCTCATCTTATCGGGAGACATACAGTGAAACCTGTTGCAGCAGAGTTTTTGGGAACCTTCTGGCTGGTATTGGGAGGTTGTGGCAGTGCCGTGCTGGCTGCAGCCTTCCCCCATGTGGGGATCGGCCTCTTGGGCGTATCGCTGGCATTCGGCCTGACCGTGCTGACCATGGCCTATGCCATCGGCCATATCTCCGGTTGCCATCTCAACCCGGCCGTCACCATCGGTCTGTGGGCTGGCGGTCGTTTTCCTGCTTCCGGCGTGCTCTCTTACATCGTGGCTCAGGTGCTGGGGGCAATTGCCGGTGCTGCTGTACTCTATGTGATTGCCAGTGGCCAGGCCGGTTTTGATCTCTCCGCCGGCTTTGCCTCCAACGGCTACGGTGAGCACTCTCCGGGCGGCTACAGCATGATGGCGGCACTGGTGTGCGAAGCTGTGATGACCGGCTTCTTCCTGTTCGTCATCATGGGCGCTACCGACAGCCGTGCGCCAGCTGTGCTTGCTCCGGTTGCCATCGGCCTGTGCCTGACCCTGATCCATCTGGTGAGCATTCCGGTGACCAATACCTCGGTCAACCCGGCCCGCAGTACCGGCGTTGCGCTGTTTGTCGGTGACTGGGCGGTCAGCCAGCTGTGGTTGTTCTGGGTTGCCCCGATTGTCGGTGCCATTCTGGGTGCGCTGGCTTATCGCCTGGTGGCGACGGAGCAGAAGTAATCATTTGCGAAACAAAGTGTGGTATCGACACGCCTGAGGGCGTGTTTTTTGTTTCTGGAGGAGTGAGATAAGAGAACTAACCAAGCCAAACGTCAGAGTCCCTTGGCCTGCAGCATCTCTTTGTAGCGCTGATGGAGCAACTGGACGCGCTCCACATAAGCGCGCGTTTCCGCATAGGGTGGGATGCCGCCATGTTTTTGTACGGCGCCCGCCCCGGCGTTGTAGGCCGCGGTCGCCAGCGCAATGTTGCCGTCATACTGCTTGAGCAGTCCCGCTAGGTATTTCACCCCGCCGAAAATATTCTGTTCCGCCAGCAGGGCATTGCCGACCCCCAGCTCCCGCGCCGTGGCAGGCATTAGCTGGGTCAGCCCCATCGCCCCCTTGCGGGAGACCGCCAGTGGATTGAAAGCCGATTCGGCGTGAATGAGCGCTCGGATCAGCGCAGGCTCAACCTGATAGGTCTTTGCTGCTGCCTTGATGGTGCTGGCATAGTCATAGAGAAACAGTCCTGTGGTCTGCCAGTTGACGCTGGATTTGGGGTCGCAGGCGAAGCAGTCGTTGAACAGCAGCAGTTCGTAATGGCCCTGTTCGGGCGCCATATCGGAGTAACGTACTACCCCGTTTTGCTGCACCGATTTATAGACCTGGATCTGCTTCTTGCCGCCAGCGGCGGTTGCCGCCGTTTGAGCGGTGTCGGGTTGTGGGGCGGGCGCAGCATGATTGACCGGGCGCAAGGGAGAGGGGGCTGCGGTCAGGAAGACCACCTCCGCGGGAGGGGGCGTCTGGCTCCATCCACTCAAGGGGATCAACACCATCTGGCCTGCCAGCATCCATGCTTTCAACCGTCACACTCCTTCCCTGGATCATCATGTTGAGTAAAGCACCATGGCGAGTGCAGAACAAGCGTACAAACAGGGAGTTGTGAAGTGGAGGGGGGATTTGACCGAGGGACGGGGGGATGCCGGAGTATGTCCAGGAGAGGCGCCAAAAGGTGGAATTTTCCGGTAGCTAATGGTCATAAGCGTCTTAGGGAAGTGCTCCAGCATGCTCGCTTTTTTGTTAATAAAAGGCATGCTATCTTGCTGGTGTAAGCTGGTCTGGCTAGTTAGTTTCAATCTATCTTATCTACTGATTATAAAGGAATTTTTTGTGTCAGGAATGCTGGCGATGGAACTCATCTTCGAGGAGTACTGTGACGCCGATCTCTCTCTCATCAAGGATTATTACGAGACGACTTTTTCCCACTATGTGCCGGATCTGGCAGAGCGGGTCTTTGTCGTACGTGATGCTCACTGGCTGGTGGGGGCGGTTCGGTTGCGGGACGAGGAGGAGTTTTATCATCTGTGCGGCTTTCGTCTGTTGCCTCACTACCAGTCGCTGGGATTGGGTTCACGGCTGTTGCAGCACGCCTGTCACGGTCTGGAGGACAAACCGGTAGTCTGTCAGGTACTGCCTTTCGAGAAACCCTTCTATCTCAAGGCCGGTTTTGCCGATATCTCCCTCAACCAATTGAGCGGTTCACTCTTCTCCCTTTATGAGCAACAGCAGCAGCAGGGTTATCAGGTGGAGCTGCTGGTACGGGATACCAGCCAGCCCCTCCTGAATTGAGCGGGCTAGCGGGGTCTGGTCAGCAGGTGGATTTTGCCTGGTGACAGCTCCAGCCCCAGCAGGTTTTCTTTCAGCCAGGCTTGTTGCGGATCCTTGTCATCCAGTCGGTAAACCGGTTTGCTCTCAAGACGCTTCTCCATGCTCTGCAGCAGCATACCGAGCATCATGCCGAACTTTCTCTCTGCCGCCTCCGGTTCCAGCTTGTACTCCACCAGTTTCATGTTGTCGAGAAACAGCGCGCTCTGGCTCTTGTCATAGCGGGGTCTTGCCTCATAGGTCATCTGCAGGCGGGCGTCATATTCGGTATTGTCGGGCAGGGCGATCTTGAGCTTGCCCTTGCCATAGACTCGGGCGGTGTCTGGCTGTTGACGGCCAATCTGGACATCGCTCTGCTCCAGCTTCACATGGGCCTTTATGATGCCGGGCAGCTCCAGCTGTTTGTCGACTTGCACCTGGGATTGCAGGTACTGATTGATCTGCTGCTCATTGATGTCATATGAGCCTTGACCTAGCATGGCCAGGCTGAGCAGCATGGATTGCAGAATCATGGGGGCAACCTGATAGAATGGATTTGCCTTACAGCATACCATTCCTGACTGGCAGGATCTGCCGACCACTGTTTGTTGATGAAAAGGAGTTACCGTTGCTAAACGGTCTGGAACATGATCTCCACCTGCTGTTCTCCCGCTTTCTGGGCTGGCTGCTACTGCTTTTTCATACCGTTATCGTCGCGGGTGTGTCGTTTCGGGTAGTGATGAAACGCCGCCCCATCGGGGTGTCGCTGGCCTGGCTGGCGCTGATCTACGCCATTCCGTTTGCCGGCGTCGGCTTTTACTTGCTGTTTGGTGAAATCAAGTTGGGGCGCCGCCGCGCCGAGCGGGCACAGGCCATGTATCGCCCTTACGCTATCTGGATTCGTCAGTTGGCCCGCCTTTTCCCCCAGCATTGCTGCGAGGTGGGGGAAAAGGCCCAACCATTGCACGATCTGATCCAGGGGCGGTTGGCCATGCCCATGCTCTCCGGTAACCGGATGACTCTGCTCAGCCAACCCGACCAGATCCTGCATGAGATTGCTCAGGATATTCGCCGCTCGACGCTCTCATGCTATCTGGAGTTCTATATCTGGCACCCCGGCGGTGATGCCGACGAGGTGTGTGAAGCACTGATGGAAGTCGCGCTGCGCGGCGTGGATTGTCGTTTGTTGCTCGATTCGGTGGGCAGCAAGCACTTCTTCCGCTCCGGGTGGCCGAAAAAGCTGCGCAAGGCGGGGGTCAAGCTGGTGGAGGTGCTGCCGGTCGGCGCCTGGCGCATTCCGTTCCAGCGGCAGGATTTGCGAATGCACCGCAAGTTGGTGGTGATCGATGACAAGGTCGGCTATACCGGCTCCATGAACATGGTGGATCCCCGTTTTTTCAAGCAGGATGCCGGGGTCGGCCAGTGGGTCGACATCATGATCCGGGTGCAGGGGCCCATGGTGCCGCTGATGTGGTCGATCTTTGTCTGGGACTGGGAGATGGAGACCGGCGAGCGGCTGCTCGACAGTCTGCAGCATGAGCCGGAAGCCTGGCCCCAGACCAACTACCGCGCCCAGCTGATCCCGTCCGGCCCCTTCGTCGGCGGCGACTGCATCCAGCAGAGCCTGCTGCTGGCCATCTATCAGGCGCGCAGCCATCTGGTGCTGACGACCCCTTACTTTGTGCCCGACGATCCGCTGGCGGCCGCACTCAGTTCGGCGGCGGCGCGCGGGGTGCAGGTGCAGCTGGTGTTGCCGGCACGCAACGACTCCATCATGGCCAATTACGCCTGCAACGCCTTTATGGAGGAGCTGCTGGCGGCCGGGGTGGAGATCTACCGCTACGATGCCGGTCTGCTCCATACCAAGAGCGTGCTGGTGGATGATGACTTCGCGCTGGTGGGGACGGTCAATCTGGATCGGCGCAGCCTCTGGCTCAACTTCGAGGTGACCCTGCTGGTGGATAACCCCTCGTTCGTGGCCCAGATGACCCGGCTGGTACAGGGCTATATGGCGGAAGCCACCCCGATGACCCTGGCCCAATGGCAGGCCCGCCCCTGGTACAAGAAGGCGATGGAGAACATCTTCTATCTCTTCAGCCCCTTGCTGTGAGGTGATGGCGAGCCACAAGAATGTTGGCTCGCCCTCTGATTGGACTTGCCTAGTCCCGAGCCCGCCCCGTAGAGTGCAGTGACAACTCCCTGGAGACACATGGATATATGAAAAAGATAGTGGCCCTCGCCGTGGGTGCGGCACTGGTAGGTGGTGGTCTGGCTGCGTGCTGGTACACGGGCAACAGCTTCGACAGCATCATGGCGGAGCAGATCGCCAAGGTGGAGAAAGAGAGCGGGCTCGACATGCAGTGGCTGCCGGGCAGCAGCAACCTCTTCACCCGTGACGGGGTCCTGAAGGTCGTGGTGACGCCGGAGGAGCTGGCTGCCATCGACAGCGAGCTGGAGGGCAGTCAGCCCATCGAGTTGCAACTTGTGGTCAAGAGCCAGATCCTGCCGCTCTACATCAAGAGCCACTTCCTGCTCGATACCCATAATGGCACGCTAGCGCCGGTTTTCACTGCACTGGGCATGGAGCAGTGGGAACTCGGTCTGGAGTCGGTCACCAGTCTCTGGACCCAGGGTAACAGCAGCCGTTTCTGGGCCAATGAATTCAAGATCAAACAGGGGCTGGACGAGTTCAGCTTCCTGCCCCTGAGCGGCGAGTTCCACGGCAATCTGGAGGGGAATGGTCACCTCACCATGACCTGGCAGGGGATGACGGTCCATGAAGAGCAGAGCAAGATGGACTTGGTGCTGGCCGATCTGAAAGGGAGTGCCGACATTGCCGAGATCAGCGGTGTGCTCCTCTCGCCCCAGAGCGAGATGACCCTTTCGGCCCTCACGGTGCAACTGCCTGACAGCGTCAAGGTTGCCCTGCAGGGGATGACTACCGAGACTCAGCTGACTGGTGATGATGCCCAGACCCTCTCCAGCAGCTATCAGATGAAGATTGCCAAGCTGGATCTGGAGAACGAGACCGACACCCTGGCGGTGACGGACAGCAAGTTGGCGCTCAACCTCAACGGTCTGGATCTGGAAGGGTATCAGGGGCTGCAGGCCGCCGGTGGCAAGGGAGTTGAAGATGCCGCCATCCAGCAGGCGCTGGACAAGATGCTCAAACGTGGTGCGACCCTGGAGCTGGCCGATCTCAGCGCCAAGCTCAACGGTGAGGCGGTGACCATGAAGGGGGACGTGAAGCTGGCCTCCACCTCGCTGGAGCAGCTGTTCAACAGCGACGCGGGGATGCAGGCCCTCTCCGGCGTGCTGCATGCCAGCCTCAGCGACAAGTTGGGCAAGGCGGTGCCGCAACTGGCCCCCATGCTCGATCAGCTGACCCTGATGGGTTATCTGAAGGCCGACCAGCAAGCGCTGACCTCCGAGCTGAAGCTGGAGAAGGGCGCGGTGACGGTAAACGATCTGCCGCTCTGACACTCGGCGCAGAAACAACAACGGCTCCCACGGGAGCCGTTGTTGTTTCTGGCGTTTGCATACGAGTCATGTGGGCGGATTACTTGAAGACCACCGTCTTGTTGCCGTAGACGAACACCCGCTCGTTCAGTACCAGCTCCAGCGCACGGCTCAGCACCGATTTCTCTACGTCACGGCCCGCTTTTGCCATCGCATCGGCACTGAAAGTGTGATCCACGTGGATCACGTCCTGCTCGACGATGGGGCCTTCATCCAGATCGTCGGTCACGAAGTGGGCGGTGGCGCCGATCAGCTTGACGCCGCGATCAAACGCCTGCCGGTAGGGGCGGGCACCGATGAAGGCGGGCAGGAAGGAGTGGTGGATGTTGAGGATCTTGCGCGGATAGGCCTCGACGAAGCTCGGGGTCAGCACCCGCATGTACTTGGCCAGGATCACATAGTCAGGCTCATAGCTGTCGATAATGGCGCGCACCTGCTCTTCATGCTCGGTACGGCTCAGCTCGCCATGGCTGACGGTGTGGAACGGGATATCGAACTTGCCGGTGAGCTCGGCCAGGGTATCGTAGTTGCCGATCACCGCGACGATATCCATATCCAGCGCGCCCGCGTAGTTCTTCATCAGAATATCGCCGAGGCAGTGGGTCTCTTTGGTGACCAGAATGACGATACGCTTCTTGCCCGCCTTGACCAGACGACGCTGGGCGCCGGTGGGCAGGGCATCATCGAGGTCGGCAAGCAGGGTCTCGTCGTTGAAGCGCCCCTCCAGCTCGGTACGCATAAAGAAGCGGCCATTCTCGTGATCCACAAACTCATCGTTCTTGATGATGTTGAGCTGGTGCTTGTAGCAGATGTTGGTGATCTTGGCGATGAGCCCTTTGGCATCCGGGCAATCCGTGAGCAATATTTTCTTTTCCATCTCTGTCATTTTCCGTTTGTGGTGTTGGCGCTGCTGTCTGCGCCGGCAGCGTTGTTCAGGCTCTCTTTTCGGGCCCTGTGTTTTTGTTTCGGGAACTATGCCATAAACCGATCCGAGCCATAAAGAAATTCGCCAGTCATGGCCTCGCACGCTGGCGAGCAGGCCGCAGAGCGGGATCCCGGGCGCAATGTTGAAACGCTTTTCAGCCTGCGGGGGATTTTGACTGGTATCTGCAACCGTTTTTCTTTAGGCTGTCTGCGCTTATTCTCAGGGCGGGGTGCAATTCCCCACCGGCGGTATCCCGATTGACTCGGGGAGCCCGCGAGCGCCCGACTTGGCTGATTGCCAGGTCGGGGTCAGCAGATCCGGTGAGATGCCGGAGCCGACGGTCATAGTCCGGATGAAAGAGGATAAGACAGACCTTGCCGTGTTGGCCCTTGTGGGCTGGCCGCTGCATGCCCGTCTCTGTCTGCCTTTCCATGCCCTGATTCTGGTCCTTGTCTTGTTTAGGAGTTTTACCATGAATCAGTCTCTACTCAGTGAATTCGGTGATCCCGTTGCCCGTGTCGAAGCGGCTTTATCTGCCTTGCGTGCCGGAGGCGGCGTGCTGGTGGCCGACGATGAAGATCGGGAGAACGAGGGCGACCTCATTTTCGCCGCCGAATCCATGACCAATGAACAGATGGCGTTGATGATCCGCGAGTGCTCCGGCATCGTCTGCCTCTGCCTGCCCGACGAGCGGGTTCGCCAGCTCGAACTGCCGATGATGGTGGAGGCCAACTCCAGCCACTACCAGACCGCCTTTACCGTGACCATCGAAGCGGCGCAGGGGGTCACGACCGGTGTCTCGGCGGCTGATCGCATCACCACTATCCGTGCAGCCATCGCAGACGGCGCCAAACCGGGTGATCTGCACCGCCCGGGTCATGTTTTCCCGTTGCGTGCGCGAACCGGTGGGGTGCTTACCCGCCGTGGTCATACCGAAGCGACGGTCGATCTGATGCAGCTGGCTGGCCTCAAACCGTTTGGTGTGTTGTGTGAATTGACCAAAGAAGATGGCTCGATGGCGCGTCTGCCAGACCTTGTTGCGTTCGGTCGCAAGCACCGGATGCCGGTGCTGACCATCGAGGATCTGGTGCAATATCGTCAATTGTTGTCAGAACGTACAGCCTGAGCCTCATACGAAATTGTAATAAGGCAAAAATTTGGTTAACCTTTGTCCGTGCCCCCACCACACGGCACTCATTTTTTAGACGAATCTGGACAAAAACTGTTCATTCAAAAAAAAATGAGGGTTTTAATGCATTTATCTGTGGTGGGGACTATGCAAAGTAGGATTTTTTTGTGCCATAATCACGCCGCTTGCTAAACGTCTGGCGAGTTCAAGGGAGCTTTAAAAATGAAAAAATTGTTGTTGGTAGGTGTTGTTGGTCTGTCCGCTCTGCTGGGCGGTTGTGCAAACACCAGCGAACTGGAAACTTCCGTTCAGAATCTGTCTAACAAAGTTGACCAACTGGCTCAAGATGTTAGCGCAGTTCGTGCTGATCAGTCCAAAATCGCTGCTGATGTTGCCGAAGCCAAGCAAGAAGCTATGCGTGCTAACCAGCGCATCGACAACATGGCTACTTCCTACAAGAAGTAATCCATGCGAAAAAAATGGCGCAGTTTTGCGCCATTTTTTTTTGCCTGAAATTCACAGTATCTCCACTATTCCCACAGCACCTTATTCCCACAGTACCTTCTTCGTACTTGACCCATGAGGTCATGCCGGTCTCCCGGCACTCCCCCATCATTACCAGCCAGTTCGATTCCGATCAGTAGAGCAGACTATAGAGTTTGCGACGGTAGCTCTGCGCCTGTGGTGTGTTACCCATAGTGGCGAGAATATCGAGATAGGTCTTTCTGGCTTCGCCGAATGCCAAGTCCCGTTTGAGGATCGCCAGCAGCAGTTCCAATGCCTCTTCCTGACGGCCGGCCTGGTTGTATTGCACAGCAAGTTCTTGTGCCAGACCAAAATCATCAGGCTGTTCTGCATGACGGGCTTCCAGCGCGCGCAGTTCCGGGCTGTCTGCCGCTTGCAGGGCCAGCGCCAGTCGTGAGCTCAGGGTATGGAAGTGACTTTCCTGTGCCACCATCGGGATGGTGCCGAGGCGCTCCTGCGCTTCATCCAGCAGGTTGAGGTCGAGCGCGGCCTGAATGAGCCACAGGCTGATGTCGTGACGTTCAGGGGCCAGCTGGTGTGCCTTGGTCAGATGGGCATAGGCGATGCTGGGCTGCTCGTCAGCCAGTGCCTGTTGCCCCTTGGCCAGCAACTCTTCCTCTTCTTTGGGGGTGAAGGCGGCGAAATACTGGCGCAGGGTGGCTTCATCCTGCGGCCCTTCGATGATCCCCTGTTCGTCAGGGCGACCCTGATGGAACAGCACCAATGCGGGTAGGGCGCGCAGGCCGAGCTGGCTGGCGAGCGGTTGCAACTGGGGATCGTTCATATCCACCTTGGTCAGGGTGACCTGCTCATTAGCGGGCCCAACCAGTGATTCGATCAGCGGTGTCATCCCCTGACACTCCGGCATCTGCGGAGCATGGAAATAGATTACGACCGGCTTCTTCATGGAGGCATCGATCAGTTCAGCGTGAAAATTCTGGGGAGTAATGTCGACGATCATGAGTTGGACTCTTCAGAAAGGGTGTTGAGTAACATGGGGTTGAGTGACTGGTAATTCAAGCGCTCATCAAGCCGGTAAAAGGTCACGGGGGTTGCCGCCGCCGCAAGACTGAGCCAGCCGCTGGCAAAGGGCCAATCCTGTACCTGATAAGGGGTGTCATCCAACCGGTTGTCGAGTCGCCACTCTTCATCCGGGAGAAACCGCACCTTCTCCAGCCCCGCCGCTATGCCGCCACCGTGGGCTTTCAGTACCGCCTCCTTGCGTGACCAGAGCCGGTAGAAGGCACTCTCCTGCTCTGGAGCAGGCAGCGCGCAGAGCCACTCATATTCACTCTGTGCATAAAACCGGCGGGCCAGGGGGAGGGGGTGATGCCGCCGTTTGCCCAGTTCGATATCCACCCCAAGCTGCCCCTGCGGGCAGAGCGCCAACACCAGCCAGCTGCCACTGTGGCTCAGATTGAACTGCCAAGCATCATCATGCAGTTGGGGCTTGCCGTGGGGGCCGTTGCAAAATTGCAGGCTGGCGGCAGGGCGTTGCAGCCTCTCGGACAACAGCTGGCGCAGCAGGGCGCGGCTCACCAGATATTCCTGACGCCGTTCAGGATGGGTCATGGTTTGCCAGATATGCAGCTCATCGGTTGACAACCATTCAGGCAATTGAGCAAGCAGTGCCTGGCATACCCTGGCCGGTTTTAACAAAAAAAGATCGGTTTCGATCATGATTTTTCACTTTAAAAAGGTGCTGAAGCAGGGATAAAAGCCAGTTATCTATGAGGCCAAAGGTCCTTTTTGCGATTGTATATTGTTTGGGCATGATCACATTAATTATGAAAAATCGTGCATTTCCTTGCAAAAATGTGAGCTTGATAGGGATTTTCACTTGCCTCGATAGAATTCTTGGATATAGTCGGGTGCTGTTGCCTTATAAATTGCCCTTTGGGGCCGTATTTTAACAAGATTTACTATTTTGCGGGGATAAAGGATTGCGCTACCTGATGCTACTGCTGGTCGCGCTCGGAATGGCGGGTTGTGCTTCGGCACCCCAACCCGAGGTCGCGAGCAAGATCGAAGTTTCCATGATGGAACCCGTTATTGAACCGGAAGCTTCGCAGACACCCGATGTGAATGAAATCCTGACAGTATACAAAGAGTGGCGCGGTACCCCTTACCGCTACGGTGGTACAACCGAACGTGGTATCGATTGTTCCGCCTTCGCCCGTGAAGTGTTTCGCAATGCGGTCGGTATTGAACTTCCCCGCGATACCCGCTCCCAAGTTCACGAAGGGACGCGCGTTTCCAAGCAGGATCTGGTCGAAGGTGATCTGGTCTTCTTCAAAATCAATCGTCGTCTCAACCACGTTGGTATCTATGTCGGCAATGGCGAATTCATTCACGCCTCGACTCGAGCCGGTGTGACCCGCTCCAAGCTGGACAGCCAATACTGGCGCAGCAAGTTCTGGCAAGCTCGCCGGATCGATATCTGAGTCAGGCTGGACAAACGGCTCGCAGTACGGACTGTTTTTCCAACCTCACTTGAACCGGGCTCGATAGCCCGGTTTTTTATTGCCCTCGTTTAGACTTTCCCGAGTCAAATCACTATAGTGTGGGCCCGTTTTCTTCGGCAGGCTCAGCATGAAACCCCGCATCCCATCAGCTGGTGGCCCCAAGTCGGGCGACCGCAAATCCGGACTTCACTCCCGTAATCGCCATCAGACGGGTTACGACTTTGAGGCGCTCTGCCTGCGAACTCCCGAATTGGCTGCCCACGTCTTTATCAATGACTACGGCACCCGCACCATCGATTTTGCCGATCCCGATGCAGTGAAGACCCTCAATCGCGCCCTGCTGGCCCATCACTACGGGATTGCCCACTGGGACTTGCCTGCCGGTTACCTCTGCCCGCCTATCCCGGGACGGGTGGATTACCTGCACTGGGCGGCCGACCTGCTAGCCGAGAGCGCAGGCCAGCTCCCTACCGGCAAGGGGGTGAGGGTGCTTGATATCGGGGTGGGGGCAAACTGCATCTATCCGTTGCTGGGGGCCCGCGAATATGGCTGGCGTTTTGTGGGATCGGATATCGATCCGGTCTCGGTCAAGGCGGCCACCCTGCTGGCCAAGAGCAACGGACTCGGCAACCAGATTGAGTGTCGCCTGCAGGGCAACCCCAACCATGTGTTTCGCGGCATCATAGGGCCAAAGGAGCGCTTTGCCCTGACGCTGTGCAATCCGCCGTTCCACGCGTCGCTGGAAGAGGCGAGCAAGGGGACGGAGCGCAAGCTGCGCAATCTGGGCAAGGAGGTGACAGGCGCTCCTGTGCTTAATTTTGGCGGCCAGAAGGCCGAGCTCTGGTGCGAAGGGGGCGAGGCGGCGTTTCTGGCCAACATGATTGCCCAGAGCAAGGAGTTTGCCACTCAGTGCCTCTGGTTCAGCTCGCTGGTGTCGAAAAAAGAGAACCTGCCGGGGGCGAAAAAGGCGTTGAGCCGGGTGGGGGCGCGTCAGGTACGGGTGATCGACATGGCGCAGGGCAACAAGGTGAGCCGGATCCTCGCCTGGTCCTTTCTGGATGAAGAGGGATTGCGTCGCGGCTGGTCGAGCGCGCGCTGAGTCCCCACCACAAGGCCCGATGAGGGCCTTTTTTCATGATGAGCCCCGCGAATTTCCCCTGCTGGCGGCATCTTTGGCAATCGATTTCCTCATTGGCAGATCGTGCTGGTTTACATGGTGTAAGTAGTTACTTCCGCCTTGGTACAGGTGTACGCCGAGATTTTTTTGCACTTACAGCTGAAACTTTAATAAAATAGGACTGGTTAGACCTCTTTACAGGCAATGAATCACATAGGGATCGGAACATGAAAGTTGTCGATTTTCTGAAGCGCAAGCGCGAAATTTTGGCGCAGCACCCCTTTGAGCTCAAGGATTGGCTCTCACCGGCGATCCGCGACTACTGGCGTGAGTTTCAGCAAAAGGCACATCTTCACCCTTTGCTGGGTCGTGTACTGGACTTGCAAACCGAGACCCAGAGCGAGCAGCAACAGGATGCAGCAACCGTGGCACGGGTGGCCAACGGTCAGCCTGCCGTGGCTCAGGAACCCGCTGTGGAGCTGGGAGCCGAGGCTGCCGAGCTCTATGCCGCCCTGCAGGCTCGCATTGGTGAAGAGACCCATGTGGGCGAGTGGCTGCACGTCAGCCAGCAGATGATCGATCAGTTTGCTGCCGTGACCGGGGATCATCAGTGGATCCACACCGATCCGGAGCGCGCGGCCGCCGAGTCGCCTTTCAAGACCACCATCGCCCACGGCTTCCTGACCCTGGCGCTGCTGCCGCAGTTGACCGGCTCGGTCGATGAGGCCACCCCCGAGTTCCCGACCGCCCGCATGGTGGTGAACTTCGGGCTGGATCAGGTACGTTTCCCGTACCCCATCAAGGTGGACAGCAACATCCGCGCCCGCACCAAGCTGGCCCGGGTCACCCCCATCAAGGGTGGGCTGGAGCTGCTCAAAGAGATCAAGGTGGAGATCGAAGGGATCCGTCGCCCGGGTTGCGTCATCGAGTCGGTGACCCGCATCTACTTCTGAGCCCCTCATCGGTATGAATGGTGAAACGGGCCCGCTGTCGTGTGCAACGAACAGCGGGCCCGTTTTTTTGCCTGTTTGTTGCAAGGTCTGAGGCGTCAGCCATCGCGCGCCGACCCCAGCTTGATATGACTCACAAAACGGTGCGCCGTGCAGTTAGCCAGCTCTCATTTTGGCGAGTTGGCCGCGTGAGGCGATAGCATGTTATGCCACTATTGGCTTCTTACTCCCGATCCTGGAGACAATAGTGCCCATCAATAACAAGATTATTCTGCCACTGCTGCTGAGCCTCGCCATCCTGCTGATCCCGACCCACTGGATCCCGCTGGAGGGGATCACCGTCATCGAGCAGCGGGTCGTGGCTATTTTCGTGCTGGCCGCCCTCTGCTGGATCCTGGAGCCCATCCCTATCTTCGCCACCTCGGTGCTGATCATCGTGCTGGAGCTGCTGTTGCTCTCCGACAAGGGGCTCTGGTTCATGACTGCCGACAAGGCCGAACCGGGGTTTGGTGAGCTGCTCAAGTCCACCGAGGTGATGGCGACCTTTGCCTCGCCGGTCATCATGCTGTTTCTCGGCGGTTTTTTCCTCGCCATTGCGGCGACCAAATACCATCTGGACGTCAATCTGGCGCGGGTGTTGCTGCGCCCGTTTGGTCAGGATCCCCGGATCGTCATGCTGGGGCTGATGTTGATCACCGCCACCTTCTCCATGTTTATGAGCAATACCGCCACCACCGCCATGATGCTGGCCATCCTTACCCCTGTGCTGGCGGCATTTCCCGACAAGGACCCGGCCAAAGTCGGCTTTGTGCTGGCCATTCCGCTGGCGGCCAACCTCGGCGGGATCGGCACTCCCATCGGTACTCCGCCCAACGCAGTGGCCCTCAAATACCTGACCGGCGAGCATGCCATCTCGTTCGGTCAGTGGATGGGATTTGCGGTGCCCTTTGTGGTGTTGCTGTTGCTGCTTGGCTGGTTCCTGCTGGGGCGCTTCTTCCCGAGTTCCCTCAAGCGGATGGATCTCAAGATTGAGGGGCGCTTTATGCAGACCCCCCGCGCCTGGGTGGTCTACCTCACCTTTATCACCACCATAGTACTCTGGCTGCTGGGGGATCTGCACGGCATGAGCTCCTACGTGGTCGCCATGATCCCGGTGGCAGTGTTCCTGACCACCGGCATCATCACCAAGGACGATCTGCACAAGATCTCCCTCGATGTGCTCTGGCTGGTCTCGGGTGGTATCGCGCTGGGGCTGGCGCTGGAGGACTCCGGGTTGGCCGAGCGGCTCATCACCCACATTCCGTTCCACGAATACTCCACGCTGGCGGTGCTGATTGGTGCCTGTCTGCTGGCAGTGGTGATGGCCAACTTCATGTCCAACACCGCAACCGCCAATCTGTTGCTGCCACTGGTGGCGGCACTGGCGGTCAGCATGCCGGAGCTGGCCGAGTGGGGCGGCAGCCACACCTTGATCCTGGCGGTCACCATTTCGGTTTCGCTCGGGATGTCGCTGCCCATCAGTACCCCGCCCAATGCGCTGGCCCACGCCACCGGTCTGGTGGAGAGTCACCAGATGGTGCGCATCGGCGTCATCATGGGGTTGGTCGGCACCCTGCTGGCGATGGTATGGATCTACCAGATTGCCGCCTGGGGGCTGATCTAGCGAGCCTGTCTGCCTAAAGCAAAGAGGAGCCGAATTGGCTCCTCTTTGCGTGTTGGGGATCCGGGGCTAGAAACTGACGCCAAGGCTGAGCAGGTGTCTTAATTCGCTCTCGCGGGGTTCCGGGCTGCCTGTGTCGACAAGGATGTCAGCATCTTCCCAATTCAGCTCACTCGACCAGGAGAGGCGCAGATGGTCATTGAAGTAGTAGCGCAACCCTATGCTGCCTTTCAGGTCCTGATTACGGGTGACATAGGGGGAGGGTTGTGCCAGATATTTCAGATAGCGCCCCTGGCTGAACAGTTCCATTTTCTCCTGCCAGAGGGAGAAAGGTTGGCGATAATCCCAGTTCAGGCCAGCGAAGGGGTAGTCTATGACCCGTTCACCCAGAAAAACGCCGGTGATCTTGCTATCTTCACGGAAGTAGAGCCGACTTAGCCCCCCTTGGGCCATCAGCTCCAGTCGGCGGCGCTTGTCGTTCCAAAAGCGATAGCCAGGCCCCGAGCCATAGTCCATGTAGAGATAGCGATCTTTATCCAGCATGTCATATTCGGCATCGAGTGAGGTACGCAAGAACCACTGCTGGTTGAAGAAGTAGTCCAGCGTAGGGTTGAGCTGATAATCATGGCTGTCGGTGACGTTGTCAGCGGTCTCATAGGTATATTCACCGGAGAAGCTGTAACGCCAGTCCAGATTGGCCAGCTCGCTTTTCCACTTGAGGTTGACGTTGTTGGTCTGCTTGTCATTCTGTTTGAGTTTGACATTGAGATCGCCGCTGCCGGTCCAGAGCCAGGCGTTGCGTTCATCCTGGTCATCCTCGAACAGCTTGAGCCCACCCTTTGCCGTCGCCTTGGGTTTGTCCTCTTTATCGATACGCCAGCGTTTGATGGCCTCTCGCTGGACGGTGACTGCGCCGCTGTAGGGAAGGGCGATGCGCACCGACTGTTCGGTCACCTCCTCGATGTTGCCGGTCAGACGATCGCCATTGTTCATCCAGAGAATGTCCTTGGCCCACAAGGAGTGACAGACCAACAGGAGCAGGAGGGGCAGGAATTTCATGAGGTAAGGTGACTCCGGTGCGACTCGGGCGCTGGTGACTTAACCACTGACAAGTTGGCTGCTGATGGGGCGGGGCAGGCCATTTTTGCTCTCCAGCGCCGCCGTCACCTCATCCTGCATCACGTCAGGTGCACTGATAAAGCTCTCTATGGCCGGAGATAGCACCAGCGGGGCGCCATTTTCAAGCTCCTCTTCGGTGCGGGAGAGCGGGGAGTGCACCTCCAGCCAGCGCCTACCATCCGGTTCGATGGCGACCTTGACCGGTTGATTGATGACCCGCACCGGCGTGCCGATCGGCACAATCTTGAACAGGGCCTCAATATCGTCAGGTCGCAGCCGGATGCAGCCTGCACTTACCCGCAGGCCAACGCCAAAATCCTTGTTGGTGCCGTGGATCAGGTAGTCGCGCTTGCCATAGCCAAGGCGCATGGCGAACTTGCCGAGGGGATTCTCCGGGCCGGGGGGCACCACGGCGGGCAGGGTGATCCCTTTTTGCTCCAGCCAGGATTTGCGCACCATGGGGCCGGGTACCCAGGTCGGGTTGGGATTCTTCTCGATGACGGTGGTGGTCATCTCGGGTGTTTCGCGGCCGATATCGCCAATCCCGATGGGCAGCACGATGACCTCGCTCTTCCCTTTGGGGAAGTAGTAGAGGCGCAGTTCGGGCAGATTGATGACGATCCCCTCGCGAGGCACATCAGGCAGCAGCATCTGGGTGGGCAGCGTCAAGCGGGTGCCCGGCTTGGGTAAATAGGGGTCTACACCCGGATTTGCTTCAAGCAACGCCAAAAATCCAATTTGTGTATTTTTGCCAACCAGCTCCAGATGTTCATTCTGCTGGATGATGTAATCCTCCAGCTCACCGATGAGGCGACTCCCTGCAGGTGGCAGCGGGTAGCGTTTGGCCTCTGCCGGTGTGGCACAGAGCAGGATGGCTGCCAGCAGCAGGGAAAGGGCGGGCGTTATGGAGAGGGGCATGAGTTTTGGCAATCGCATAAGAAGATCCATCAGTTCAATCGGGGCGGAACATCATCAACACAGCCGCCAGAATGGCGCGATTGTTCCTCAATCAGCCTATGATTACCAGCTTGCCGCGCACCCGCAATGATTTGGGGATACATAGGAAACCTGCCAAAATCGGCATCACCCATAAACTTGAGCGCCAAGCAGGAAAAAGAGGCGACTCATGGCAATGGGGGAATATCACGACGTGGATAATGGCCGGGTGTGCGAGCGGGTGGATACAGAGCCATACAAGAGTGGCCTCGCAACGCAGGCCGTGCGTGAAGCATTGTGAGCCTGCTCCCAGATAGCTGATTCAGCCATTTGATATCTAAGAAATTTTTATTGCATCCTCGGTCCAGCTCGGGTAAAAATCTCATCCCACGGAGAGATGCCGGAGTGGCCGAACGGGATTGACTCGAAATCAATTGTGGCAGCAATGCCACCCAGGGTTCGAATCCCTGTCTCTCCGCCACATACCAAGCCCAAGCAATTAAATTGCTTGGGCTTTTTCGTTTCGTGTGATGCCTGATATGCCATCTGATGTTGGCGGGCTTGAAGCGTCCCCTCTATCGACCACCTGTTAGTCGACTCGAGCCCATATCGAGATGTCTTATCGTCGTGCAATAGGGGCCCCCTTTACTTGCCCGATCGCCTATCGGTTGCAAGGTTGGCCCCAACGGCTTGCTCGCCAGTCATGATGGCGACACAATGGCGTCCCTTTGGTTGGCCGCTCGCAGCTGGGGCTCGTGGCCGAATGGCCAGCGATAATATGAGCGCGCCCGAGTGTTATGGGCCGGTGACAACGGGAAACATGGCGAGAACAGGAGCAAAAGAGGATGAGGGAAGGGCTTGAATGGTGCTGGCTCAATGAACCGGCCGAATGGCACAAAACAAGCGACGGCTTGCTGGTGGTAACGGACAAACAGACCGATTTTTGGCGCAGCACCTGGTATGGTTTCGAGCGCCACAGTGGGCATCTCTATGGCTGTGAGGTCGAGGGTGAATTTACCTTTCAGGTCTGTGTCGAAGGGGAGTTCACCACCCTCTACGATCAGGCAGGGCTGATGTTGCTGCAAGACGAGGCGCACTGGCTCAAAGCGGGGATAGAGTACAACGATGCCCAGCCGATGATCGGCAGCGTGCTCACCAATCTGCGATCTGACTGGGCCACCGGTATTTTCAGCGGCAATCCGCGCCGTTTCTGGCTGCGCCTGACCCGGCTGGCCGATTGTCTGCGTCTGCAATACTCCACCGATGGCGAGGTGTGGCCACTGCTGCGGCTCGCTCCGTTCCCGCCAGGCGAGCGCTGCTTTATCGGAGTGATGTGCTGCACCCCCGAGCGACAGGGGTTGGCGGTGCGTTTTTCGGATCTGCGCCTCACGCAGCCCCTTGGCAAGGCACTGCATGATTTGAGCTAGCCAGCCCATGGCTGGCATTGCGTGTCAACCGGCAGAGTGAACAATGCCATCGGCCCGCAGCGTCAGTTGCAGGGTCTATCGAGCGGGAGGGCCGTTACCCTCCCGCTTTTTTATGCCGGTAGGTCGGGAATGGCGGGTGGCTGTGATGGGCAAGCCTTGGCAAGCAACGTCGAAAAGCATGCGGTATGCGATGTAGCGACAACAAGTTGCCGGAACTGGGATCTCGATCGGGGCAACAGGACTTTTGTCCTGCAAGGGGAGGTGGGGTGGCGGCTAGGATGGCCACATCAAAACAATAAAACGAGTCAAACTGGAGCACAACAACCATGACCGCTCATATCAATGCCAACCCGGGCGATTTCGCCGAGACCGTCATTATGCCGGGGGACCCGCTGCGGGCCCGCTATATCGCCGAGACCTTTCTGACCAATGCACGCGAGGTGACCAATGTGCGCAATATGCTGGGCTACACCGGCTATTACAACGGCCAGCGTATCTCGGTGATGGGCCACGGCATGGGGATCCCCTCCATGGTGCTCTACGCCCACGAGCTGGTGAACGACTTCGGGGTCAAGCGGATCATCCGCATCGGCAGTCTGGGAGCGACCCAGCGCCACGTGCAGATGCGCGACGTCATTCTGGCGCAGGCGGCGGGCACAGATTCCCCGACCAATGCCAAGCGCAGCGCCGGTTACCAGATGGCGACCTCGGCCGACTTTGCCCTGCTGCACAAGGCGTACACCCAGGCGCAGGAGAAGGCCATTCCGGTCAAGGTGGGCAATATCTTCACCGGCGACCTCTATTACGATCCGGATGAAAACCTCATTCCGGCGCTGGAGAAGTTCGGCGTGCTCGGCATCGACATGGAGGTGGCCGGTCTCTACGGGCTGGCCCATCAGCAGGAGATCGAGGCGCTCGCCATCCTGACCGTCTCCGACCACTGCCTGACCGGTGAAGAGACCACTGCCGAGGAGCGGCAACTCTCCTTCAACCAGATGATCGAGCTGGCGCTGCACACCGCGCTGTAAGCGCCGCGGCCCGCCCAACCCTGCACGCACCCTGACCCCAAGAGAGATCCAATATGAACAATAAGCTCTCCCTCACTGCCATCAGCTTCCTGGCCAACTTCGTGATGGCCGGTTTTGCGACCCAGTTCGGCATGCTGATCGACCCCATCGCCGCCAAGTTCGGCGCCGACGTCAATCAGGTGGCCTCCATCTTCTCCCTGCTCAACGGCGGGGCGCTGGCGGGCACCATTGCCGCCTTCTTCCTCATCGAGAAGGTGGGCCTCAAGCGGATGACGCTGCTCTGCTACGGCCTGATCGCGCTGGCGGCGGCTTCGCTTCATCTGACCGGCTCGCTCTATGTGGTGATGGCGGCCATGACGGTGATTGGCCTGTGCGGTGGGGTGGGACTCTGCATTGCGGGGACTCTAGTGGTGAGCGTCTGGCAGGCGCGGATGCAGAGCACCATGCTGGTGGTGCAGGATGCCACCTTCAACGTGGCCGGGGTGGTCTTCCCGCTTGTCACCACCTATACGCTCACTCACGCCATGGCGTGGAGCTGGAGCTATCTGGCGGTGGGCGTGGTGGCACTGGCGACCATGCTGGTGGCGGTGCTGACCAACTTCCGCAGCTGTGAGGCGGGCGGCGAGAGCGCCGGCAACGAGCACTCGGAGTGGAACCTTGGCATCATCAGCGGTGGGCTGGGGCTTTTTCTGGGCATGCTGGCGCTCTACACCTTCCTCACTTGGGCGCCCATGTTCGTGAAGAACAAGTTCGGCATCCCCTTCGAGGAGGCGGGCAACATCATCACCCAGTACTGGACGGCGGCCCTGCTCGGCGCGCTGGTGTCGACCGCCATCGTGACCCGCATTGCGATCCGCACCTTCCTGTTGGTGATCATCACTCTGGCGATGGGGATGACGGCGCTTATCGTCACCACCGACAACCTGAGCCAGCTGCCATACCTCACCTACGGTTACGGCTTTGTCTGCGCCGCGCTCTACAACGCCTTTATCGCCTACGGGGTGTCGTTTGTGCGCCAGGCATCGAGCAAGAACGTCTCCTATATTCTCATCAGCGGCAGCGCGGGGGCCATGTTCAGCCCGGCCATCAGCGCCCTGTTCGAGCAGGTGATCGGCCTGCAGGCGGTGATGTACGCCATCCCGCTTATCTACGGCGTGATCCTCGCCATGCTGGTAGCCTCGCTGCGCATGGCCCGGCCTCAGCCCTGTCTCGCCTGAGCGGGGGAGTAAACAGCAAGAGGGGCGGTATAAACCGCCCCTCTTTTTTGTTGCTGTTCCGCTTGTTGCTGCTCAGTCGGCAACTGAGGCCTGCGACTTATGGCTGCTCCAGAAAGGCCTTGAGCCCCGCCAGATCGCGGATCTGCAATCCCTCTTCGCCGCGCTCCACCAGTCCCTTCTCCATCAGCTCTTTCACCGCCCGCCGGTAGACCCGGTCGGTCGTGCCGAAGCGTTCCGCCTCCTGATACCCCTTGCGAAAGCCGCTCACCGGGTTGTGGTGGCAGTGGCTGTGATAGAGGTCGAGGGCGATGTTGTAGCTGATGGGGTAGAGCATGCGGCAGGTGAAGATATCCACCGTGTCCTGATAGTCGATGGCAATGGCGGTGGCAAAGAAGAGCGCCACCTTGGGGTGGGCGACCAGCGCCTGCTCCAGCTGCTCGCCGTCGATGCGGGCCACTTCCAGCGGCTCCTCGGCGATGATGTCGAGCTGGCAGCGGTAGCCGGTGAAGAACTCCATCTCGCCAAACAGCTGGTTGTCGCACTCCAGGGTGCCGAGCTGAAAGCGGCGGCCATTCATGGCGGTGTGGCCCATGGCGATGCGGCCGCCCGGTACCAGCACCAGATCACGCAATAGCTCCCCCTGACGCATCAGGGGCTCCCCCTCGGGGATCAGATGCTGCTCCGTGATGCAGGATTGCACTACCTGCACGATAAGATCATGACTGGCCTGCCAGTGGGGCTGAAAGCGTCCCTTGAGAAGGGGTTTGAGTTGCATGGGATTTCGAGTCGTCGCCAAACAGAAACGACTATTACACACCCTTGCATACGGATATGCCAGTTTTGTACCGCAAAGTGGGGCTTACTGGTGTAGAAGTGCAATCTGGAAGCATAAAAAAGCGCCCGAAGGCGCTTTTTCATTGAGCGGTGGTCAGCAAGGGTTAGCTAATCAGGCTGGCCCACAGGTCATATTCGTCGGATTCATCGATCCGCACCTTGACCATATCGCCCGGCTTGAGGCCGGTTTCGCCGTTGAGGTAGACCAGACCGTCGATCTCCGGCGCATCGGCGAAGGAGCGGCCAGTGGCACCCTCTTCATCCACTTCGTCGATGATAACGGTCATCTTCTGACCCACTTTGCGGGCCAGCTTGCGGATGGAGACCTGCTGTTGCAGCTCCATAAAGCGCTGGAAGCGCTCTTCCTGAATCGCTTCCGGTACCGGATCCGGCAGCTCGTTGGCCAGCGCCCCTTCGACCGGGCTGTATTTGAAGCAACCGACCCGATCCAGCTCCGCCTTGTCGATAAAGTCCAGCAGCATCTGGAAATCTTCCTCGGTCTCGCCCGGGAAGCCGACGATAAAGGTGGAGCGCAGGGTGATCTGCGGGCAGATCTCGCGCCACTTCTGGATCCGCTCCAGGGTGCGCTCGACCGAACCCGGGCGCTTCATCAGTTTGAGGATGCGCGGGCTGGCGTGCTGCAGCGGGATGTCGAGGTAGGGCAGGATCTTGCCATCACGCATCAGCGGGATGACGTCATCCACGTGCGGGTAGGGGTAGACGTAGTGCAGACGTACCCAGATATCGAGCTTGGCCAACTCTTCGCACAGGGCGACCATGCTGGTCTTGACCGGCATGCCGTCGTAGAAACCGGTGCGGTGCTTCACATCGACGCCGTAGGCGGAGGTGTCCTGGGAGATCACCAGCAGCTCCTTCACGCCGGCCTCTTTCAGACGCTTGGCTTCGGCCAGCACGTCGCCGATGGGGCGGCTCACCAAATCCCCGCGCATGGAGGGGATGATGCAGAAGGTGCAGCGGTGGTTGCAGCCTTCGGAAATCTTCAGATAGGCGTAGTGGCGCGGGGTCAGCTTGACGCCGTGGGCCGGAACCAGACTGGTGAAGGGGTTGTGCTGCGGCTTCTCCACATATTTGTGGACGTGACCCAGCACCTCTTCATAGGCGTGGGGGCCGGTGATCTCGAGCACCTTGGGGTGGATCTCGCGGATCTGGTTCTCTTTGGCGCCGAGGCAGCCGGTGACGATCACCTTGCCGTTCTCGGCCAGCGCTTCGCCGATCGCTTCCAGCGACTCTTGCACCGCGCTGTCGATAAAGCCGCAGGTGTTGACGACGACCAGCTCGGCATCGTCATAGCTGGGCACCACATCGTACCCTTCGGTACGCAGCTGGGTCAGGATGCGTTCTGAATCGACCAGGTTTTTGGGGCAACCCAAGGAGACGAATCCTACTTTGGGGGCCTGTTTTGTGTTGGACATCGCTCAATCACTCTTAGGTGGCTCTTCTTTAAGGGCGCGGATTTTACCGGAATGGTTAACCAAAAACTATACAGCCAGCATGGCAGAACTGAACAATATCTCCGAGTGGGCAGGATTGGGCCGTGCGAATAGCGGCTGATGGTGGAGCCCTGACTGGCGCGCAGTCCCTGCTGCACAGGTTTGTGACTGGTAATATGCATTGCTGACTTATTAGTCAATTTCGCGGTCTGTGGCTGGGAACCCTGTCACGGGTACCCCTATACTCCCATCATGGTGATCCGGTGGAGAAGGCAATGGAAAGTTCATTTGGCGAAAGAATGCAGAATCTGCACGCTACGCTGCGCGAGCGTTTTGACAAGCTGAGTCGGGTGGCCATTGCGATTTACGATCCCCATACCGATCAGCTCAAGACCTTCGCCCACAGCACCGAGGGGCCCTCGCCGCTGGTGCAGTATGAGGTGAAGCTGAGCGATGTTCCATCCTTGCGCTATCTGGCGGAGCACAAGCACCCCCGGGTGCTTGGCAATCTCGATGCCCTGCGTGGTTCCGCGTCGGAACACAGCCGCAAGCTGCTGGAGGCGGGCTATGCCTCCAGCTATACCGAGCCGCTGTTGTTCAACAGCAAGCTGTTTGGTTTTCTGTTTTGCGATGCCATGGAGCCGGGCTATTTCGATGAGTCGATCCAAAGCGAGCTGTCGGCCTATGCCCAGATGTTGTCCGCCATCATTGCGGTGGAGTTCTTCTCTATTCAGACCCTCGGCGGCGCGCTGACCACGGCACGTGAGTTCAGTCGCTATCGGGATGAGGAGACCGCCAACCATCTGCATCGGATGTCGGCCTACTCCCGACTGATCGCCAAGACGCTGGCCCCGACTTGCGGGCTGAGCGACGAGGAGGTGGAGTTTGTCTACCTCTTCTCCGAGCTGCACGACATCGGCAAGATCGCGGTGCCGGATGCCATTTTACTCAAGCCGGGCAAGCTGACCCCGGAAGAGTTCGAGATCATGAAGGTTCACACCAGCAAGGGGCGAGAGATGATCAGCCTGATGATCAATGAGTTTGGCCTCGATGGCATTCACCACACCGATATGCTGACCAACATCATCGCAGGCCATCATGAGCGTTTTGATGGCACCGGTTATCCGCTGGGCCTGGCGGGGGAGGCGATCCCGCTGGCGGCGCGTATCGTGACGGTGGCTGATGTTTTTGATGCCCTGACCAGCGAGCGCCCCTACAAGCAGGCCTGGCCGTTCGAGACGGCGTTTGCCTATCTGGAGGAGCATGCCGGCAGCCAGTTTGATCCCGCCTGTGTCGCTGCGGCCCTGCACAACAAGGCCGAGTTTTATGCCATCTATCAGCAGTATCAGGATCCCGCCAGTTCATCCGGTGTGGCGGCCAGTGGCGCAGAGCCGGGTTGAGCGTGTGTGATGAGCTTAAGGGGCAATACGGCGGATCAAGCATGACGAGGAATAAATAGAGAGGGGGCACCAGCAGGTGCCCCCTCTCTTTTATGCGCCTTTCTATTCCATGCGCACTTATTTTGTCGACCTTGTAACTGCGGCTATGGCGTTTGCGATCAGGTTACTTTTTGGGCGTCGGCTCGCTGATCTGGTAGAGGTGATCCGCGCAGGCGCTGGAGCAGCCACAGGGGCGCACCTCTTTATCTTCCCGCTTCTGGGCAAGCTGGTATTGGCGCCACCAGATGATGGTGCCCATGGCCAGGATCAGTACGAACGAGGCGAGCAGGCTCAACAACTAGATGGACATGATCTCTTCTCCCTGATGGTGATGACATGCACGGCGATGGCATCAGTGATGATGGCAGCAACCGCCCTGCTGGTTGGCGCCTTCACTGCCGTGGCAACAAGTATGGCCTTGTCGTGAGCTCTCTGCCTGATTGCCACTACTGGCGCAACAGTGATCGGAGCCACTGTTGCAACCACCGTGACAATGGGGGTGGCCTGCGCCGACGGGCTGGATGGCATGGATAGTCGCCTTGCTCTGATGACGACGAGACGGACGGCCCTGACTTGCCTCGGTAAGAGGTTGCAAATTGGTGGGGGCTAGCAGCGCGGGCAGCGGCAGGCGGGCAGAGCGACACTGCAGCACCCGGATATTGACCGCCAGCAGGCGCCCCAGCATTCGCTCGCCGATATTGCGCACCACCACCTGACCCACCTGATGATGGGCGAGGGCGTCGAGCAGCGCTTGCTTGCCGTGGCAGCCTTCGGCGGCGGCCGGATTGGGCAGGGTGGCGATAACGTTCCCTTCGGGGTTAAGAATTTGCAGCTGCTCGGCACGGGTAAAGTGGCCAGCCAGCAACCCCTGACTCAGCATCAGGGCGCTGTTGCAGAGGGTGGTGGTCATGGTTGTGACAGCATTCATGTCGGCTCTTCTCCACTGGTTGGGTGGTCGGGCTCGGCGGGTTGCATCATCAATGCCTTGCCCAGACTCAGACACTCCACCACCTTGTAGCGCCCTTTTTTCAGGATATTGGCCAGGGTCTGGCGGGAAACCCCCATCACCAGGGCGGCCTCCTGCTGTTGCATTCCTTGAAGGTCGACGAGGCGCAGTGCCTCGAACTCGTCAGGGGCCAGCGTGACCTGTTCCAGCTGATGCATGGGGCGGCCGTTGGGTTTGAAGCAGCTGTTGGCGGGGCGGCCACAGATCTGGCGGGCAATCTTGGGTCTTGGCATGGTGGCTCCTAATTGGCATAAGCCATTTATACGCTCATATGTAGCATATGCCAATAATTTTGTCTGATGCAGAGGGTAGCGCCAGTGCTGTTCACGGCAGAGGGGGGTAAAGAGGGGGAGGCGGAATACGTACAAAAGCAGTGAAGGGGGAAGAAACGACGCAGGCCCGAACATGGTTCGGGCCTGCGGTTTTGCAGAGGATGGTCGGGCTATCCCGGCGAGCTTATGCCTGTTCGGCCTCGGCCACTGGAGCTGGGCTCTCGCTACCGTTGGCGAAGCGATCCGCCCACAGGGCAATCACGCCGTCACCGGTGACGTTGCAGGCGGTGCCGAAGCTGTCTTGCGCCAGATAGAGGGCGATCATCAGGGCGATGGAGGCTTCACCGAAACCGAGCATGGAGGTGAGCAGGCCCAGCGCCGACATCACGCCACCACCCGGGGCGCCTGGAGCGGCGATCATGATCACCCCCAGCATCATGATGAAGGGGAGCATGGTCTCGATGCCCGGAATGGCCAGATGCTCGGAGAGGAACATCACCGCGGTGGCACAGGTGACCAGGGTAATGGTGGAGCCACAGAGGTGAATGGTGGCGCACAGCGGTACGGTGAAGTTGGCGATACCGTCGCTCACGCCGTTGTTCTTGCTCGATTGCAGGGCGACCGGAATAGTGGCGGCGCTCGACATGGTCCCCAGCGCGGTGAAGTAGGCGGGCAGCATGTTCTTGATGAGCTGGGCCGGTGAGCGGCCAAGGGCCAGACCGGTACCAACGAACAGTACGGAGAGCCAGATCCAGTGCATCAGGATCGCCATCACCAGCACCACGCCGAAGGTCTTCAGTGTAGCGAATACGGTGCCTTCTACCGTCATTTCGACAAAGACGCCCGCGATATAGAACGGCAGCAGCGGAATGATCACCTTGGCCAGCAGGCGGTCGATGATGTCACGACCCTGATCGGCGACCCGGCGCAGATCGGTGGCCTGGGTGGCGCTGATGCCGATGCCGAACACGAAGGCGGCAGCCAGTGCCGACATCACGCCAAACAGCGGCGGGATCTCGAGATTGACGTAGGAAGCGAGCTTGATGGCCGTGGCCGTGGTGGGCTCGGCGGCGGTGGTGAACTGCGGGATCAGGTGGCTCGCCACGGTAAAGGCGAACAGCCCCGCCAGAATGGTAGAGCAGTAGGAGAGGGCCACGGTTTTGCCCAGCAGCTTGCCGGAGTTTTTCGGCAGGCTGGCGATGCCGCTCATGATGAAGAACAGAATGATGAGCGGAATGGTGAAGGTGATCAGCTGACCTATCACTGTCTTGGCCGTAAACAGCACGCGCGCCACCCACTCAGGGGCGTAGAGACCGAGCAAGAGACCGGCAAGGATGCCAGCAATGAGTTTCAGGACAAGTTTCATAAGGAAATCCGGAGTTGGTTGTATTGTCTGTTTTGTTATTAAAGTTCGATATTAATCGAACTTTTTAACACGTAAGCCGTGTTATGTCTGCCTTTTATGCGTTAATGCCGAGTTAAATATTGTCGATAGCCAAGATCGCCGACTAGCAGCCGGCTTGGCGTTGAACTGGAAAATCCGTGATGAATTAGCCCGTTAGGTGGCCTGATGATCGCCACGCAGCATCATGACGTACTGGCTGGCGTGTTGACCTGTGCATGATGGCGTGTTGGTCGAGGCGGCTTCCATCGGCGCCAGTTGCAGTGCTATCCCGGATGTGGTGACCAGTTGCTGTAGCTGAGCGTGACTTATCTTGCCGCTTGGCGGCAGGGGGAAGCAGAGCGGAGCACCCGCTTTGAGCAGGGTCGCCAGCTGTTGCAACTGGGGAACAAGGGTGGCCACGTCGCTATCAAGCGGGCGGCTCAGCCAGATGCCATCGTAAGGGAGCACCGAGTGCATCTTCGCCAGCGAGCAGACTCGCACTGCTTGCCCGGATTGCTGCGAGGCAACTTTGGCGTCGGCCAGTAACACTTCACAGGCGGTGACCACATATCCTTCCGCACGCAGCCAGCAGAGATCCTCCCCCATACCGCACTGACCATTGAGCAGGTGAGCGCCGGGTTTGAGGCTCGCCACAAAGGCAGCCCGAGCGCGGGCATGCTGGTCGTTGAAGGGCCGGGAAGCGGGGATGGCGTCAGAGTGTGGCACAGGGGTTACCTCAAGCAGGGGGCGCACAGGGTAACAAATCGGGACCTGACTGCCAAAGCGGGCTGTCAGGCTCCGGTTTGCGGGGATATGTGGGAGTTGCCGGAGCCTGTTAGCGGCCGCAGGCAGGTACGTGGGGGTGGGCCAGCATGGTAAACATGCTCTCTATCAGGAAGGCTGATTCGCTCTGCAGGTCGATCCGCTCCGGAAAGTGGAGCCAGTTGATGATGTAACCATCCAGGGTGCAGTGGAGCAGGGTGGCTGCGCGCTGCAGGTTGAGGTTGGCGGGCAGTTGGCCCCGCCGTACCGCATTGGCCAGGGTGGTCTCCAGGTCCCGGAAAAAGTTGGCTGACTCGCTGCGGATATGTTCGCGCAGTGAGATTGCCTCCCCCTCCAGCGATTCGAGATTGAACAGTATGGTGAACATCTGCCGCTGGGCCGGATTGTGAATGAAGCTGTGGAGTACCCCTTCGAAGAAGAGGCGCAGTTGCCCCAGCGGATCCGGCTCATCTGGGTTGAGGCAGGCATCGAGCTGGTGGGCGAGGGGGCTGCAGAGCTCCTGCCAGAGCGAAATGAAGAGTTCATCCTTGTTCTTGAAGTGCCAATAGATGGCACCGCGGGTCAGGTCTGCCGCCTTGGCGATGTCAGTCAGGCTGGTCTTGGCCAGGCCCTGGGAGCAGAACAGATCCAGCGCCGTGCTCATGATGTGGCAGCGGGTTTGCTGCGCCTCTTCTTTGGTTCGTCTGGCCATCGAAATTTGTGCCTCATGCAAGTAAAAAGTCACTTACATACATTTATGAATGTATGTATATTGCCTCATCTTTCGACTATTTACCAACAGGGCCCATGCGGCCCTGATTGTTCATTGACAGGCAAAGGCTCAGGTGTTTCATGCATAAACATATTCTTGCTCGTTCAGTTGGTCTTGCCTTGCTGGCTACAGGCTTGCTGGCAGGTTGTGGTGACAAGGGGGGCGCACCCCAGGGACAGGGCGGCATGCCCCCCGCGGCGGTCAATGTGGTGACCCTGCAGAGCGGTCCGCTGATGTTGACCACCGAGTTGACCGGCCGCAGCGCCCCGTTGCGGGTGGCCGAAGTGCGTCCGCAGGTGAGCGGCATCATCCTCAAGCGCCTCTTTACCGAGGGAAGCGATGTGAAGGCGGGCGATCTGCTCTATCAGATCGACCCGGCTGTCTATCAGGCGGCGGTTGCCAGCGCCAAGGCCAATCTGGCCAAGGCCGAGGCCAACGAGCAGAGTGCCCGCCTCAAGGCGCAGCGCTATCAGGAGCTGCTCAAGGTCAAATCCATCAGCCGTCAGGACTATGACGATGCCGACGCCAGCTGGAAGCAGGCCAAGGCGGAGATCATGGCGAGTAAGGCGGCTTTGCGTACTGCCGAGATCAATCTCGGTTACACCCGCATCACAGCCCCCATCAGCGGCCGCATCGGTAAATCCGCGGTGACCGAGGGGGCGCTGGTGACTGCCCAGCAGGCTGACAGCCTGACCGCCATTCAGCAGCTCGATCCCATGTATGTGGATGTGCGTCAGTCCACTGCCGATCTGCTGCGCCTCAAGCGACTGGTCGCCGAGGGTAAGCTGACCCAGGACGAGCAGAAGGGAGCCAAGGTGACCTTCCAGCTGGAAGATGGCAGTACCTATGGCGAAGAGGGCTCGCTGCAGTTCTCCGATGTGACCGTGGATGAGACCTCCGGCATGGTGACCCTGCGGGTGATTGTGCCCAACCCTCACCAACTGCTGCTGCCCGGCATGTTTATGCGCGCCACCCTGCAAGAGGGTGAGCGGGCGCAAGGGCTGCTGGTGCCGCAAACTGCGGTGACTCGCACCCCCAATGGTGGCGCCACCGTGATGGTGGTAACCGCTGACAACAAGGTGGAGCTGCGCAACGTGCAGCTGAGCCGGGTCGTCGGCAGCAACTGGGTGGTGGAGTCAGGGCTCACCTCCGGCGAGCGGGTGATCGTGGCTGGCTTGCAGAAAGTACGACCGGGCGCCGTGGTCAATCCCGCCGAGCAGGGTGCTGATGCACCGTCTACTCAAGCTGCGTCCAACCCCCCGGCCAACAAGTAGGATGGAGTAGTCGCTTCATGGCTCGATTTTTTATAGACAGACCCATTTTTGCCTGGGTGATCGCACTGGTGATCATGCTGGCGGGCAGCCTGGCCATCATCAAACTGCCGGTCGCCCAGTATCCGAGCATTGCGCCGCCCGCTGTCGGTATTTCTGCCAGCTATCCGGGCGCATCCGCCAAAACGGTGGAAGACTCGGTGACCCAGATCATCGAACAGAATATGACCGGGCTGGATCACCTGCTCTACATGTCCTCTCAGTCTGACTCCGCGGGGCGGGTGTCGGTGACCCTCACCTTCCAGCCGGGGACCGATCCCGATATTGCCCAGGTGCAGGTGCAGAACAAGCTGCAGCAAGCGATGTCGCTGCTGCCGCAAGAAGTTCAGCAGCAGGGGATCCGGGTACAGAAGACCTCCAGCAGCTTCCTGATGGTCGCGGCCTTCATCTCCAGCGATGGCTCGATGAACAATGACGATCTGGCGGACTATGTGGTCTCCAACATCAAGGAGCCTCTGAGTCGTCTGGACGGGGTAGGGGATATCACCTTGTTCGGCAGCCAGTACTCGATGCGGGTGTGGCTCGATCCCAACAAACTCAACCGGGTGCAGATGACCCCGGGGGATGTGCAGGCGGCCATCAAGGCGCAGAACGCCCAGGTAGCGTTCGGCAAGCTGGGTGGTACCCCGTCGGTGGAAGATCAGCAGTTCACCGCCACCATCATGGGGCAGACCCGTCTCTCTACCGTGGAGCAGTTCAACGACATCCTGCTGCGGGTGAATCAGGATGGCTCCAAGGTACGGCTGAAAGATGTGGCCCGGGTCGAGCTGGCAGGCGAAAGCTATGATGCCGATGCGCTCTACAACGGCCAGTCTACCGCCGCGGTTGCCATCAAGCTGGCGACCGGCGCCAATGCGCTGGATACCGCCGAGAAGGTGCGTGCCAAGCTCAATGAGTTGTCGGATTACTTCCCGGCCAACATGGAGATCGTCTACCCCTACGACACTACGCCGTTTGTGAAGATCTCCATCGAGGAGGTGGTGCAGACCCTGATCGAGGCGATCTTCCTGGTGTTCTGCGTCATGTATCTGTTCCTGCAGAACTTCCGCGCCACCCTGATCCCGACCATCGCGGTGCCTGTGGTGCTGCTCGGTACCTTCGGGGTGATGGCGGCGTTCGGTTTCTCCATCAACACCCTCACCATGTTCGGTATGGTGCTGGCCATCGGCCTGCTGGTGGATGACGCCATCGTGGTGGTAGAGAACGTGGAGCGGCTGATGAGCGAGGAGGATCTCTCCCCGCTGGAAGCGACCCGCAAGTCGATGACCCAGATCACCGGCGCGCTGGTGGGGATCGCCCTGGTGCTCTCCGCCGTGTTCGTGCCGATGGCCTTCTTCGGCGGCTCGACCGGTGCCATCTATCGCCAGTTCTCATTGACCATCGTCTCGGCCATGGTGCTGTCGGTGCTGGTGGCGTTGATCCTGACACCGGCCCTCTGTGCCACCCTGCTCAAGCCGATGAAACATGGCGAGTTTGGTGCCAAGCGCGGCTTCTTTGGCTGGTTCAACCGCGCCTTTGATGCCGGTACCAACCGCTATCAGAGCGGTGTGCGCAAGGTGATCAAGCAGGGCGTGCGCTACAGCCTGATCTACGGCGCCATGCTGGCGGTACTAGCAGTGCTCTTTCTGCGGATGCCTACCTCCTTCCTGCCGGAAGAGGATCAGGGGGTCATCATGTCCATGGTGCAACTGCCGGTGGGCGCGACCAAGCAGCGCACCGAGGTTGTGCTGGCGGACATGCGCGACTACTTCCTGAAAAACGAGAAGGATAACGTTGACTCCGTATTGACCGTATCCGGCTTCAGTTTCGCCGGTAGTGGCCAGAACGCGGGTATGGCCTTTATCAAGCTCAAGGACTGGAGCGAGCGCAAGAGCCCGGATCGCAGCGCCAATGCCATTATCGGTCGTGCCATGGGCTATCTGTTCAGCATCAAGGAGGCGCAGGTGTTCGCCTTTAACCTACCTCCGATCCCGGAGCTGGGTACGGCGACCGGTTTTGACTTCTTCCTGCAGGATCGCGGCGGTATCGGTCACGACAAGCTGATGGCGGCGCGTAACCAGCTGCTCGGCATGGCGGCGCAGGATCCCACCCTGGTGCGAGTGCGTCCGAACGGGATGGAAGATACGCCGCAGCTCGATATCAAGATCGATTACGAGAAGGCGCTGGCGCAGGGGCTCTCCATCGCGGATATCAACAACACCCTGGCCACCGCTTGGGGCTCGTCCTACGTCAATGACTTCGTTGACCGTGGCCGGATCAAGAAGGTCTATATGCAGGCGGATGCCCCCTTCCGGATGAACCCGGAAGATCTGAAACTCTGGCATGTGCGCAACAGTGCCGGTCAGATGGTGCCCTTCTCCGCTTTTGCCAGTACCGAGTGGAGCTTCGGCTCGCCGCGTCTGGAGCGTTACAACGGCGTGCCGGCGATGGAGATCGTCGGTGAGGCGGCGCCCGGCAAGAGTACCGGTGATGCGATGGCCGCCATCGAACAGATGGTGAAACAGCTGCCGGAAGGGGTGGGCATCGAGTGGACCGGGCTCTCCTTCCAGGAGCGGCAGGCCGGTTCACAGGCGCCTGCGCTCTACGCCATCTCCTTGTTGGTGGTGTTCCTCTGTCTGGCGGCCCTCTACGAGAGCTGGAGCATTCCGTTCTCGGTGATGCTGGTGGTGCCGCTCGGGGTACTGGGGGCCATTGTGGCTGCCACCCTGCGCGGGCTGGAGAACGACGTCTACTTCCAGGTCGGTCTGCTCACCACCATAGGCTTGTCGGCGAAAAACGCGATTTTGATCGTGGAATTTGCCAAAGAGCTCTACGACAAGGGGATGGGCTTGGGTGAGGCGGTGGTGGAGGCTGCACGTCTGCGTCTGCGTCCGATCCTGATGACCTCGCTTGCCTTTATCCTCGGGGTGCTGCCGCTGGTGATCAGCTCCGGCGCGGGCGCCAGCAGCCGTAACGCCATCGGTACCGGCGTGATGGGGGGGATGATCAGCGCCACCGTGCTGGCCATCTTCTTCGTCCCGCTCTTCTTCGTGCTGGTGATGCGTTACTTCACTAGCCACAAGAGTAAAGAGGCGCGCATGGTTGCAGCAGTTGAGTCAAAAGGTGACTGAGCAAAGTAACCCCTGAAGTTCTGGGTGGCAGATCACAATAAGACAAATACATCAGGTATGACTGAGTAATAAATAGAGCGACTTGGAAAGTCGCTCTATTTTTTTCCGTAAAAACGGTAACTTAAGCGTAATTATTAAGTTAATACTGCTTCTTTTCGAGAAATTATGTCGCCGTGAGGTGGTTTTCTATCGACTCCTTTTCAGAGGTGAGGGGCAAGTCAGTTTCTGCTGTGCAGCTCGGCTGGAAACAAGATAGAATCTGCGTCTTATAGGGTTGGATAGGTAGTGTCCGCTCTTTCTTGGTCTTGGGCCATAAAGCTGTGCTACACACCATCAAGACAGCAAAATGCTGGAGGACATGATGACCAACAGCAGACCTAATTTGGTTAAAAGCAGCAAACTGGGGGCTGTAACCCAAGGGCGGTAGCCTTGAGATTATTCAGCAATTTGCACAAATAATGTTCATTTATTGTTTTGCTGCTGTTTGCGCTGGTTAAATTGCAGTCTATTGGGTGTTTCAATAACGCATCAGTGGATAGCCAGCCTCTCTCTGATGTCATATCAACGCCTCGCAAGAGATACATATTTATGAAAATCCTCGTGACCGGTGGTGCCGGCTTTATCGGCTCTGCCGTGGTGCGCCATATCATCCGTGATACCCAAGATTCCGTTATCAATCTCGATAAACTCACCTATGCCGGTAATCTGGAATCCTTGGCCAATGTATCGACCAGCGATCGTTATGCGTTTGAGCAGGTGGATATCTGCAACCGTGCCGAGCTGGATCGGGTGTTTGCCCTGCACCAGCCGGATGCCGTGATGCATCTGGCGGCTGAAAGCCATGTCGATCGCTCCATTACCGGCCCGGCTGACTTTATCGAGACCAATATCGTCGGCACCTATATGTTGCTGGAAGCGGCTCGCGCTTACTGGAATGGTCTTCATGATCAGCGCAAGGCGGCCTTCCGTTTCCACCATATCTCCACTGACGAGGTATATGGGGATCTGCCCCATCCGGATGAAGTGGCTGCCGGTGAGCCATTGCCGCTCTTTACCGAAACCACCCCCTACGCCCCCAGCAGCCCCTATTCTGCCTCCAAGGCTTCCAGTGACCATCTGGTGCGTGCCTGGCGCCGCACCTACGGCCTGCCCACCATCGTCACCAACTGCTCCAACAACTACGGCCCGTACCACTTCCCCGAGAAGCTAATCCCGTTGGTCATTCTTAACGCGCTGGATGGCAAGCCGTTACCGGTCTATGGCAAGGGCGACCAGGTCCGTGACTGGCTCTACGTGGAAGATCACGCGCGTGCGCTCTACAAGGTAGCGACCACAGGCGTGGTCGGTGAGACCTACAACATCGGCGGTCATAACGAGAAGCAGAATCTGGAGGTGGTACACACCATCTGCGATCTGCTGGACGAGATGGTGCCGAAGGTGGGCTCTTATCGTGAGCAAATCACCTATGTGGCGGATCGCCCTGGCCACGATCGCCGCTATGCCATCGATGCGACCAAGATGAGCGCAGAGCTGGATTGGCAACCGCAAGAGACCTTTGAATCCGGTATTCGCAAAACTGTGCAGTGGTATCTGGATAACCAGCAGTGGGTCAGCAACGTCAAGAGCGGTGCCTACCAGTCCTGGATTGAGCAACACTATTCCTCGATTGCACAGAATGATGGGGTGCGTGCCTGATGCATATTCTGCTGTTTGGCAAAAACGGCCAGGTAGGCTGGGAGCTGCAACGCGCACTGGCGCCGCTGGGGCGCATCACTGCCGTTGATTTTGACTCCACCGACTATTGCGGCGATTTCAGCAACCCGGCAGGGGTGGCCGACACTGTACGTCTGGTCAAGCCGGATGTGATTGTCAACGCTGCGGCCCACACCGCAGTCGACAAGGCGGAGAGCGAGCGTGAATTTGCCGAGCTGCTCAACGCGACCAGCGTGGCAGCGATAGCCAAAGAAGCGGAAGCATTGGGTGCCTGGTTGGTGCATTACTCCACCGACTATGTATTTGATGGCAGCGGTGAGCGCCCCTGGGTGGAAACCGATGCAACCGCCCCGCTCAACGTCTATGGCGAAACCAAGCTTGCGGGTGAGCAAGGGGCCGCACTTTGTTCCCGTCACCTGATCTTCCGCACCAGCTGGGTTTACGCCGCCCGCGGAGCCAATTTTGCCAAGACCATGCTGCGCTTTGGCAAAGAGCGTAGCGAGATGTCAGTGATCAATGACCAGTTTGGCGCTCCGACCGGCGCCGAGTTGCTGGCCGATTGCACCGCCCATGCTCTCCGCGTGGCGCAGCGCAAACCCGAGGTCGCCGGGCTGTACCATCTGATTGCCTCCGGTACCACCACCTGGTTTGACTACGCCCAGCTGGTGTTTGCCAAAGCCAGAGAGGCTGGCGTTGAACTGGCGGTGACACAACTCAATGCGGTGCCGACCAGCGCCTTCCCTACCCCGGCCAAACGCCCCCATAACTCCCGCCTGGATACCGGCAAATTCCAGCGCACCTTCGATCTGGTGCTGCCGGAGTGGACAGTCGGTGTGGAGCGGATGTTGACCGAGATCCTTGGCAAGTAAATTACTGGCTAGGGATGTAGTGACGGCCTCCCTGGCTGGCAGGGATAAAACGGAAAGGTGGCCTAAAGCCATGCTTCCTCTATATAAGAAACAAGCATCATGACCAAACGTAAAGGCATTATTCTGGCCGGCGGCTCAGGCACCCGTCTCTATCCGGTAACCATGGCAGTGAGCAAGCAGCTGTTGCCTATCTATGACAAGCCGATGATCTACTATCCTCTCAGCACCCTGATGCTGGCGGGAATTCGCGATATTTTGATCATCAGCACGCCGCAAGATACCCCCCGTTTTGAGCAATTGCTAGGTGATGGCAGTCAGTGGGGCCTGAGTTTGCAATACAAGGTTCAACCAAGCCCGGACGGGTTGGCACAAGCCTTTATTCTGGGTGCAGAGTTTATCGGTTCAGACCCCTGTGCACTGGTGTTGGGGGACAACATCTTCTACGGCCACGACTTGCAGAAACAGTTGGAGGCGGCAGTGGCCAAAGAGAGCGGTGCTACCGTCTTTGCCTACCATGTGCATGATCCCGAGCGTTATGGGGTGGTTGAATTTGATAAAGAGGGCACCGCGATCTCTCTGGAGGAGAAGCCACTGGAGCCCAAGAGCAACTATGCGGTAACCGGCCTCTATTTCTACGACAACAGCGTGGTCAAGATCGCCAAGAGTCTGACGCCGTCGCCCCGTGGCGAGCTGGAGATAACCGATGTAAACCGTATCTACCTGGAACAAGGTAATCTGTCGGTGGCCATGATGGGCCGTGGTTATGCTTGGCTTGATACCGGTACCCACGAGAGCATGATTGAAGCGAGCAACTTTATTCAGACCATCGAGACCCGTCAGGGGTTGAAAGTCGCTTGTCCTGAAGAGATCGCCTATCGCAAGAAATTCATTGATGCAGAGCAAGTAAAAACGTTGGCGACACCACTTGCGAAAAATGCTTATGGACAATACCTGTTAAAGATGGTTTCGAAAGTATGAGTTGGAGTTAAGGGTATGCACCCGTTCCTGCAAAATAAACTAAATAAAATATGGATATGAAGATGAATGTAATCGAGACCACGATACCTGATGTACTTATTTTTGAGCCAAAAATATTTGGTGATGAGCGTGGCTTTTTCTTTGAGAGTTTCAACCATAAACTGTTCGAAGAAGCAGTAGGATACCCTGTTACTTTTGTTCAAGATAATCATTCTAAATCCTCGAAAAACGTGTTGCGTGGACTGCATTATCAATCATCACCACACGCCCAGGGAAAGCTGGTGCGATGTGTTGTGGGAGAAGTATTTGATGTAGCAGTGGATATTCGTGAAAATTCGCCGACCTTTGGCAAATGGGTCGGTGTTCATCTATCAGCTGAGAATAAGCGGCAATTGTGGATTCCGAAAGGGTTCGCCCATGGTTTTATAACTAGAACAGAAACAGCAGAAGTTTTATATAAAGCAACCAATTATTATAGACCTGATTTTGAACATACAATATGTTGGAATGACCAGCAACTAGGAATAGAGTGGGAGAGTGATATGCTCCCTATATTATCTCTTAAAGATAAAAATGCAAAGCCATTTATGGCAGCTAAACATTTCTGAAAATCATATCAACACATTAAATACATTATGGTGTATCTATGACTGTCTTAATTCCTGCTATTATGTGTGGTGGAAGCGGTTCAAGATTATGGCCTGTTTCACGTGAACAACATCCCAAGCCATTCATTAAACTATCGGATAATCAAAGTTTTTTACAAAAAGCATTTTTACGTGGAGCAAAATTATCAGATGTCAGTGAAGTATTAACTATTACTAATCGAGACCTTTATTTCAAAACACTAGATTCATTTAAAGAAGTTAATAGTAATGAAATTCAGACTTCATTTATTCTTGAACCTTATGGCCGTAACACTGCAGCAGCAGTAGCATCTGCAGCAATTTATGCTCGCGATACATATGGCGATGATGCGGTCTTGTTGGTCTTAGCTGCTGATCACTTGATCACAGAGCAAGTTGCATTCGATGATGCTGTTTCCTGCGCTATTGAATTAGCAAAAGCAGGACGGTTAGTCACATTTGGTATTAAACCCACAATACCTGAAACAGGTTATGGTTACATTGAAGCTCTTGGTACAGAGGTTTTGCGCTTTGTTGAAAAGCCAACATTGGATAAGGCAATTGAGTACGTTGAAAGCGGTCGCTTCTTCTGGAATTCAGGTATGTTTTGCTTTAAAGCAAGTACAATGATTGCAGAGATGGACTTGCATTGTCCGGAAGTATTGATAGCAACAAAAGCTTGCCTTGACAAGTCCGATTCGGTTCAAAGTAAAAAGGTCAAGCATATTGATCTGGACCCTGACACATTTATCCATGTTCCAGACATCTCGATAGATTATGCCGTGATGGAAAAATCAGGAAATGTTTCAGTAGTTCCATGTGACATAGGCTGGAGTGATATTGGGTCTTGGGCTGCAATAAGTGAACTACATCAAGCTGATGACGATGGAAACACCGTTCAGGGGCATGCAATTTTACATGCTACCTCAAATTGTTATATTTCGAGCGAGGATCGGGTTATTGGTGCTGTAGGTGTAGAAAACCTAGTAATTGTTGATACTGCTGATGCTCTATTGGTCGCTCACAAAGAAAGTAGTCAGGATGTAAAATTAATTTATAATCACCTTAAGACGATAAATAATGATGCATATAAAATACATCGTACAGTCTATTGTCCATGGGGACGTTATACGTTACTTGAGGTGGGAGAGCGTTTTAAAATAAAAAGACTTGAAGTTAAACCTGGGGCTAGCTTAACGATGCAAATGCATCATCATAGAAATGAACACTGGGTGGTATTATCTGGTGTTGCAGAGGTTTTCTATGAAGATCAAATTGCCTTGCTAACTGCTAACCAATCTACATATATTCCTGCTGGGCATCGTCACCAATTAAAAAATCCAGGTCTCATCGATTTAGTTATGCTAGAGGTGCAAACGGGTGAATATTTAGGTGAAGATGACATCATTGATTATTGAAAAGGAATTTAATTTAGGGGGCATCATGAATCTTACCTGTTTTAAAGCTTACGATATTCGCGGCAAACTGGGTGATGAGCTGAACACTGAGATTGCATACCGTATTGGCCGTGCAACTGCACAGTATCTAAATGCAACGACAATTGCTGTTGGAGGCGATGTTAGGCTCACGAGCGAAAGCCTAAAGCAAGCACTTGCAAGAGGGATTCTTGATGCCGGTTGTGATGTCATCGACTTAGGGACTACGGGGACTGAAGAAACCTATTTTGCAGCATTTACGTTAGACATTGATGGTGCTATAGAAGTGACGGCCAGTCATAATCCTATGGATTACAATGGCATGAAACTGGTTGGTCGTGATGCTTGTCCAATTAGTGGTGATAGTGGTTTGAATGATATTCGAGCATTGGCTGAAAAGGGTGACTTCATTGCATCCTCCCGGCAAGGAACATTGATTAAAAAATCGATACTAGATGCTTATGTCGATCATTTGCTGACGTATATAAAGCCGCATCAATTACGTCCACTCAAGCTAGTTGTGAATGCCGGTAACGGGGCGGCAGGGCATGTGCTTGATGTTATCGAGCGACGTTTCAATACCCTCAATGTTCCTGTTGAGTTTATAAAAATTCATCATGAGGAAGATGGTAACTTTCCCAATGGTATTCCTAACCCATTGCTTCCTGAAAATAGAAGTGCTACATCGGAAGCGGTAAAGTTCTATCATGCTGATATGGGTATTGCTTGGGATGGTGATTTTGATCGCTGTTTTCTGTTTGATGAAAATGGTGATTTCATCGAAGGATACTATATTGTTGGATTATTAGCAGAGGCATTTTTAGTAGATAATCCTCATGAGAAAATCATTCATGATCCGCGCTTGACATGGAATACTATTGATATCGTTGAAAAGTCTGGTGGTACACCAGTACAAAGCAAAACTGGTCACGCATTTATTAAAGAACGGATGCGCAGTGAGAATGCAATATATGGTGGTGAAATGAGTGCCCATCACTATTTCCGTGACTTTGGCTACTGTGATAGCGGTATGATTCCTTGGTTACTAGTAATTAACTTGCTATCACTAAAAAAATCCACATTGTCTAGTTTAGTTGCTGAACGTGTTAAAGCCTATCCATGCAGTGGTGAGATAAATTATAGAGTTGATAATGCTCTTGAGATAATAAAGAAGCTGGAAGAGGTCTATGCGCCACTTGCTGTCAAGGTAGAATATGTAGATGGTCTTAGTATTGAAATGAATGATTGGCGATTTAATGTTCGCATTTCAAACACAGAACCATTACTAAGGCTTAATGTTGAAAGCAAAAACGATATAAGCAAGTTAACGTCTGGTTTGAATTCATTACATAAAATGATCAACAACTTATAAGGAGAGTACTGAAAATGTCCAAGAAAGTAGCGTTAATTACTGGGGTGACTGGTCAGGATGGTTCATATCTGGCTGAGTTTCTATTAGAGAAGGGGTATGAAGTCCATGGTATTAAGCGCCGTGCATCTCAGTTTAATACACAACGTGTAGACCACATTTATAAAGACCCTCATGAAGAGAACGTTGATTTTAAACTACATTATGGTGACTTAACGGATTCATCAAATCTAACGAGAATTATAGCCGAAGTTCAACCAGATGAAGTTTATAATCTTGGTGCTCAATCTCATGTCGCTGTTAGTTTTGATTCCCCAGAATATACTGCGGATGTTGATGCGATAGGTACTTTACGCTTATTGGAAGCTATTCGTTTCTTGGGACTGACAAAAAAAACTCGTTTTTATCAGGCATCGACATCCGAACTATACGGCCTCGTGCAAGAAATTCCGCAGCGAGAGACAACACCTTTTTATCCGCGCAGCCCTTATGCTGTTGCAAAAATGTATGCGTACTGGATTACGGTGAATTATCGTGAGGCATATGGTATGTATGCTTGTAATGGTATTTTGTTTAATCATGAGTCACCCCGTCGTGGAGAAACATTTGTCACTAGAAAAATTACTCGAGGTTTGTCAAATATTGCTCAAGGCCTCGAAAAGTGCCTGTATATGGGAAACATGGACTCATTGCGTGATTGGGGACATGCAAGAGACTATGTCAAGATGCAATGGATGATGTTGCAACAAGAGCAGCCAGAGGACTTTGTCATTGCAACTGGAGTGCAATATAGTGTCCGTGAATTTATAAAAATGGCCGCTGCTGAGTTAGGTATTGAATTGAACTTTGTTGGAAGCGGCGTCGAGGAAAAAGCTGTCGTTTCGGCGATTTATGGAGATAAGGCACCGGCATTGAAGGTCGATGATATTATCGTATGTGTTGATCCACGTTATTTCAGACCGGCCGAGGTAGAGACTCTTCTTGGTGACCCATCTAATGCAAAAAATAAGCTGGGTTGGGAGCCGGAAACGACACTCGCAGAAATGGTAAGTGAGATGGTTGCATATGATTTGCAGCAAGCTCGCCAGCATGCCTTGCTGAAATCTCATGGCTTTGATGTTAATGTCAGTGTGGAGTGACTATGATTCCAGTATATCAACCAAGATTATCTGGTAATGAAAAAAAATATGTTAATGAATGCCTTGATTCAACATGGATCTCTTCAAAAGGTGAGTTTATTAACAGATTTGAATCTGCATTTTCAAAGTATATTGGTGCAGAAAATTGTACAACAGTGAGTAATGGTACTGTAGCACTTCATTTGGCGTTGGCTGCTTTAGGTATTGGTCCTGGTGATGAGGTTATTGTTCCTTCATTCACATATATTGCCTCAGTGAATACAATCATTCAGACCGGTGCAAAAGCAGTCTATGTTGACTCGCTACCAGATACATGGAACATCGATGTCAATGATGTAATAGCAAAAATCACAACAAAGACCAAGGCTGTCATGGCTGTGCATCTTTATGGTTTACCATGTGATATGGATGCGTTAGTCGATGTTTGTAAGAAACATGACTTGTTTTTGATAGAAGACTGTGCGGAGGCGTTCGGTACTCTTTATAAGAATAAGCATGTTGGTACATTTGGTGATGTGGCAACATTCAGTTTCTTTGGAAATAAGACAATAACTACCGGCGAAGGTGGCATGGTTGTTTCAAAGGATAAAAATGTCCATGACTTGGCATGCCACTTGAAGAGCCAAGGTGTTTCGAAGGTTAAAGAGTATTGGCATGATGCGTTGGCATTTAATTATCGCATGACAAATATATGTGCTGCGATTGGCCTGGCACAATTAGAGCAAGCAGACGAGATAATTGCAAAAAAAAGAGAGATTGCCAGTTGGTATCAGCGTCGATTAAACCATTTGCCGATAACATTCCACAAAGAGATTGAGAATACCAGGCATTCATTTTGGATGTGCTCGATCCTAGTCGAGAATGCACAAGATAGAGACTTGCTCAGAACTGTTCTAAAGAGTCATGATGTTGAGACAAGGCCATTGTTTCCTTTAGCTAATACGATGCCACATGTATTTACGGAACATAAATTTCCTGTTGCTGAAAATATCAGCTCAAGAGGAATGAATCTACCAAGCTACCCTGAATTATTGGAAAAAGATGTTGATTATATCTGCAACTTAATTTCTGATTTTTATTTAAATAAGTAATGTTAAATAAATAACCCTTCATCTTTCGTTGGTGAAGGGTTATTTTAAGTTGGTGGGAGTTCTATGAGTCTTTATTATGTTAGGGGTATTTGGGATGCTAGATATTTTTGGCAGCATCTCGCTTTATCGGATCTACGCTCTCGTTGGCGGCGGTCTTTTTTCGGTGTATTATGGTCATTTATTCAACCTTTAGGTATGACATTATTAATATCTATAGTTTTTAGTAAAATGTTTAATACGGACATAGTGACGTATGCACCCTATATTTTGTCAGGAATTATAGTCTGGGATTTTGTAGTAGCCAATACCATTGGTGGTTCACTTGCGTTTGTGCAAGCAGATGCCTACATTAAACAATGCAAGCATCCATTAGCAATATATACATTACGAACTGTCTTGAGCAGCATTATAGTACTTGCACTTGCCAGTTTGGCTCTATTTGCTTGGTCAATAGTTGTATTGCCACAAAATATAAATATAACCTGGCTAGCCACCTTAACTGTTTTCCCAATATTGGCACTTATTGCATGGCCATTATCAACATTACTAGCCTATATCGGGGTTAGATTTAGAGATGTACCACATGCGATGGGATTAGTCATGCAAGCGATATGGTTTATCTCTCCGGTATATTTCGAAGAACGTATGTTCCGTTCTGGCGGATTGGATTGGCTAGTCGATTACAATCCTGTGTATCATGTATTGCAAATTATAAGAGCACCACTACTAAAAGGTGAGTGGCCGAGTCTGGAGAACTATACATTTAGTCTGATAACTGCTGCTTTCCTATTTTTGCTTGCGTGGCTGATTGGCCGAAATGCAGAGAAAAAAGTGATCTTCTACCTATGAAAAAGAATAAAATTAAACTTGAGAATGTTAACCTTCATTATGCATCAGTAGCTTACAAAGAGCGGTCACTAAAGTCTCTTTTCTCTGCTGCTTTTAAAAAAGGAAAAGCAGAGCGTTCTGTCTCTGATATTCATGCATTAAAAAATATTACGCTAGAAATAAATAATGGAGAGAGGGTCGGGCTCTTAGGGCATAATGGTGCAGGAAAAAGTACATTTCTTAAAACGGTGGCAGGTCTCTATCCTATATCTAGTGGTAAATTAATTGTTGAAGGGCAAGTTCGTTCTCTTTTTGATTTGAGTCTAGGTTTTGAACCTGATGCAACAGGCCGAGAGAATATTCTCTATCGTGGTCTTCTGCTTGGCCTCTCTCCGACTTTTATGAAAGAGAAAGAAAATGAGATCGTTGAGTTTGCTGGTTTGGGTGAGTTTATTGATTATCCAATTAAAACTTACTCTGCAGGCATGCAGGTAAGACTAGCATTTGCTATATCCACAGCAGTTGGTGGCGATATTTTGCTCCTAGATGAAGTGATTGGTGCTGGTGATGCTCAGTTTATGGCAAAGGCTAAAAGCAGAATAATGAGTTTGATTGAGAATGCTGAAATACTAGTTTTAGCATCACATGATTTCAGCGCATTGAAAAATATTTGTTCAAGAGGGATTGTATTTCATCATGGTGAATACATTTTTGATGGCCCCATTGATGATGCGATCATTGCCTATAAACGAGTCAATAATCTGGATTTAGCATGAAAAATCGAGTGTTGTGGCTGCTTAACCATTCAACATTAAGAAACTTTGAAATACCTCAGCTAATAGAGTTTGGTATTGAAGAAATATATCTTCCAAAAAAGTTTCCATATGATGAGGGAAATTTATCGGCAAGTATTACATTCGATTTTGACGATAAATTGACTATCCCTAGGCATGAACTTGATATTTTAAATGAACAAAATTGGTATGAGTCGCCCAGTAAAAACGCTTGGGATATTGTCAATAAATATTTTGATTATGCGATAATTGGCTTCTTCCCAAAGCAAATTAAGTCAACCATTAAAAATTTTAATGGTGCCGTCATTCTTCGTGTATTTGGATTATCTAAGGGATACAATTATTCTTCTTTACTAAGAAGTGAGTGTGGAGATAATGTAGTATCAACGATTAAATCGATGGGGAAAAGATTCTGGTTTGGTTGTGGCTATGAGCATATTTCCGATGTAGAAATGCCATATTTAGCAAAGCGCTCATGCTATTTGCCTGTTGGTTTAAAAGGTAAATATCAACCTGATAATTGGACTGGAAAAAGAAAGACGATACTATTTGTCTGTCCTAGAATAGGAACATCTCCATACTTTAAAAGTATTTATGAATCCTTTGTTCGTGATTTTAAAGAGTTTGATTATATCATTGGTGGTGCGCAGCCAATAGCTGTTAATGATAAGAAAGTACTCGGCTTTGTATCTAAAGAAGAGCACTCTGATAACATGCAACAATGCAGCGTTATGTTTTATCATTCCACTGAACTAAATCATATACATTATCATCCCTTTGAAGCTATACAAGCTGGTATGCCATTAATATATATGGCTGGGGGAATGCTGGATTTGATGGGTGGCGGGGATTTACCTGGCAGATGTGAAACAATTGCAGAGGCTAAGGCTAAGATTAGAAAAATTTTAAATGGCGATGAACAGTTAATCAATGATATTAGAAAAACACAGCATGTGCTTCTTGAGCAAATGATGCCAGAGTATTGTGCTTCAATATGGAAAAGAAACTTTAGCCTTGTCGTTGATGGATTAAAAGAGCATCGCCTTCAGCAGAAAGCTCGCCCTACATATATCACTAGAAAAAAGCGAATTGGTGTAATTGTTCCGATTGAGTATCGAGGGGGGAGTCTGCGAGGCGCTAAGCTTTTAGCTGATGCCATATTACTTGGTAGTCAACAGGCTAATGAAGAATGTGAGGTCGTTTTTGCGCATCCAACAATTGATGAATTAGAGCATGCTAATGAATTGCGGGATTTAAATCCAAAAATTCAAAGGAGAAGCTTCTATTGGCAACATCTTTCTAAAGATGATGCTACACGTGCTATGCAGTATGCTGGTCATGATGGCTGGTGTGCCGTAGATGAATCATATATGGTGCCCAATGACAGCATCAGTAATTTCTATGATTGTGATATTTGGGTTTTCGTTTCCGACAGGCTGGACAAAACGCTGCTTCCAGTAAGACCGATAGTATTGATGGTATACGATTATTTGCAGCGATATGTTTCAATTTTGCAAGGAGGTGCTGATCATCCCTACTTGAAAGCAGCAACACAAGCTGAGCGAGTCTTGGTTACTACTGAGTTTACTTGCCGAGATGCGCAACAATATGCTGGTATTGAGTCTGACAGAATTGCTAGGTTACCTATGTTGGCACCTGACTTTTCGTTTTCAGATGAGCAGCAAAAAGATGTTGGCGATTATTTCATTTGGACAACTAATCTCAGTCCACATAAGAATCATCTCAATGCTGTCAAAGCATTAGAAATTTATTATAATCAGCTAGCCGGTTCTCTTACATGCTTTATTACTGGAGTTAATACTCAGAGTATAATGGAAAGTAAACTTTCATATTTGAGCGAGTTTGTGAGAACTGTTGATAATAGTAAGTCGTTGAAACGTAAGATAAAATTATGTGGTGAGTTATCCGATTTAGAATATAAAAAAGCACTAAAAAAAGCAGCATTTATATGGCATCCTGCGCGCATTGATAATGGTACTTTTTCGGTTATTGAGGCTGCCTATCTGAATATACCTGCACTCTCCTCTGATTATCCGGCAATGCGTGAAATAGATAGACAGTTTTCACTTAATTTAACATGGTCTGATGCAAACTCGCCGGAGCAAATGGCTTGGCAGCTAAAATATATAGAAGAGCAAGCTTTGCATCTTCGAAAAAATTTGCCTAGTAAAGATATACTGAAAGAACAACGAGTGCAAAATCTGGCTAAGCATTATTGGGGGGTAATACGCGAATGTCTGTGAGAAAATTTGGAATTTATCTTTGCTATGCCCCATCTGTTGATTTACGAAAGGAGGGACTTGGTCGTTACTTGGCTGCCTTTCTTAAAGGTGCTGCAGCACGTGATGATGTAAAGTTTACCTTGGTTTGTCCTAGTTGGTCTACGAAAGATCTATATGACCTTTTTGATAGTGAGAATGTACCACATGACAGTTTTTCGATTCGCTCGCCAGATAAAAGACCACTTTTACTGGATCTTTACCATTGGTACATTAACCGTAAAACGAAAAGACAAAAAAGAAAAACACTCAAATCGTTTTTACTGGAGTTGGTTGCTAGCTTGAAGGAAAATATTTTCCATTATGTGGAAAAGCGTTTGTTAAATGCATACACAAAATTGGATCTGATCCTTTTAGGCATTGAAGGGTGTTTGTTATTTCTGCTGGCTTTAATCATTTTCCCATTATTTTTTATTTTTTCGTTTCCTTTTTTATTGGCGTTCTTTTTTATTCGTAGATTGAAATTAATTGTGCTGGGCAGGTTTTCCAAGTACATAGGCCGTTTCATGAAAATGATTTACTCGCCTAAAGATGATGGATTTGTATTGCGTCTCTACCGTAACATGGAGTTGGTGGAAGGGAAGCGTATAAGCGCATTAATCGATAGTATGCATGATATATCTGCATGGTATTGTCCAACAGCCTATTGGCCTGAGTTTAACAAGATCGATGCCCCTCGATTAATGTGTGTACCTGATGTTGTTTTACGAGAGTTTCCCGTGGCCTTTTCTCAAATTGGTGGTGATAGAACTCTATCGACGTTTAAATTGTTAGAAGAGGCTATCAGAACAGGGGATCACTTTGTAACTTATAGTGAAGTGGTAAAATGGAATACACTTATTGATGGCTATCAAGTATCAATGGACAAGGTGTCTGTAGTACATCACGCCGCTAATAAAGTTGATAGCTTCATTAATATTACTGGTCTACCAGATAATGAAGAGGCAACTACCCATTATGCCAAGTCGTTACTCATGTCCGCTATTCGCAAATCGAATGAGCAGAATTATGTTTCAATATTTAAAAATAAAGATGTAGAGTTTGTTTTTTATGCTAGCCAGATCAGGCCAAATAAAAACATAATAAGTTTATTCAAAGCGTATGAGTATCTTTTACGAAAAAAATTCGTTCAGCACAAACTGATCGTTACCGGCAGTGTTAGTGTTATGCCTGAAGTAAAAGAATTTGTTATTAGTCACAATCTGCAACACGAAATTTTATTTTTGCATGGACTAACAATGCAAGAGCTCGCAGCTTGTTATAAATTGGCAAGTTTGGCAGTTAATCCAAGTCTAAGTGAAGGTGGGTGTCCATTTACATTTACTGAGGCGTTATCTGTTAATACACCAGTTGTTATGGCTCGTATTCCTGTAACTGAAGAAATTCTTACTGACCCTGAGTTACAGGAAATGACATTTTTTGATCCATATGATTGGAGAGATATGGCTAAGAGAATAGAATGGGCACTCCACTATAAGGACATCTTACTACGAAAACAGTTGCAGATATACGATCAGTTATCAATGCGTACATGGTCTGATGTTGTAAATGAGCATATCGATATACTTGAGCGTATTAGTTGCTTGGAGAAATAATGTGGTAGATTCAAAGAAGTTGGCCATTTTAGGATGTGGTGGACATGCAAGAAGTGTGGCTGATATAGCATTATCGTTAGGATTTTCAACGTTATGCTTTATTGATGATAATGCAAAACCTGGCGAGAGTATTTTGGGTTATCCAGTCTTTCCTTCATGGGATGTAATCTCTCCCGATGAGTGGATTTTTTTTTCTGCAGTAGGTGATAATCATAAAAGAAAGTTACAGTTAGAGATATTGGGGAAAATGGGGTGGCAAGTTGCCACCTTGATTTCTGCCACAGCCACGATTGGTATTAACTCTATCATAGGTAAAGGAACATTCGTCGGTCATCATGGGCACATTGGTCCTTCAGTTAAAATTGGTGAGGGATGCATTATCAATTCAGGTGCAATAATTGAACATGACGTCTGTGTTGATGAATTTACGCATGTATCGGTCAACAGTACAGTGGCAGGTTCAGTTAATATTGGGAAGTTATGTTTTATAGGTGCTGGCGCGACTATAATCAACAATATTACTGTTCGCGACGAGATTACTGTTGGTGCCGGTGCGTGTGTTGTAAACACTATAGATCAGCCCGGAATTTATGTGGGTGTGCCAGCAAAGAAATATAAATAACATCTTGGGGCGAGATATGCATCTTACGGATGATGATTTTTTAAAAACAATAAAAAGCACCCCCTTAATCTCGATTGATCTGGTGATTTCAGATAGTTCAGGGCGATATCTTCTCGGTCTCAGAAGAAATAGACCTGCAGCCGATCATTGGTTTGTTTTGGGGGGCAGGATAAAAAAGGGAGAAGCTATATTAGATGCCTTTAAAAGAGTTGCTGAGAATGAGCTTGGTGTGACGTTACAGAGTTCGAAAGCTAAATTTATTGGAGTCTACGAGCATTTTTATAAAGATTCTTTTTATGACGTTATGACTCCAACTCACTATGTTGTTTTAGCGTATTCAATAGAACTAGACCATGATATAAATTCATTCTCTGTTGCTCAGCATTCAAAGTATAAATGGTTTGATATAGTAGACCTTCTTGCATCACCAGATGTTCATCAATACACAAAGAACTATTTTTTAGATAAGGGCTTGGAAGATAATGAAAATTCTTCATTTTTTTAAAACATATTATCCAGATGCTTACGGTGGTGTGCAACAAGTCATATATCAGCTTGCGGAAGGTGCAGTAAAAAGAGGGCATGAGGTTGATGTATTATGTTTAAGTGCTGAGAATGCTGGTCGAAATTTTAACATCGCTAATCATAGTGTGCATGCTGCAAAAGAAGATTTTTATATAGCTTCGACTGGTTTTTCATTGTCTGCGATTGTCGAATTCAGGCGACTGGCTGAGAAAGCTGATATTATTCATTATCATTTTCCTTGGCCCTATATGGATCTTGTTCATTTTTGGGTTAATCCTAAAAAGCCGACGGTGGTCAGTTACCATTCTGACATTGTCAAACAAAAATACCTGCTACAACTTTATAAGCCATTGATGATGTCTTTTCTAAATAAAGTTGATGCTGTGGTCGCTTCTTCACCCAATTATGTCAAGACCAGCCCTGTTCTCTCTAGCCTAAAAAAGGATGTTGAGGTGATACCATTCGGTCTGGAAAAGGTATCTCCAAGTTATGCAGAACTATCGTTATCGAATAAATGGAATGATAAAATAAAAGGGCGTTTTTTTCTTTTTATCGGATTTTTACGATATTATAAGGGGTTGTCATTTGTCCTTGATGCTATGCGTGGACTTGATTATCCTTTGATAATAATTGGTGAAGGCCCATGTGAAAAGGAGTTGAAGTCTCAGGCGGATAAGTTAGGATTAAAAAATACGTTGTTTGTTGGTCCAGTAAGTGACGCTGAAAAGAATATTTTACTGGAGTTATGTTACGCTGTGGTATTTCCATCTCATCTGCGTTCTGAAGCGTTTGGTATGACTTTGTTAGAGGCATCAATGTATGGTAAGCCAATGATTACTTGCGAAATTGGTACAGGCACTACATATATAAATCTGCATGGTGAAACCGGCTTGGCAGTTGAGCCAGCAAATAGTGAGGCTCTCTCATCTGCAATGAAAAAGTTATGGGATGATCAAGATGAAGCTGAGCGTATGGGGAAAAATGCAAAGGCTAGATTTGAACATAACTTTACTGCCGACGTCATGATTGATAAATATATGACGTTATATGAAAAGGTTATCTCAAATTATTATTCATCTTGAAATGCCTATCTCAAACTGTATGTCCATACCTAGAATTCTTGTCACAGGTGCCAACGGATTTGTAGGCAAGGCGGTCTGTGAACACTTGCTGGCTCTGGGGGCGAATGTTAAAGGAGCGGTGCGAAGTCACCCGCTGGCTTCTTACCATCTTCATGCTCCCTCTCTGACTGCGGATGCCAACTGGACAGCCCAATTGCAACAGGTGGATGTGGTTGTTCACTGTGCTGCCAGGGTGCACGTGATGTCGGATACCGCGACAGATCCCCTGGCAGCATTTCGAGCGGTGAATACAGAGGGCACCCTAACGCTTGCTCGACAAGCGGCTGAGGCTGGGGTGAAGCGCTTCATCTTTATCAGCTCGATCAAAGTGAATGGCGAGCAGACCGAGCCAGGCAAGCCATTTGATGAGAATGTGCAAAGTCCGCCAGAAGATCCCTATGGACGCTCGAAGTATGAGGCGGAACAGGGGCTGATGGCACTCGCGAAAGAGTGTGGTATGGCTGTAACCATCATCCGTCCTCCTCTTATTTACGGGGAAGGGGTGAAGGCTAACTTTGCCAGCATGATGACGTGGGTGCGCAAAGGGGTCCCGCTACCCTTTGCCCGTTTGACCAATGCGCGTAGCCTGTTGGCGTTACCTAATTTGTGTGACTTCATTGCCCATGCGATGGAGCACCCTGCCGCAGTGAACCAGGTCTTTTTAGTCGCAGATCCTGTCGCAGTGTCGACGTCTCAGTTGTTGGCGGCGATTGCAGAAGCAGAAGGAGTTAGCTGTCGGCTCTTTTATCTCCCACCAGGAGTAATAAGAGGGCTTGGACGCTGTTTGGGGATTGATGCCAAGCTACAACGGATTTATGGCTCTCTGGAAATGAATACCCGCAAGGCTCAGAGCCGATTACAATGGTCGGCACCCTATTCGCTCTCTCAGACCTTATCTCTGATGGCGTCAATCCATAGTGAGTCGTCTTGATGCTGGCATTTGTTTTGTTGTCGATATTTTGTCTTTTTCTTTCAATTACCATGACCGGCCTGCTCAGGCGCTACGCCCAGACCCGCTTGCTTGACCAACCCAATCATCGCAGTTCGCATCAGGTGCCTACCCCGAGAGGCGGTGGCATGGCTATCGTGGCGACCTTTCTGCTGGCAGCCCCGTTGTTTGTTACCCTAATCCCACTGCCCGCCGGCATATCCCAGAGCAGCTTTGCATTGATATGGGCTGCGGCGCTGGGCATTGCATTGGTTGGTTTTATCGATGACCACATCTCTCTCAAGCCTCGAACCCGCCTGATTGTGCAGAGCATGGCGGCCGCTTTGGTGGTTTCTGCGGTTAATGGTTTGCCAGCGCTGACCTTCTTTGGTTGGCAGCTCGACCTGGCCTGGTTTGGTTACCTGCTGGTCTGGCTGGGGGTGATCTGGTTTATCAATCTCTACAACTTTATGGATGGCATCGATGGCTTGGCGGCAGGTGAAGCCGTTGTCGTCTGTCTGTTCATGACGTTATTTCACTATCTGGTTGGGGGGGAGTGGTCGTCTGCCAGTTTGATCCTGCTACTGGGGATTTCGGCGGCTGGCTTTTTGTGCTGGAATTTTCCACCCGCCATGATCTTTATGGGGGATGGTGGCAGCGGATTTCTTGGCTTGATGCTGGCTTCCCTGATGCTGCTGGATGCCGCTTCTGCGCCTCAATTCCTGTGGGCATGGCTCGTCATGCTCGGAGTCTTTGTGGTTGATGCGACTTGGACGTTACTGAATCGCTATCGTCTGAAATGTCGTCTGAGCGAGGCGCATCGTACTCATGGCTATCAATATCTGGCGAGGCGTTGGCAGAGCCATCGAAACGTGACCTTGGCTGTGCTTCTTATAAATAGCCTCTGGCTTGCGCCGATCGCTGTCATGATTGTATTGGGCCAGCTCGATGGTGTGAGCGGTCTGGTCATTGCCTACTTGCCGTTAGCTTTTCTTGCGTATCACCTGAATGCAGGAGTACCAGAATGAGAAATGAGCTTTTACCCGGTGGGAGCTGGCTACTGACTTGCCTGGGCTCCCTGTCACGAGCCAGCAAGCGTGTCATCTCTGTCGCCGTTGATATGCTCTTGATCACCATGACCTATTGGGGGGCGTACTGGATCCGGCTTGAACACAACTGGCCAATCGATAGCCCGCATCACTGGGCACTGCTTGGCGCAATTATCATTGTCAGCATCAGTTTGTTTGTAAGGCTGGGGCTTTATCGCGCAGTGCTGCGATATGTCAGCTTTCGGGTACTATGGACAATCTCGCTAGGGGCATTTCTTTCAACCTGTTTCTTTGTTCTCTCTGCGTTTTACTTTGATATCTTTCTGCCGAGAACGGTCTCGGTTATCTATCTCTCCTTTTTGGTGTTACTGGTTGGCGGTGTGCGGCTGTTTTTCCGGGCGCTCCTTAATACCACCCGTTTGGCTCGTACCCAGGTGTTGATCTATGGCGCGGGCTCTTCGGGTCGACAACTGCAAATGGCCTTGTTGCAAGGTAATGAGTTTTATCCCGTCGCCTTTATTGATGACGATCCCGCCAAACAGGGATGCGTGATCCAGGGTTGTACCGTTTATCACAGTGCTCAGCTGCCAACTCTGATTGACCACCATGGGGTGCAGAAGATCTTGCTGGCTATGCCGAGCAGCACCAGGGCTCGTCGTCAGGAGGTGATTAATGCACTTGAGCCCCTCTCTTGCGAAGTGCTCTCTATCCCGGGAATGGCTGATCTGGTTAATGGCTCTGCCCGCATAGATCAGCTCAATGAGGTCTCCATCGACGATCTGTTGGGCAGAGATCCGGTAGAGCCTGTGACCACCTTGATGGAAGCCAATATCAAGGGCAAAGCGGTCATGGTGACAGGTGCCGGTGGCTCTATTGGTTCTGAGCTCTGTCGCCAAATCTTGCGGTGCCGTCCATCCACTCTGGTACTGTTCGAACTATCCGAATACGCCCTCTATGTCCTGCACAAGAACCTGCGGGAGCAGTGTCAGCGTGAAGAAATCGAAACGGATCTGGTGCCGTTACTGGGTTCAGTACAGCGCCAGCATCGTCTAAAAACGGTGATGCAGAGCTTCAGGATCCAGACCGTCTACCATACCGCGGCTTACAAACATGTCCCGCTGGTCGAGTTCAATATCATTGAAGGAGTACGTAACAACGTATTCGGCACTCTTTATGCGGCACAGGCGGCCATTGAGGCAGGGGTGGAAACATTCGTGCTGATCTCTACCGATAAAGCCGTGCGGCCAACCAATACCATGGGGGCCAGCAAGCGTCTGGCCGAATTGATCTTGCAAGCCTTGACCCGCGAGAAGCACAGCACCCGTTTTTGTATGGTGCGCTTTGGCAATGTTCTTGGATCTTCCGGCTCAGTGGTGCCGTTATTCAGACAGCAGATAGATAAGGGGGGGCCTATCACCCTGACTCACCCCGATATCATCCGTTACTTCATGACGATACCTGAGGCTGCCCAGTTGGTGATCCAGGCCGGCGCCATGGGGGAGGGGGGCGACGTCTTTGTGCTCGATATGGGGCAACCGGTACGGATCATGGAACTGGCGAAGCGCATGATACGCCTCAGCGGCCTGACACTGCGTGATGAGCAGCGTCCCGATGGTGATATCGCCATAGAGGTGACGGGGTTGCGGCCGGGCGAAAAGCTCTACGAAGAGTTACTGATTGGTGATGATGCCAGAGGAACCGAACACCCCAGGATCATGGTGGCACAAGAGAGCTGGCTGCCCTGGTCCCGACTGCGCCCCTTGCTGGCCTCGCTGGATGATGCTTGTCACCGTTTTGATCAACAGCAAGTGCGCGAGATCCTGATGCATGCTCCTGCTGCATTCGAACCGACGGATGGTATCTGTGATCTGGTGTGGCTAGCGAAGCAGCAGCATACAATAACGGAGAACATCGTGAAGCTACCAGTACACAATGTTAATTTTTTGCTGGCTAGAAATTGAGTTACCTGTTTCTATAATGAGGCAACTTGGATGCGATTAGGCCTGGTTGTGGCATTTTATCGAGAATATGCCGCAATTATTACTAATGTTAGTATTCTATTATTTGAAAAAATGGTGACCATTGGGTTGGTTTTTTTTTGCGAGGGGGTAATTAGTCATCTACTCGGTGTGTCATTATATGGGAAATGGCTATATTCGCTTAATGCCGTCATTTTATTGTCATCAGTTACATTGATTGCCGGCTCGGAAGTTGTTGTTCCGGCATTAGTTCGGCATCCTCATTTGCGTTGGAAGATACTATCTTCAGTATTTGTTTTTCGTCTACTTTTCGCTTTGGTTGCTTTGCTTGTCACATTAATCTACGCAAATTTTATTGTCGCAGATCAAGATGTAAGATTAATGCTAATGCTATTGGCGCTGGCGCTCATTTTTAATGAACCATTTTCAGTAATAGCCAACTACTATCAAGCCACCACAAATATAGGTGTTGTTGTAGCGATTCGTCTTGCAATTTTATTATTAAGGGTGCTTTTGGTAAGCCTCGCTTTTTTACTTTCATCTTATTTCATCATCTATTCAAGCAGGGCAATAGAAGCAATGTTTTTAGCTATGTCACTGAGTTGTGTTATTTATTTTAGAGGTGGCATCTGGGACTGGCATAAAAAAGTGGCAGTGGTAATGTTAAGTCGAGGTGGGGCGCTCTGGGTTCCATTAATGCTGATGCTGATTTATATGAGGATTGATCGCTTTTTCATCGAGCATTACTTAGGGTATGAACAACTAGCCATGTATGGTGTGGCTAGTCAAATGCTAGAGCAGGGCGTACTTGTACTTGGTATAGTTGTGCAGTCTATAGCCCCAATGATGTTATATGGGCGCAGAGTAAAAAAAATACATACGGTTTGTTTAGGGCTGTTATTAGTTGCATGTATCTTGCAATTAATGGGTTGGTTATGGCTACATGAAATTGTCTATTTTATCTTTGGAAAAGATTATGAGTTAGCAGCAGATTTAGCCATTATGATGTTGCCTGCGCTTTCTTTTTTCGCTGTGGATAGCGTTTTAATGCAACGATTATACCGTGACAAAAAATATTTTTTGATAATGTGCAAGTGGTTCTTTCTATTAATTATAAGCATATTCAACTATTGGCTGTTGCTAAAAGTATTTCGTTCCGGTGACATTTACATCGTTTACATAACTAATGCTTTTTTGATGATGGCTGCGACGATGTCGATATACTTCATTCATCAATATAAAGGTTGCGTGTGTAAGGTCGTGCAATGATAACAATAATGACGCCAACTTATAACAGAGCATATGTTTTACCAAGGTTGTATGACAGTTTGTGTCAGCAGACAAGGCGGGACTTTGAATGGCTCGTAATCGATGACGGTAGCACTGATGGTACCGCCGAGCTTATTTTTGATTATAGAGTTAAATCTGACTTTCCAATCAATTATTTTTATAAAGAAAATGGAGGGAAGCATCGCGCTATAAATGAAGGTGTGGTTCATGCGACCGGTGATTGGATTATCATTGTGGATAGTGATGACTTATTAACTGGTGATGCTGTTGCCAAGCTATATGATGTTATGAATCATATTAGCTCGGAATTTGTTGGGATGTGTTTTAGAAGAGCAACATTATCTGGTCATATAATTGGTATCTCCGACACCGCATGGAGCAAGTCAATGGTAATGCAGCCCATCATGGCAGGGCATATATTACAAGGTGACTTGGCTTATGTTTTTCGCACTAATGTTATGCGTGAGTTTCCTTTTCCTCAGTTCCCGGGCGAAAAGTTTGTACCAGAGTTATATATATGGAATAAAATTGCCGATATAGGTAAGATAGTTTTTTATGTAGACCAAGTAATATACTTGTGTGAATATCTTCCTGATGGCTACACCTCAAATTTTAAAAAAAATCTAAGAAGTAATCCATGTGGTTTTGGTTTGTTTTATCGAGACCAGGTGATCCGAGATACTCGATTGTTCGGCAAGGTCAAAGCATGTGTCAGAAGTCTCCAGTGCATTCTTTACTGTTGGTTGAAGAGATAGCATGAAAATTGCGATGGTAATCACAGGCCTTGGTATGGGGGGCGCTGAACGACAAGTGTGCGATTTGGCAGATCAATTTATTAGGTTGGGCCACCATATATTAATTATCTCGATGACCGGTGAAATTAGCAATCGCCCACATTCGACTGCAGCAAACATCGTTTCACTGCAGATGAGGAAAACTCCATTTAGTGTTTTCAAAGCATACTGGCAGGCGATCAGGTTACTTAATCAATATAAACCGGATGTGGTGCATAGCCATATGGTGCATGCAAATATTTTTGCTCGGTTATTACGATTATTTGTATCATTTCCGAAGCTTATCTGCTCTGCACATAGTGTTAATGAGGGAAGAGGGTGGCGGATATTGGCATACCGGCTTACCGAAAGGTTATGTGATCTTAACACAAACGTAAGCCAAGAAGCTGTTGAGGCTTTTATTAAACAAGGTGCGGTATCTGCCGGGCGAATGAAAGTCATGTATAATGGTATTGATACGGAGCGTTTTTATTTTAACGCCACAGTCAGAAATAAATTACGCTCTCAGCTTGGGATTGATGACAATAACATATTGTTAATTTCAGTAGGCAGACTGACCGCTGCCAAGGACTATACAAATTTGCTTGTTGCATTTGCGATGTTATCTTCGAGATCCAATAATGTTAAGTTGGTCATCATAGGTGAGGGTGAGGAAAAAGAATACTTAACCACAATCGCTAGCGCACAAGGGATTAGCGAGCGAGTTCATTTCTTGGGGCTGCGCTATGATGTTGAAGATTGGATGAGTGCAGCAGATATATTTGTGTTGTCATCAGCTTGGGAGGGGTTTGGTTTAGTTGTGGCTGAGGCTATGGCTACTGAGCGGGTAGTGGTTGCCACCGATTGTGGTGGAGTGAGGGAAGTGGTTGGCTCTGCTGGATTGCTTGTCCCCTCTAAAAATAGTCAGCAGCTATTTACCGCGATTGAGCAGGCTATGATGCTTTCGCCGCTTGAGAGAGAGGTGATGACTAGGGAGGCTCGGATTCGGGTTATTAGCCATTATTCAATAGAGACTATCTGTCTGCGTTGGTTAAATTTGTACCAGGACTACACATGAGCAAACATCTTTGTATGGTGAGCAATACAGCGTGGTCAATGTGGAATTTTCGCCGCGGATTATTATCTGCACTTATACAACATGGATATCGCATAACCATTGTTGCTCCACCTGATAATACAGTTTTTTCGCTCTGTGATTTGGGGTGTTCATTTATACCGTTGGCACTATCCCCTAAAGGAGTCAATCCAATTGTTGAACTAAAATTAATATTTGATTTCGTAAGAATATATAGAAAAATTAATGCGGATTTAATTATCCATTATACGGTAAAACCAAATATATATGGTTCTTTTGCTGCACATCTTTGTCGCACACCTGCCTTGGCTATAACCACTGGGTTAGGATATGCCTTTATGAATGATGGTTGGGTGCCCAAAGTAGTAAGGTTGCTTTATAAATTCGCTTTTAAATATCCTAAGCTAGTCATTTTCTTAAATGAAGATGATCGCCTTGAATTTGTATCAAGACAGTTGGTAGATAAAAGAAAGACTCTGTTACTGCCTGGCGAGGGCGTTGATTTGAGTTTTTTTTATCCTTCAGAAAAATTTGCTGAAGATGACTCGGTTAGTTTTTTGCTCATTGCGCGGTTGTTATGGGATAAGGGGATTGGAGAATATGTAGCAGCCGCAAAGCAGATTCATATTCGTCATCCAAACATAAAGTTTAAATTGCTAGGCGATGTTCAGGCTGATAACCCACGAGCGATCGGATATGCACAGTTGCATGAATGGATCAATGACGGTGTGCTGGAATATCTCGGTACTACACATGATGTTAGGCCTATCATAATGGAAAGTGATTGTATTGTGTTACCTTCTTATCGCGAAGGATTGCCAAGAACTATGATCGAAGCTGCTGCAATGGCAAAGCCAATTATTGTTACCGATGTTCCTGGATGTAGAGATGTACTGCTACATGAGAAAACCGGGTTACTCTGTCAAGCTAGAAATGTTTCATCATTGGCTGATGCGATGATGACATTCATACGAATGACTACAGCTCAAAGAACCTTGATGGGTAATGCTGGGAGGCAATTAGTTAGTGCCAGATTCGATGAGAAAAAAATCATTGGCATATATTTTGACATATTGGCTCAGCATATCGATGGCGCTCAGCCCTGTGGTTGATAACTGAATGAGTTTTTCATGATAAATAATAGCTATTATCCATATGGTGGTCGTTGGTATGACCTTGTACGGTTTAATTATACAATAATGTTCTTTTTTACATCCTTGGTATCAACATTATTACCTGCATTTTTGTTTTGGGGCGAGGACTTTTGGAATTTCCTTGATGATGTAAAAATAAATTCACTTTTAGGAATCTTTATAACATGTATTACTGCTGGTTTTTTCCTGAGTCGAGTGCTTTGCTATCCTGGAGTTAATGCTTTATCTTATATGATTCCAACAGTAACCGCTGTGTATGGAATATTATTCGGTGTGTTGCTGCTGTTTCGTCTTGAGTATAGTAGGCCAGTAATTATAAGCTCGTATATATTGGTTTTAGTATCTTGCTGGCTTATTTATTACTTAGGGGCACGATCTGGCAAGGTTAAGTATTCTATCATCCCGGTTGGTAATTATCAGAAACTGTGTGCCTTGACTGCTGTTGAATGGAATATTCTTCACAAACCCGATTTTTCTCTGTTTTGTGGTAATGCCGTAGTTGCTGACTTTCACTCATCTGATTTAACGAGTGAATGGCAAAGGTTATTAACTGATTTCGTTTTGTTAGGGATACCAATCTATCACAGCAAAACTATATATGCATCATTAACAGGCCGAGTGAGCGTTGAGCAATTATATGAAAATGACTTGGGTTCCGCTATTCCCTCGTTGTTTTATTTCTTTTTAAAAAGACTAGCTGATCTTTTGGTTGTTATAATTGCACTCCCCTTTTTTATGCCGGTGTTACTTATAACAGCAATATTAATAAAGCTGGAAAGCCCTGGCCCTGTTTTCTTTAAGCAAAAGAGAGTTGGGCTGGGTAATAAAGATTTTGTAATATATAAATTTCGTAGTATGCATGACAGTTCATCATCAGACAATGCATATTTTGCTCAGGAGGTTGACAAACGGATTACTCGTGTTGGTCATTTTATTCGTAAATATAGAATTGATGAGCTCCCGCAATTCTTTAATGTTCTTAAAGGGGATATGAGCTTGATTGGTCCACGGCCTGAACAGCGTTTTTTTGTGGAGAGGTTTGAGTCTGAATTACCATTCTATATGTATCGTCATATGGTTCGTCCTGGTATAAGTGGATGGGCTCAGGTGATGCATGGCTACTCAGCTGATACAGATAGTACTCGTATAAAATTAGAATATGATTTTTATTATATTAGAAACTTTTCGCTTTGGCTTGATCTATTAATAGTAATCAAAACTATTAAAACAATGCTGACAGGGTTTGGGGCTCGTTGAGTATACGGAAATAATATATGAGCAGCTTGTATTGGATTTTATCTTCATTATACTGGTTACTTGGAGTGCATTTTTTTATGCACAACCCGGGAGGAGCAGGGCTATATCTGCCCTTTAACGCATGGGGATGGGTGTTTGCCTCGCTGGCTATTGGATTAGGATTGTGGCAAGTGACGTTACGCCAGCGTCTGCTCTTTTCTCCATTACAAGCGGGCTTATGGATAGGGGCACTCTTGCTACTGCTGCCGATGTTCTATCCAGGTTTTGCACTCAGGGATTATGCCATTCCCAGATTATTGGGGCTTTTTGCTGGTCTGCTGTTTTTATTCGGGCTCTATCAATGGCGCTTCAATCGGTTGCAGCGAGATCGCTTGCTATATATCGTCCTGATAGCGATCGCGATGGAGGCTTTGCTCGGTCTGATACAGTTCTATCTGTTGACACCCGGTAACTGGATTGGCTACGACACTAAAACCAATCGTCCTTACGGGATCTTTCAACAGCCAAACGTGATGGCAACCTTTATGGCAACTGGTCTTGCCCTTGCTATCTGGCTGGAATTACGCCGAGAGGGTGGTCGTTTGCTGATGGCTCTGCGCTATGGCGTCATTCTATCAGCAACACTGTTGCTGGTTGTTTTGCAATCCCGAGTGGGTCAACTTGGCGGTCTGCTAGCTCTGTTTTTATTGATACCGCAACTCCATCGCCATCGATTGCTATGGAGTATGTTGGCGCTGGTTATTTTTGCGGTGGCCCTTGGCCTGCTATCACAGTACTGGATGGCAGGAGCAAAGCGCGGGTTGGAGATTTATCAATCTGGTGGTATGCGATCTATTTATTGGCCTTATGCAGCCAAGCTGATTGCCGAAGCACCATGGAGTGGTTGGGGATACGGCAGTTTTGAATCTGTTTTTCTCCATCACTACATGGCTGATAAGGCGCTGAATCCATCTATGGTGCAGATTGAGTACAATCTTGACCATCCCCACAACGAATTCCTTTATTGGGCTGTTGAGGGAGGGGTGGCTCCCATGGTTGGTATGGTGATCATGGGGGGCGCATTATTGTGGTGCCTGACGAAGGTGCGTTGGGTAAATGCCATGGCACTGCTTGCCCTGGTGACACCGATATTGCTCCATACTCAGACGGAATATCCCCTTTACCATGCAATCGTGTTGTGGTGGTTGTTGCTGACGCTGATCTATGTCGTTGACACCGAGATTGAAGAAACCCGTTTCGTGAGTTGCGGTAGCCCATCGTGGTTGGACATTGAGTATCGCCCCTGGTTGTTGCTCCGATTTATGGCAATAGCTATCCCTCTATTGGTTGTCCCATTTATGATGACAGCCCTTCATACTGCCTGGGTCGTCACCAAATACGAGCGGGGAGGTTATAAGGAGCCGACGCTCTTGCTGGAGATTATCAATCCTATGGCATGGCTGACACGAGTTGAATTTGATGTGAACTCGGTTCGTCTGATGGTCGGTTTGCAGACAAACAACAAGGCTGAACTGGAAGCTTATCTGGAGTGGGGGCAGGACTTCGTACTTCATACACCACGAGCTAATATATACGCCAATATGGTGACAGCACTTAACGCTCTGGGTCGCAAAGAGGCAGCCGATGCGATGCGTCTGGAAGCGCTCAGACTCTATCCTGCGGAACCTCTGCTGAGTGGCTCTGTAGCTATACCGGTGATCAGTGGTGTTGATCAATCTGCACAAAGTAATGCTCGCGCAAATTAGCGTAATTTAACAACCGGGTAAGATCGGTTATGTTAAAAAACAGATTGTTTATTTGTCTTTAGATATATGGATTGGTGTTGTAAGCTCTTGATTTTTATGGATAAAAATTATGGCTTTTTAAGTCGTCGTTGCTGAGGAATTGCTTTGTGGCTTTTTTATTTCACCTTGCTTGATGGGTAACTGGGCGGGGGGGAGGGCATATCGGGTGTCACTATAAAGAGAATCTTCTGACTGCATGTAGTGGGATATTAATGAGCCCTGTAATATCTGAGATCATCATCTGTCAGATTGTATAGCAATCACAACTGAGCATTGATTTGTTATCACGCTTCGCGTCAAGAGAGTATGGTGAGTGAAAAATAAAAAAAAAGGAGTGTAAATACAGAAAACGGTATGTTGTTATCAATTGTCCATGCTATTCTGACACGGTAATCCCTGTGACCGACTTTTTGTGAGGAAATAATGAACGAGTTTCTGAAAGTTCTGCTGAACATTCGCAGTCTGCGTGCGGCTGTTCGTGAGCTGCCGTTTGAGCAACTGCTGGAAGCTAAAGAGAAGTTTGACCTGGTTTACCAAGAGCGCGCCGATTCTGTTGAACAGGAGCGTGCTGAACAGGAAGAGCGTCAGCGCAAGCTGAATGAATTCACCGAAATGCTGCAGCAGGCTGGTATTGATCCTCGTGAGCTACTGGCGACTGCCGCTGCTCCGGCTGCTGCAACTGGCGCTGCCAAGAGCAAGCGAGCTCCGCGTCCGGCTAAATACAAGTACGAAGAAGATGGCCAGGAAAAAACCTGGACCGGTCAAGGCCGTATGCCGAAAGCCATTGCTGCTCAAGTAGCATTGGGTAAAGACCTGAACGATTTCCTGATCTAATTCGTCAGGTTCAGAGATTGAATAATGCCGCCCTCGGGCGGCATTATTTTTGCCGTTTTACTCGTGGTTATCCAACCAGTATTTCCACCTCATTGTTATCTGCATTCCTCGTTTGTATCCTTTCTCTCTCGCCTTACCCGCAGTTCCTTTACTCAATATCATTCGTTGTTTACGATTAATTTTGTCCTGTGGCTCACCAACGCGATATCGCTATTTGTATGCGTTGTGCTGATACGAGCTTCGGATATGTTTCTCACGATTCACGATTCACGATTCACGATTCACGATTCACGATTCACGATTCACGATTCACGGTGCGTCGCTCGGCAAGAGTAGAGCTCTCTGCTGATGGAATATCCGGTAATCGTTATCTCCGGTCAGGGAGCGTTAGGTATAGAGAGAGCCGCAAGGTATGGCCGGTATATTCAGGGTCGCCGATGCATGTAATTGGCTGCGCTGCCATACCTGCCCCTGATGATGGGCAATGGAGTTCGGCTGCCGTGTGGGAGAGGAAATTCTGTATGGTCTATGGCGATGATATTCCCCACTCTGTAGGCAGAGTGGGGGATAGCCAGGTGAAGCGCTATCGGGGCGTCACGCTATCGCTGCCACCCAGGGCGCGATAGATTTTGGCTGTGGTGGTGAGCTGCTCTTTTTGCTGTGCCAGCAGGCTCTGCTGGGCATCCCACAGTCGGTTCTGCTCATCAAGCCAAGCCTGTACACCGGTCGCACCCGCCTGGAAGCGAGCCTTGGCCAGTCGTTCGGCCTCCCGGGCATAACTCAGCTGTTCCTGCAGATAATCGAGTCGCTGCTGGCCATAGTGGCGGGCGGCCAGATTGTCTTCCACTTCCACCAGTGCAGTGTAGAGCTGCTTGCGAAACTCGGTTTCGGCGATCTGGTAATCCAGCTCCGAGCTTTCAATGGCGAGCTGGGTGCGGTTGTATTCAAGGAAGGGGAGGGCAAGGCTGGCTCCCAGCGTACCAACCGGATTTTGCAGCACTTGCGCCAATCTATCGGATGCGGTGCTGGCGCTGCCGGTCAGGGTCAGGCTGGGGTAGAAGCTGGTGCGGATCTCATCCCCTTTAGCCAGCGTCTTGCTCAGCCGCAATTCGGCCGCTTTGACATCGGGGCGGCGGGCCAGCACATCGGCCGGAATACCCACCGCAAGTTCAGGAATGGCCTGCTTTGCAAGGGAAGCGGGTGCATACTCCAGCGGCCCGCTGCTGCGGCCCAGCAACAGAAGCAGGGCATTGCGAGCCTGTTCCTGCTGCGCCTTGAGGGAGGCCAGCTCAGCCTGCTTGCCTGCCAGTTGCTGGCGTGCCTGCGCCAGATCGAGTCGGGTGATGGCGCCTGCCTGGTATTTGGTTTGGGTCAGCAGCTCGGTTCGCGTCAGGTTGGCCAGCTGCTGTTCTCCGAGTGTGATGGCAGAGCCGAGATAGCCGAGCTGCCAATACTGCTCCAGAGTATTGCCAATCAGCAGGAGTCGGGTGCTGGCGAGATCCTGCTCGCTTGCCGCCGCCTCCCAGCTTGCCTGATCTCGCACCGAGGCAAGCTTGCCCCACAAATCCACTTCGTAACTGAGGCTCAGCGAGGGGCCCAGACTGTTGGTGCCTTTGCCGCTTTTCAGATCCTTGTTGCCACTGGCTGCGATAGTGCCATTGACCGAGGGGGTGAGGTTGGTATCGGCCTGCTCGGCGCCCAGTCTGGCGCTTTTGAGCTTGAGGGCCGCCACACGCATGTCCGGGTTAGCGGCCAGAACCGCCTCGACCAATTTGTCGAGCTGGGGATCATGAAATTCCCGCCACCAGGGGCCAGCCTGCGTAGCCAGTTGGGTGCCCTCTGCCTGTTGCCATGTGGGGGCAATCGTCAGCTCGGGTCTTTGATAGGTGCTGTGCTGACTGCAGCCGCTGAGGGCCATGCAGAGAGCCAGCCAGGAGAGTTTGTGCATTGTTATTCCCTCGCCAGTGCGACAACAGGGTCGAGCCGAGCCGCATTGCGTGCCGGCAGGTAACCAAACAGGATCCCGATGAGTGACGAGCAGCCAAAGGCCATCAGGATGGAGAAGAGCGAGAACTGCATCTTGATGGAGTCCACCAGCAGTGAAAAGAGCGCGCCAATGCCTAGCGATAGGCCGACGCCGAAGATCCCCCCCAGCAGGCTCACCATCACGGCTTCAATCAGGAACTGCTGCAGAATATCCGACTGGCGGGCACCCACGGCCATGCGAATGCCGATCTCGCGGGTGCGCTCGACCACTGACACCAGCATGATGTTCATCACGCCCACCCCGCCGACGATCAGCGAGATCACCGCGATGGCCGAGACCATCAGGGTCATGGTGGCGGTGGTTTTCTCTACCGATTTGATGATGCTGTCGCTGCTGAAGGTGAAGAAATCCTTCACCCCGTGGCGCTTGGTGATCAGCTCGATCACCGCCTGCTCGGCCAGTGCTGGTTGTACCCCGTCTTTGACCCGGATGGTGATCTGGCTGAAGTGGTGCTGCGAGATGAGGCGACTCATCACCGCGCTGTAGGGTAGCCAGATATTGACCGACTGGCTGGTGGGGCCAAAGCCGGTCTCCTGCGAGACCACACCGACAATCCGCACCGGCAAGGTGCCGACCAGTACCACCTTGCCGACCGGATCCTCCTTGCCAAGCAGGCTGGTGATGCTCTTCTTGTCCACTACGGCGACGGCGGCACGCTGCTGGATATCTTGCCACTCCAGTAAGCGACCACTGACCAGCGTCATCCCCTTCACCTTGAAATAGTCGTTACCGACCCCGGTCACGTTGCCGCTGTTGGTCTTGTTGCGATAGCGCAACTGGCCTGAGCTGCCTATCTCGGGGCTGGCGCCCGCAAGATAGGGTTGCCCCAACAGGGCATCGAGATCCCCCTTGTTGAGGGTCTGGATGCTGGCCATCTTCTCATCGCCCCATCCTTTACCCGGGAAGATTTCGATGGTGTTGGTGCCCATCGCATTGATCTGGTCGATCACCTTGGCGCGCGCGCCCTGACCAAGAGCAACCACGCTCACCACGGCGGCGATGCCGATGATGATGCCGAGCATGGTGAGGAAGGTGCGCATCCGGTGGGCGAGCATGGCATGCATCGCCATCCGTCCCGCTTCCCGATAACGATCCCAGTCGTGACCCATGGCGCCTGTAGTGGGCGCTACTTTTTGAGAGGCTACAGCGGTGGCTGGAGCCAACACGGCCGTTTGGCAGGGGCCGCTATCTTGTTCAATCCGACCATCCTTGAGAGTGATGATCCGGTCGGCATGGCTGGCCACGTTCATATCGTGGGTGACCAGAATGATGGTGTGGCCCTGAGCATGCAGCTCCTTGAGGATCGCCATCACCTCCTTGCCGCTCTGGCTATCCAGTGCGCCGGTCGGTTCATCGGCGAGGATCACTTCGCCGCCATTGGCCAGCGCCCGGGCGATACTGACCCGCTGCTGCTGACCGCCGGAGAGCTGGCCCGGGGTATGGTGACTGCGATCGGCCAGTCCCAGTCTGCCCAGCAGCTGACGCGCACGTGCCTGGCGATCCGGGCGGCTGGTGCCGGCATAGACGGCCGGGATCTCCACGTTGGCGGCGGCATCGAGATGGGGCAGCAGGTGGTAGCGCTGAAAGATAAAACCGAAGTGGTGGCAGCGCAGCCGGGCCAGCGCCAACGCATCCATGGTGGCGGTGTCTTGACCGCGAAACAGATACTGGCCGCCGCTCGGGCTATCGAGACAACCCAGCAGGTTCATCAGGGTCGACTTGCCAGAGCCGGACGCGCCGACAATGGCGATCATCTCTCCTGCCGTGATGGTGAGGTCAAGAGGGTGGAGCACGGTGACTTCGCTGTCGCCGCTCTGGTAGCGTCGCTCGACCCCTTTCAGCTGGATCAACGGCAGCTGGTTCAGGGGCTCACTCATAGCATCACCGCCATCTCATCATTGTCGGCGGGGGCACTGTGATTGAGCTGCACCTCCTCCTTCTCACTCAGCCCGCTGATCACCTCAATGCGGATCTCGTCCTTCATACCGGTCTTGATATGACGGGTTTCGGTTGTCTCATCGTCCTTGATCACGGTGACTTCATACTCGTTGTCACCCAGCGACTTGCCGAGGGCGGTTTGCGGCACAGTGAGCACCTGCTTGCGCTCGCCGAGCACAATGGTCACCTGGGTGGTCATTGCGACCCGCAGGGTATGGTCGGGATTGGGTACATCGAACAGGGCGTAGTAGTAGACAGCCGCATTGCTGGTGGTGGTGCCGGTGGTGGCCTGATCGTTGATGTTGGTGGGCGCTAACTCCACGGCGCGAAGCGTACCTTGATAGCGGGTATCCGGATCGCCAATGAGGGTGAAGTAGACTGGCATGCCAGCTTTGACCTTGGTGACATCAGCTTCGGAGATCTGCGCCTTGACCGTCATAGTCTCGAGGTTGGCCAGCTTGAGCACGGTCGGCACCGTCTGGCTGGCTGCCAGGGTTTGGCCCTGACGGGTCACAATGCTGATAACGGTGCCATCCATCGGCGCCAGGATCTTGGTGTAGCCCAGCTCGGTCTTGGCCCGATCAACCTTGATCAGGGCGTTGTCGATATTGGCCTGGCTATTTTGTAGTTCGGCGCGGGTGACCGCCAGCAGTGCCTCGGCACTCTCCAGATCGGCCCTTGAGCTCGCCTCCTGCTTGAACATCTGCTGCTGGCGCCGCCAGGCGAGCTCGTTCTGTTTGAGTTGTGCCTGCTTGATCTTGAGCTGGGCGCGGTTGCTGGCAAGTTCCGCCTCGGCCGTCTTGAGGTTGTTCTGGGCAATCAGGGGATCGATCTCGGCCAGCAGGTCTCCCTGCTTGACCTGATCTCCGGCCTCGACGGCCAGCTTGGTAACCTGACCGGAGACCTGGGCCCCCACATCCACCTGCTCCACGGCCTGCAGCACGCCACTGGCCAGTACGGTCTGGGCGATATCCTCGCGGGTCACTTGAGCGGTCAGCATCGCCTTGGGTGGTTGACTGGGCCAGAGCAGCCAGCCGAGGAGCACCATGGCGATCAGCATGGTGATGGCCAGGGTTCTCTGCTTGGGGGTTATGTTCATCGATCACCTGAATGGAAACGGAAAAGGTTGTGCGCGGCGATTATCCTGCAGCAAAGCCCTGATAAATAACAGCCGCAAATATGTAAGCAAAGTTATGGCGTTAACTGTCAATAAGCCGTGAAAGGAGTAAGCGAGAGACCGCAGTGGTGAGCAAGATGGTCAGCAAGAGGGTGGGGAGTGCGGCTGGCGGTGGCGATGATAAAGCCCTGCGCAGAGGCAGGGCTTTGGAATAGGTAATGGCGAGTGAGGATCAGGCCTTGGCCAGCAGATCCATTACCCAGGGCAGACCCTGCTTCTTGCGGCTGACAAAGCCCGGGTGGTAGCTGGACTCTGCCGGTACTTTGGCGTGCTCGGTAAAGTAGATACGGCTGGCAGCCGCAGTCAGGTCAGTCACCATCAACACGAAGAAGTCGAGCCCTTCACTCGCCACGCGCTGGGCCATCTCCTGCTGTAGGGCTGGCAGGTGCTCGGCCAGCTGCTGCTCGCTGCCCACTTCGATCTGGCTCATGATGAAGTTGCAACCTTCCGCCTGGAACGCTTTCTCATCCTGCTGCAGCAACTGCGCAGGAGTGAGGCCGCTCAGATCGGTTTTCGCCATCAGCAGCTGTTGACCAAACTCGGCCAGCGACACCTCGGCCAGCGGTGCAAGACGCTCGCAGGCGATCTTGTCCTGCTCGGTGGTGGTGGGCGAGGTGAGACAGAGGGTGTCGCTCATGATGGCACCCAGCATCAGGCGAGCCTGGCTGCGGGTCACGGTACCTTGCTGGCTCAGCAGATCGAAGGCGATGGTGCAGGTGCAGCCGACGGCCCGGATCCACGCATCCAGCGGAGATTGGGTGACCAGAGTGCCGAGACGGTGGTGATCCACCAGGCCCAGTACATTGGCTTGTGCCAGTGTGGCAGGGCCCTGTTCCAGATCACTGAAATCCACCAGCCAGACATTTTCACCGGTCATATCTTTGGTCAGCAACTCGGGTTCGCTGACGCCAGCCTGCTCCAGAATAAAACGGGTTTCGGTGCGCAGGTCACCCAGACGCCATGGGGTGGCCTGACGGCCCTGGCCATTGAGCCAGTCGGTGATAACCAGCGCACTGCAGATACTGTCGCTATCAGGATTCTTGTGACCAAAAACGTGGATCATAGACAAAGCCTCACAATTGGATACCCATAAAGGGGGGCAACACTATGCGAAATCCGCTACATGAAGGCAACCGGATCCACGCTCATGTTGCTGCCAGCTTCGCCTAACTCGCCATTTTATTGATCTGGGTCGGTAATCCTGACGTGAGTTCGGTGCTCACAGTTGGCTATTGGCTATTGGCTATTGGCTATTGGCTATTGGCTATTGGCTATTGGCTATTGGCTATTGGCTATTGGCTATTACTGACTGCGCAGGCCATAGCTCTCTCCTGTGCCTGCGCAGTCAGCATGTTCGGTCAGCCCTGTCAGTCGCCATCGCTGCAAATCGGCGTTTTGGCCTGATTCAACGGCGCAGCAGCTCGCGAGCATTGGCCAGGGTGTTGTCGGTGATCTGGTCGCCACCGAGCAGACGTGCCAGCTCATTGAGGCGGGCATTCTGGTCGAGCGAATCCATCCGAGTTTCGGTGGTTTTGCCATCGGTATGCTTGCTCACCACCATATGCTGGTGGCCGTTGCCTGCCACCTGAGGCAAGTGAGTGACCACCATCACCTGAGTGGACTCCCCGAGCTGGCGCAGCAGGCGACCCACCACGGCGGCAGTCGGGCCGCTGATCCCCACATCCACTTCGTCGAAAATCAGAGTCGGGGTTGAGACCTTGCGGGCGCTGATCACCACGATGGCGAGACTGATGCGCGACAGTTCACCGCCTGAGGCCACCTTGCCAAGCGGCTGGATCGGTTGGCCAGGGTTGGTGGTGACCATAAATTCCACCCGATCTATACCCAGCGGAGAGAGGCTGCTCTGGGCATCGGGGCGCACCTCGATGGCAAAGCGGCCATCGGGCATCGCCAGTTCGTGCATGCTGCTGGTTACCTTGGCGCCCAGCTCCTGGGCGTAACGCTGACGGCTCTGACTCAGGGCTTCGGCGGCCTGGACAAAAGCCTGACGGGCCTCGGCCAGCTCATCTTCCATCCCCTCTAACCGCTCTTCATCGGAGTTGAGGCGAGCAAGATCAGAGGCCAGCTCCTGATGGTACTGAGCCAGATCTGCCGGTTTGACGTGGTGCTTGCGGGCCAGATTGATCGCCTTGGAGAGGCGAGCTTCCAGCTCGTTGAACCGCTCGGGATCCAGCTCCAGCCGATCGAGATAGCTGCGCAGCTCGCTGTGGCTCTCCTGCACCCCGATCAGTGCTTCGTTCAGCATCTCCAGTACCGGGGTGAGGCGGCTGTCCATGCTGACCAGCCCCTCGGCCCGATCGACGGCTGATTGCAGCAGCCCAGCGATAGTGGTCTCTTCGTTGTCATAGAGCAGGTCGAGGCAAGCCCCGCACTCTTGCATCAGCTCTGTGCCGTTGGCCAGACGCTGGTGCTCCTCTTCTATTTCTTCAAACTCCCCCGGCTGCAGGGCAAATTCGTCCAGCTCTTGCACCTGATACTCGATCAGCTGGCGGCGGGCTTCCCGCTGCTGCTGCTCGGCCTTGAGCCGGTTCAGCTCGTTTTGTAGTTGACGCCACTGCTGATAGTGCTGGCGCACCTCATCGAGCAGCAGATGGTGGCCGGCGTAGCCGTCGAGCAGGGCGAGCTGGTAGTCGGGTTTGAGCAGCATCTGGTGGGCATGCTGACCGTGTACGTTGACCAGCAGCTGACCCAGATTCTTGAGCTGGGTGAGGGGGACGGGCACGCCGTTGATATAGCTGCGTGAGCGACCCTCGGCGGAGATGACTCGCCGCACGATACACTCCCCTTCGTTTTCCAGTTCGTTGGTGGCGAGCCAGGCGCGGGCGGCCGGGTTGTTGTCCAGCAGGAAGCGGGCGCTGACCTCGCTTTTGTCGCTATCGGGTCGCACCATGCCGGCTTCGGCCCGCTCTCCGAGGCAGAGACCGAGAGCATCGATGGCGATGGATTTACCGGCACCGGTCTCACCTGTGATGCAGGTCATGCCCGGTTGCAGATCGAGTTCGAGAAACTTGACGATGGCGAAGTTGTTGACGGTCAGCTGGGTCAGCATGGTCTCATCCTGTATAGGTCAACATTACTGTGTATGCATCCAGTATATACTGGTCTTATATACAGTAAAGAGGGCGCCGCCATTTTTAACACAGGAAAGCCGCGCCAGTGCGCCATGGCTATGAAAATGCGGTACTGATATGAGGGTGCAGGGGAAGTTGCAATGAAAGAAAAGAGAAGGGCGCCAATTCAGGCGCCCTTCTCTGGTAATGCCGTTGTCGGTCAAAGCTGATTAGAACAGCTTGCTGCCCCAGCCGAGCTTGTTGCGCAGCACATGGAAATAGCTGTAGTCGAGGGGATGCACCAGATGAAGCTGGTGGTGGCTCTTCTTGATCAGGATCTCGTCCCCCGGGTGGACCGCCAGCGTCACCTGGCCGTCACAGCTCACCTGCATGGCATCGTCCTGATTGTCCGGCGAGACCAGCAGCCGCACTTCGCTGTCGGCATCGAGCACGATGGGGCGACTGCTGAGGGTATGCGGGAACATTGGCACCAGCGTGATGGCGTTGAGCTTGGGGGTGAGGATGGCGCCACCTGCTGACAGGGAGTAGGCGGTCGAGCCGGTCGGTGTGGCGACGATGATGCCGTCCGAACGCTGGCTATACATAAAGCTGCCATCGATATAGACCTCGAACTCGATCATATGGGCGATCTTGCCCGGGTGCAGCACCGCCTCGTTGACCGCAAGATTACTCGACTTGCGCTCGCCGTGGCGATAGACCGAGGCCTCAAGCAGGAAGCGGTGTTCGCTCTTGTAGTGGCCGGAGAGCACCTGCTCCAATGGCAGCAGGTAATCCTGCGGCGAGAGATCGGTCAGAAAGCCGAGGTTACCCCGGTTGACCCCGATCACTGCTACATCGAAGCGTGACAGCACTCGCGCCGCCCCCAGCATGTTGCCGTCACCGCCGACCACGATGGCGAGATCGGCCTGCTGGCCCAGTTGTACCAGATCCATCACGTTTTCATCGAGGATGCTCAGGGTCTGGGCGACCCGGCTCTCCACCAGTACCCGAAAGCCGCGGGCGGTCAGGTATTGATGCAGGCCGGTCAGCGTCTGGTTGGCCCCCTCATGGTGGGGTTTGCCAATCAGGGCGATGGTTTTGAACGGAGAATCCATAGTCAGTCAGATCTGGGATGGGTATTGCGGGCCAGTATACAGTGCTTTGCTCCGCTTGTGACGCTCTCCCGTGTGACGGGGCTGGCTATCCCCTTGAGGCTACTGGTGAAACGGTGAGCGGTAACCCGGATAAACCGACGGTTGCGGCTATTCAGCAACCCAGATTGCCCTTTACCCCTTGAAAGCCGGGGATGCATCCCCATAATAGCGCCAACATAGTCGGTCTGTTGTCGTCCGGTCGCTCAACCAGACGTCAGGGCCCTCATAAGTAACCCCGGAATTGGAGATGTCATGAACCACGAAGAGCAAAAGGTTGAAGCGATGGAGCAAGTGGAAGCCCAGCCAGTCGAGCCGACCGATGTAGACAGTGAAGTGACAGCCGAGCAGGCCCGCATTGCCGAACTGGAAGCGCAGCTGGAAACCGCCATCCAAAAAGCGGCGGAAGAGCGTGAACGCGCCCTGCGTACCGCCGCCGAGATGGAGAACCTGCGCCGTCGTACCGAGCTGGATGTGGAGAAGGCGCACAAATTCGCTCTGGAGAAGTTCGCCAATGAACTGCTGCCGGTGCTGGACAACCTTGAGCGTGCCATCGAACTGGCCGACAAGGAGAACGAAGCCCTTAAGCCGATGATCGAAGGTGTCGAGCTGACCCTCAAATCCATGCAGAGCGGCGTGGCCAAGTTTGGTCTGGTAGCGCTCGACCCGATCAACCAGCCGTTTGACCCCAACGCCCATCAGGCGATGAGCATGGTACCGAGTGCCGATGTGGCGCCGAACACCGTCATTGCAGTGATGCAGAAGGGCTATGACCTCAACGGTCGGGTGATCCGTCCGGCCATGGTGATGATCGCCAAAGCGGTCGACTGATTGGCTGTGGGTGCCCGAGCCCGCCCTGTGGCGGGCTTTTTGTTTCGCAGTGCAGCACCTGTTCATCTTGCCCGGTTTACGGCTCAACGTGACCGCGCAACCATGACAAAGGGTGTGGTTTTTTAGGGTTGGGGCTTGAAGCTGCGTCCGGCGACCCCATATAGGTAGCAAGGCCGCGGCGGCACAAAAAATTTGATGCCGGGAGCTTGAAAGCCAGATTGGCAGCCCCCACCTAGCCGTTAACGCATTAAGGCGAGTTCCTCGCCAGTTTATTCAAAGTATTTGGAGATTCGTCAAATGGGTAAAATCATCGGTATTGACCTGGGTACTACCAACTCCTGCGTCGCTATTCTGGATGGCGACACTGCTCGCGTGATCGAGAACGCAGAAGGCGATCGTACTACTCCGTCCATCATTGCCTATGCCGATGATGGCGAGATCCTGGTTGGTCAGCCGGCCAAGCGTCAGGCCATCACCAACCCGAAAAACACCCTGTTCGCCATCAAGCGTCTGATCGGTCGTCGTTTTGAAGATGAAGAAGTGCAGCGTGACCTGAAAATCATGCCGTACGCCATCGCCAAAGCTGACAACGGCGACGCCTGGGTTGAAGTGAAGGGCAAGAAAATGGCACCGCCGCAGATCTCTGCCGAAGTGCTGAAGAAGATGAAGAAGACCGCTGAAGACTATCTGGGCGAGCCGGTAACCGAAGCCGTTATCACTGTTCCGGCCTACTTCAATGACGCCCAGCGTCAGGCTACCAAGGATGCCGGTCGCATCGCCGGTCTGGATGTAAAACGCATCATCAACGAACCGACTGCAGCAGCTTTCGCCTACGGCGTGAACAAGGTCAAGGGCGAGCGCAAGGTTGCCGTATATGACCTGGGTGGCGGTACTTTCGATATCTCCATCATCGAGATCGACGAAGTGGAAGGCGAAACCACCTTCGAAGTACTGGCGACCAACGGTAACACCCACCTGGGTGGTGAAGACTTCGACAACCGCGTCATCAACTACCTGGTAGACGAGTTCAAGCGTGAGCAGGGCATCGACCTGCGCAACGACCAGCTGGCTCTGCAGCGTCTGAAAGATGCCGCCGAGAAAGCCAAGATCGAGCTCTCTTCTGCCCAGCAGACCGACGTCAACCTGCCGTACATCACTGCAGATGCCACCGGTCCGAAGCACATGAACATCAAGGTGACCCGCGCCAAGCTGGAATCCCTGGTAGAAGACATGGTGAAAGACTCTCTGGAGCCGGTTCGTGTCGCCCTGAAAGACTCCGGTCTGGCAGTTGGCGAGATCGACGACGTGATCCTGGTTGGTGGTCAGACCCGTATGCCGCTGGTTCAGAAGACCGTTGCCGAGTTCTTTGGCAAAGAGCCGCGTAAAGACGTCAACCCGGACGAAGCCGTGGCCATGGGTGCTGCCATCCAGGGTGCCGTACTGTCCGGTGACAAGACCGACGTACTGCTGCTGGACGTTACTCCGCTCTCCCTGGGTATCGAAACCATGGGCAGCGTGATGACTGCGCTGATCGAGAAGAACACCACCATCCCGACCAAGAAGTCCCAGGTGTTCTCCACAGCCGAAGACAACCAGTCTGCCGTGACCATTCACGTGCTGCAGGGTGAGCGCAAGCGCGCCAGCGACAACAAGTCTCTGGGCCAGTTCAACCTAGAAGGCATCCGTCCGGCACCGCGCGGTCTGCCGCAGATCGAAGTGACCTTCGACATCGATGCCAACGGTATCCTGCACGTCTCCGCGAAAGACAAAGAGACCAACAAAGAGCAGAAGATCACCATCCAGGCCTCCTCTGGTCTGTCTGATGACGAGATCGAGCGCATGGTACGCGAAGCCGAAGCCAATGCGGCCGAGGACAAGAAGTTTGAAGAGCTGGTACAGGCTCGCAACCAGGCTGATGGTCTGGTTCACTCCGTACGCAAGCAGATCACCGAAGCCGGTGAGGCCCTGCCTGCCGACGACAAGACCAAGATCGAAGCCGCGCTGAGCGAGCTGGAAGTTGCCATCAAGGGTGACGACAAGGCTGCTATCGAAGCCAAACAGCAGGCTCTGCTGGAAGCGTCCCAGAAGCTGATGGAAATTGCCCAGCAGCAGGCTCAGGCCCAGGGTGCAGCCGGTGCTGATGCCGGTCAGTCCTCCTCTTCTGCCAAGGCTGACGACGACGTAGTCGACGCCGAGTTCGAAGAAGTGAAAGACGACAAGAAGTAAGCCCTACCCAGATGGGCGGAGTCCGCTTCGCCCATCGGCTTGGTCAATGAATTCACGGGCGTTGGGTAACCAACGCCCGTCTGCGTAACCACAGGATGAGTATGTCGAAGCGCGATTTCTACGAAGTACTGGGTGTGGCGAAAGATGCCGACGATCGCGAGATCAAGAAGGCGTACAAGCGCCTGGCCATGAAGTATCACCCGGATCGTAATCAGGGTGATGCCGCATCCGAAGAGAAGTTCAAAGAGGTCAAGGAAGCCTACGAGGTCCTGACCGATGCCAACCTGCGTGCCCGTTACGACCAGTACGGCCATGCCGGTGTCGACCCGAGCCAGGGTGGCGGTGGCCACGGTGGCTTTGGCGGCGGTGCCGACTTCGCCGACATGTTTGGTGACGTATTCGGTGACATCTTCGGCGGTGGCCGTGGTGGTGCCCGTCGTGGCCCGGCCCGTGGCTCCGACCTGCGTTACACCATGGAGCTGACGCTGGAAGAGGCGGTGCGCGGGGTCTCCAAGGAGATCAAGGTGCCGACCCTGGTTCACTGTGAAGTCTGTAACGGCTCCGGTGCCCACACCGGCAGCAGTGCCCAGACCTGCCCGACCTGCCACGGCTCCGGCCAGGTGCAGATGCGTCAGGGCTTCTTTGCGGTGCAGCAGGCGTGTCCGCACTGTCACGGTCGCGGCAAGATCATCAAAGATCCGTGCCGCAAGTGCCACGGTGAAGGTCGCTACCAGCGCACCAAGACCCTGTCGGTGAAAATTCCGGCGGGCGTCGATACCGGCGATCGCATCCGTCTCTCCGGTGAAGGGGAAGCGGGGGAGGCAGGGGCTCCGGCAGGGGATCTCTACGTACAGGTGCACGTCAAAGAGCACGAAATTTTCGTGCGTGACGGCAACAACCTCTACTGCGAAGTGCCCATCAGCTTCACCGCAGCTGCCCTGGGTGGCGAGATCGAAGTGCCGACCCTGGATGGCCGCGTCAAGCTCAAGGTCACTCCGGAGACCCAGACCGGCAAGATGTTCCGCATGCGCGGCAAGGGCGTGAAGTCCGTGCGCTCCGGCCAGGTAGGGGATCTGATGTGCAAGGTGGTGATCGAGACTCCGGTCAACCTCACCGAGCAGCAGAAAGAGCTGTTGCGCCAGCTGGACGAATCCTTCAGCGGCGCCGCTGCCAAGACCCACAAGCCGAAATCGGAAGGCTTCTTCGAAGGGGTGAAACGCTTCTTCGACGATCTGACCAAGTGATGGCATAGACCCGTGTCGATTTAAAGAGAGAGGGAGGCGTGATGCCTCCCTCTCTCTCTTATCTTGAACTATCGGAGATGGCGGTGGTTTGGCTGCCCCCATCTGCTGTGCGCTGTCAGGCAGCAGCCAGTGACCCACCGAGGAAGGCATAGGCGAAACCAAAATAGATCAGCACGCCCAACAGATCCATGATCGAGGTGAGCATGGGGGAGCTGAGGGTTGCCGGATCAGTCCCCATCTTCCGTGCGGCAAACGGCAGGACCAGACCAAGCAGGCTGCCAACCACAGTCACCGTCATGGCAGAGAGGCTGACAATCATGACGATGTCCCAGCCGATGCTCTTGCTCCAGAATGCCATCACCCCTTCCAGCAGGGCGACACCCAGCCCCAGAGCCATTGCGACGGGCAGATCGCGCCGCAGCACGAAAAAGAAGTCACGCATGCTCAGCTTGATCTGACCCATGCCCATTGCCCGGATCACCAAGGTGGCCGACTGGCTGCCCGAGTTGCCCCCCATGTCGATAATAGGGGCAATAAAGGCTGCGAGGATCAGTACTTCGCTGATGAGTTCTTCCTGAGCGGCGACCAGATTGCTGGTCAGTATGCCGAATACGGTCAAGACCGCCAGCCAGAAGAATCGGGCGCTGAACATGTTAAAGGTGCTGGATGCGCGAAGATCAAGTTCGGGACCTCCCAGCGCAGCCGTACCACCGAAGCGGGCAATCCGGTTGGCATCTTCCTCTTCGGCAACATCCATTGCATCATCCACGGTCACCATGCCGAGCAACTGCTGATCCTGATTCAATACGGGGAGGGCCAGCAGGTTGTAACGGGCGATCATCTCCGCGGCTTCGCCTTTGGGGGCATCGGCCTGAATACTCACCAGCTCGCGCTGCATAATGGCCGAGATGGGGGTTTTGCTGTCGGCGAGAAACAGTTCGCGCAGGGAGACAACCCCGATGAGGCGGCGCATTTCATCCACGACATACAGGGTATAGATGCTCTCCCTGTCGGCAGCAGTGCTGCGCAGCCGTTGCAGCCCCTCTCCCACAGTGATGTCAGCCGTCAGGCTGGCACAATCCGAGCTCATGATGGAGCCGACGAGGTTTTCCGGGTAAGAGGCCAACCGTTGCGTATCCTCACGTTCTTCATCTGTCATCGCATCGAGCAGGGTCTGGCGCAAGGCTGCGGGCAGACGATTGTAGAGATCGGCTCTGTCATCGGGGGATAGGCGGGTACACAACTCCTCCAATTGGGGCTTGGCCATGGAACGTACCAGGCTGGCCTGAATATCGCTGGGCAGATGGCGGAAGATGCGTGCGGCACGCAATGCAGGAACCAGATTGAGAAAGGTATGAATATGTTTATCTGTCAGGCGGTTTATCGCTTGTGCCAGATCGACCTCATGAATATTCAGGCTGAGGCTCTGGATCCCCATACGATCCTTGTTTTGCAGCAGTACATACAGTTGTTGGTGAATATCTTGGTATTGCATTTATATATCCTTTAATACATCAGCCTGGAAAATAGGAAATAGAATTCCGACTGACATCACATCAGCAAAAATAGATAAGGAAATAACGCCCGAAAATTAATCCGGACTAGTCGCCGATACCGGCTCCAGGGTCAGGGTCCATGACACACCTCCTGATTGATGTAAAGAATCGTCATATGCTTACCCGTCAATAGCCACGCATGGGGAATGAACAGGTGTTGCACTCGGCACAAGTAAATGAAGGTGGAGCGGATCGCGGGACGGTCGTCGCCCGGCTAGCGGCTGTTGCCATCTCCCATGCCACCTTGTCAAAAGCCTTGTGGCTACTGACCTGCAGCGATAGAGGTTCGCCATCGTTGACGCACGCCAGAGGCGGAAAAACATGGCGTGATGAGGTAACAGTGGTAATGACATGGTGACCCTGATATCAGGAGAAGACCCATGCAGGCATTATTTACGCATCCAGTCTGTAGCATTGGATGGCGTCAGTAACAGACATCGAGTGAATACAGGGAAGGAATTGCACTCAGGTGCAAATAAACCGCTCTCCGCATAGTGCGAGATAGCGGCAGAACAATCTGCGGGGATCTCGCGACTCAGGTATTGGCTGACGAGCTCAACAACCTACTGTCATCTGATGAATTGCCCACTGATGGTCTCCGTTATTAATCAATGCTGCGATGCTACTGGAATGGTTCTTATTGGTAAATAATTAATCCACCGCCAGAAACATTTAGAAACATCTTTATTGATATTTTGGTAATTGAACGACAGGAATGTCGCGTATTCAGCCATATCGCATGCGTGATCGGTATTATTTACGCTGCTTTGTAGCCGAACCTGATGGTGTAATGCGTGTAACAATCTCCACCAACAGAATGACGCATAGGGTATGCCGATACCTGGCAGACCCATCGCCAGCACCCTGATCCGGTTGGTGGTGAGGTGCCCCCCTTCCTATTCACATTGTCAGGGTCGCTGCTCGCAGAATCGGGATCCGCCTTATTGAGTGGATCCTGATGAGGGATCCTCCTCACAACTCCCGCCAATTCCTGCTGTACAAATGTTATCCCGCTCACACTGTTGCTGAAACGGTTTAGTTGTCATATTGAGTTAGCTAAATTGGTTTAGCTATGCTCTGGCTGTCGATAACAACAGCGCCCGTCCGGGCCACAGATGACAGGTGAGGAAGATGATGATGTTCAAGAGCAAGTTGGCGCTGGCGGTAGCGCTGGGATTGGGGATGAGCAGCCCGCTGTGGGCGGCGCAGGCGAGTATTGCAGGTGAGAGTGTCGAGGCCAGATTGGCGGCGCTGGAGGCGCGGGTACAGGCAGCCGAAGCGAGAGCCGAGGCGGCAGAGAGCCGTGCCAGTCAGGCGGAAGTGAAGGCGAGCGCGGCGAGCGAGCAGGCTCAGGTGGCCGACAACCGCAGCCAGCAGGTGGATGAGAAGACCGCAGGTGCCCAGGGCTTCGAGTTTCACGGCTACGCCCGCTCGGGCCTGTTGGTCAACGGCAATGGCAACGGCGGGCGCGGCGGCCCCTACATCACGCCAGCCGGTTCGGTGGGCGGGGCCGTCGGTCGCCTTGGCAATGAGGATGACACCTATATGGAGGCCAACCTGCTGAAAACCCAGACCTTCGAGGATGGCAGCTGGGCCCGCTACAAGCTGATGCTGGCAGACGGGGTGGAGACCAGCAACGACTGGACCGCCAGCGATTCGAGCCTCAATACCCGTCAGGTGTTTGCCGAGATCGGCAATCTGGCGAGCTTCGACGGCCCCTTCAAGAATGCGGTGCTGTGGGCGGGGAAGCGCTTTGATCGCGACAACTTCGACATCCACTGGCTCGATTCCGACGTGGTGTTCCTGGCCGGTACCGGCGGCGGCGTTTACGACGTGCAACTGGCCGACAGCTGGAAGGCCAACTTCTCTCTCTATGGCCGCGATTACGGCGACATCAGCGCCAGCGGTCTTTCCGATATCGAGAGCTACATCCTCACCATGAACAACCGCGTCGGCAACTGGCAGTGGATGGTGAACGGCCTCTCGGCCAAGGACAATGACGCCCGCATCAATGACAAGGGGGCGGGCAGCGAGGCGGCGGACAAGGGGGCCCACACCCTGCTGGCCTACCACGGCGAGAGCTTCTTTGGCCTCAACCCCGGTTTTGCCAAGGCGGCGGTGCTGTACGGTCATGGGCTGGGGACCGAGGTCAAGGGGCTGGGCTCTGACAGCGAGCTGTTGCCGGACGCCGATGCGGTGCGGGTCGCCGTGTTTGGCGCTACCGATCTTAATCCGCGCTGGCGTTTTGCCCCGGCCCTGCTGGCCGAGCAGAGTCAGGATCGCTACGTGAAAGGGGACGAGTACCGTTGGCTCACCTTCAATACCCGGGTGGCGCAGGTGCTGAGCCAGAACGTCGAGCTGGTCTACGAGGTGGCCTGGCAGTACATGGATCTCGATCCCAAGGGCTACAAGGGACGCCAGGCGGTGAACGGCAATTTCACCAAGCTCACCTTCGCCCCCACCTTCAAGGCGCAGACCGCCGGTTTCTTCGAGCGGCCTGAGCTTAGGGTCTTCGCCACCTGGATGGACTGGTCCTCCGAGCTCGACAACTACGCCAGCGACGATGCCATGGGTCAGAGCAACTTCACCGCCGGTGGCGAGTGGAACTTTGGCGTACAGATGGAAACCTGGTTCTAGTTCGTTATCCCGATCACAAAAATGGCAGCCGGTGCCGAGATCTGTTGGTTGGCTAAAACGGTTTAGCTGATAATGTCAGCCAACAGAACAGAGTTCGGGTTTGACCGTGGATCCGATGCAGCAGTGGAGTAGCAAGGTGACGAATCGTGTGTGGGTAATGGGGGATGCGGTGGTGGACTTGATCCCGGAAGGGGCGTTGCACTACCTCAAGTGTCCGGGTGGCGCGCCCGCCAATGTGGCGGTTGGTGTGGTACGGCTGGGTGGCGATGCGGCCTTTATCGGCCGGGTTGGTGCTGACCCGTTCGGCCGCTTTATGGCCGACACCCTGAGCGGGGAGGGGGTGGATATCGGTGCACTGTGGCTCGATCCTGACCATCGCACCTCTACCGTGCTGGTAGAACTGGATGACGAGGGGGAGCGCAGCTTCACCTTTATGGTGCGCCCCAGTGCCGACCAGTTCCTCACCCCGGATGAGTTGCCCCGCTTCGATGTCGATCAGTGGTTGCTCACCTGCTCCATCGCGCTCGCCAACGAGCCGGTGCGCACCAGCTGCCTGCAGGCCATGGCGGCCATCAAGACGGCAGGCGGGCGGGTCTGCTTCGACCCCAACCTGCGCCCCGAGGTGTGGGGCAACCCCGCCGAGATGCTGCCGCTGGTGCGTCAGGCAATTACACAGGCGGATGTGGTCAAGCTCTCCATCGAGGAGCTGCAACTGCTGAGTGGCGAGGATGAACTGGTCGCTGGGCTTGCGACGCTCTCTGGCCCGGCGCTGGTGCTGGTGACCAGAGGGGCGGCCGGGGTGGTGGCTCGCCTTGATGGCGAGTTGCTGGAGTGGGTGGGGCAGAAAGTGACGCCCATCGACACCACGGGGGCGGGGGACGCCTTCGTCGCCGGTCTGCTGGCGGCGCTGGCCGGGCGCTCGTCGCTGCCGACGCTGGCCGAGCTACCCGCCATTCTGGCTCAGGCCCACGGCTGCGGGGCGCTCGCCACCACCGCCAAGGGGGCGATGACGGCGCTGCCGACCCGCTCCGAACTGGATGCCTTTTTGCGATCAGACACAAGCGGCTATTGATCTGCGGCTAGAAGCCCGGCTCGACAGCCCCTACTCTCATGTGACAAGGGCCCGCCAGCGTGGCGGGTCATAAGAGGAAGAATATGAATATCAGTGCGATAGCCAAGGATCTGGTGCCCCTGCTCGGGGGCAAGGAGAACATCGTCAGCGCTGCCCACTGCGCCACCCGGCTGCGGCTGGTGCTGGCCGATGACAGCAAGGTAAACAAGGCCGCCATCGACAAGCTGGAGGGGGTCAAGGGGTGCTTTAGCAACGCGGGCCAAATTCAGGTGATCTTTGGCACCGGTCTGGTCAACAAGGTCTATGCGGAGTTTGTGACGCTGACCGGTACCGGCACCGCCAGCAAGGCGGAGCTGACCGACATGGCGGCGGCCAAGCTCAACGTGGCCCAGCGGTTGGCGCGAACCCTCTCCAACATCTTCGTGCCGATCATTCCGGCCATCGTCGCCTCGGGCCTGCTGATGGGGCTGCTCGGCATGGTGCGCACCTACGGCTGGGCCAATGCCGACAGCGCCCTGTTTGTGATGCTCGACATGTTCAGCTCGGCGGCCTTTATCATATTGCCGATCCTCATCGGTTTTACGGCAGCGCGTGAGTTTGGCGGCAATCCGTACCTCGGGGCGACCCTTGGCGGCATTCTCACCCACCCAGCGCTAACCAACGCCTGGGGCGTGGCCGGTGGCTTCAAGACCATGGATTTCTTCGGGCTCGATGTCGCCATGATCGGCTATCAGGGCACCGTCTTCCCGGTGCTCTTGGCGGTCTGGTTTATGTCCCATCTGGAGAAACAGCTGCGCAAGCGCATCCCGGATGCACTGGATCTGATCCTCACGCCGTTCCTCACCGTCATCATCACCGGTTTCGTGGCGCTGCTCTTTATCGGCCCGGCGGGTCGGGTATTGGGGGATGGCATCTCGTTTGGTCTGAGCGCCCTCTATGAGCAGGCGGGCTGGCTGGCGGGGCTGGTGTTTGGCGGCACTTACTCGCTTATCGTCATCACCGGCATCCACCACAGCTTCCACGCCATCGAGGCGGGATTGCTGGCCAATCCGCAAATTGGCGTCAACTTCCTGCTGCCCATCTGGGCCATGGCCAACGTGGCGCAGGGCGGGGCTTGCCTCGCGGTCTACTTCAAGACTCGCGACGTGAAGATCAAGGCCATTACCGTGCCGGCTGCCATGTCCTGCCTGCTGGGTATCACGGAAGCGGCGATCTTCGGGGTGAACCTGCGCTACATCAAACCCTTCCTCGCCGGTCTGTTTGGCGGGGCCTGCGGCGGCGCCTACGTGGTGGCGGCCAAGGTGGGGATGACGGCGGTGGGGCTGACCGGTATTCCCGGCATGGCCATCGTCCAGCCCATGAGCCTGATTCATTACATCATCGGGCTGGTGATCGCCTTTGGCGCCGCCTTCGCCGCTTCCTACCTGCTCAAATACAAGGTGGAGTGATGAAGGAAAGCGATCTTCTCAACCAGATTGTCCGGTCGCTGCTGGCCGGACAGCTCAAGGCGGCGGCCGATCCCCATCGGCCCCGCTGGCATCTGGCAGCCCCGGTGGGGCTGCTCAACGATCCCAACGGCTTTATCGAGCACGACGGGCGCTACCACCTCTTCTACCAGTGGAATCCGCTGGGCTGCGAGCACCGCAACAAGGGCTGGGGCCATGTCACCTCCACCGATCTGCTGCATTGGCAGCACGAGCCGGTGGCGCTGTTGCCCACCGAAGCCTATGAGAGCCACGGCTGCTATTCGGGCTCTGCGGTGAGCGACGAGCAGGGGCGTCTGACCCTTATCTACACCGGCAATGTCAAATACCCAGATGGCAGCCGCACCGCCTATCAGTGTCTGGCCCGCGCCGACGGTGAGGGTAGTTTTGCCAAGCTGGGGCCGGTGCTGGATCTACCCGCAGGCTACAGCGGCCATGTACGCGATCCCAAGGTGTGGCACGACGGCAAACAGTGGCTGATGGTGCTGGGGGCCCGAACCCTGGATGACAAGGGGGAAGTGCTGCTCTATCGTGGCGACACCCTGCAAAGCTGGCAGCGGGTGGGGCCCATCGCCGGCAGCGGGCGAGGGGGGCTGGGTGAGTTTGGCTATATGTGGGAGTGCCCGGATCTCTTCCCGCTGGAGGAGCGCCATGTGCTGATCAGCTGCCCGCAGGGGATTGCCCCGGCAGGCGAGGATTATCGCAACCTCTACCAGTGCGGTTGGCTGGTGGGCAACTTCGACGGCGAGCGCTTCGGGCACGGGGCTTTTCACGAGCTGGACCGGGGCTTCGAGTTCTATGCGCCGCAAACCACTCTGGATAGCCAGGGTCGGCGCTTGCTGTTTGGCTGGCTGGGTCTGCCGGAGGAGAACGAGATGAGCCAGCCTACGGTCGCTCACGGCTGGATCCACCAGATGAGCTGCCCGCGGGAGCTGTTCTGGCAGGATGAGTGGCTTTGCCAGCGGCCGGTGGCGGAGCTTGCGGCGCTCAAGGGAGAACTGACCCGCTTCGAGGGGACGCTTGGCGAATTTCCGGGGCTGGCCATCGACTCGGCCTGGCTCGATCTGGATCTCTGCGGTGAGGGGAGCCTCTGTTTCGGCGCCGTGGCCGAGCTGGTGTGGCAGCCGGACCGCATCACCTTGCGGCGCCAGAACTGGCAGAGCGGAGCGTGGGAGACTCGCAGCAGCCCATGGGCTGGCGGGCGGATCACCGTGCTGTGCGATCGCTCCAGTCTGGAGTGTTTCATTGATGAGGGTCGCCACAGCCTGTCGGCGCGCTACTTCCCCGGGGAGAAGCCGCAACTATCATCAGGTAGCGGCGATGATGGCTGCAAAATTTGCCTCAATCACTGGCCGCTGTCGGCATGCCTAGTACAATAGCCCGGTTCTAGTCAGCCGGGAGGCCAGGTGGAGAAGAAGAAACGGATCACGATTGCCCAGATCGCCGAACTGGCGGGGGTGTCCAAGGCGACCGCCAGTCTGGTGCTCAACGGGAAGAGTGCGGAGTACCGCATTGCCGATGATACCCGCAAGCGCATTCAGGCGGTGGCGGAGGAGTGTCACTACCTGCCGAGCTTTCATGCCCGCTCCCTGCGCGAGACCCGCAGCTACACCTGGGGGTTGGTGATCCCCGATCTCACCAACTTCGGTTTTGCCCGCATCGCCCGCGCCCTCGAGGCGCACTGCCGGGAGGCGGGTATCCAGCTGCTGATCGCCTGCTCCGAGGATGATCCCGCCCTCGAGCAGCGGGTGGTGGACAACCTCATCAGCCGCCAGGTGGATGGGCTGATTGTCGCCTCCAGCGGCCACAGCGATGACATCTATGCCCGCATCCACGACCGCCTGCCGGTGGTGCAGCTCGACCGCCATATTGGCGAGTCGCGCCTGCCCATGGTGATCTCCGATGCCTGCAAGGCCACCGCCGAGCTGGTGCGGGATATGGCCAGCGAGTGCGGCGAGCAGATCTACTACTTCGGCGGTTTGCTGGATCTCTCCCCCAGCCGTCACCGGCTGGCGGGCTATGAGCTGGGGCTCCATCGCGCCGGTTTTGAAGCCGATGCAGCAAGGGTGCGTCATCGCGACTACCAGCCGAGCTCCGGTTATCAGCTGATGGCCGAGCTGGTGGCCGAGCTGGGAGCCCCCCCCAGGGGGCTCTTTACCGCCTCCTTTACCCTGCTGGAAGGGGTACTGCGCTACCTCAACGAGGCGGGGTTGATGGAGACAGGGATGCGGCTGTGTACCTTCGATGATCACGACTTGCTCGACTGCATTCCCATGCGCATCGACTCGGTGGCGCAGGATTGTCCGGCGCTGGCCCTCGCCGCTTTCGAGCTGATGCAGCAACTGATAGCGGGCAGTCCTCCCGCACAGACCGCCCAGGTGATCACCCCCAGGGTGCGCTGGCGCAGCCGCCGCTAGCCACTCTTCGCTCATCCATATGAAAAAGCCCCGCCATTGCTGGCGGGGCTTTTTGCTGTGGGCGGGTGGCTCGTTCCTCTGACCGGCAGCTCAGTCTGTGGTACTGGCGCGCCAGAATATCTGCTTGATATGGGGATGAATGCCGAGTTTCACCATCAGGGCATCCAGTTCGTCGCCATCAATGGAGGTGGCCAGCAGCACCGCCGAGATCTCCAGATCCCTCTCGCCAAATGGCTCGATGTCGAGCTCGCTCATGGGATAGTTGGCCTGCTCCAGCATCTCCTCGAGCCAGTGCAGCACCTCCTTTTGATGCTCACGGGGGGTCAGGGCAGTCACCTTGTAGGTGACTTCAGTATCCAGATTGTCTACCGGGCGACGGTTGATCTGGTTGACCAGTGGTCGCAGCAGGGTGTTGGCGGCCAGCACGAATAACGCGCCCAGGATTGCTTCCATGGCGAGCCCTGCGCCACAGGCGGCGCCGACCGCTGCCACGCCCCAGAGGGTGGCGGCGGTGTTGATGCCGCGTATATTGCCCGACTCGCGCATGATGACGCCGGCGCCGAGAAAGCCGATGCCGGAGACAATATAGGCCACCACATGGACCACGTTGTAGTTGCCGCCGTGCAGGTCATAGATTCGCTGGGCCAGGCTGACGAACAGGGCGGCTCCCACGGCGACCAGCACGTTGGTGCGCAGGCCCGCGGTACGTTGGCGGTACTGGCGCTCCAGCCCGACCAGACTGCCGAGCACAAAGGCGAGCAGCAGGCTAGCCAGAGTGTCGAGCAGTGAGAGCATGTCTAGTTGTTGCCACATCTTCATGGCGTACTCCTTCTTATGAAAGCTGGCTTGGCACAATCCATGATGAAACGCCGGGTGGCGGATGGATCAGAGGGGGATTGAGCGGATGGCCAGCAGAAAAACGCAGCGTCCCGGGTTTAGCTTCCGGGGCGCGAGCATCATCAGATGCCCTGACGCTCGGAGAGGACGCAACAAGTGGGGCCAGCGTGGCTGGCCCCTTGAACGGTCGTTAGTGCAGCAGGATGCGCGTCAGTTGAGTTCGGGAGCCGTGTCGATGCGCGGACGCAGCTCCCAGCGCACCGGATGCGCTACTCCGACCTGATGAACAAACTGCACCAGATAGCGGCGCTGGGGTGGAGTGCAGTGCACATTGAGCACCAGCTCTCGCCCGCCGCTGCGACCCGGTTTCATCGATTGCATCGGTTGCAGTCCGGCCGGTTGCAGGGTGTGGCTCACCATATCCAGCACTTGCTCCATATCGGCGCGATCCTCGCAACGGATCTGCAGCCTATAGTGGTGCTGGCGCGGTTTGCCGCCCAGCCAGCGTGGCAGCATGCCACGGCCGAGCCGGCTCAACAGGGGGTGAGCCCGGGTAGCAACAGAACCTGTTGCTACCGCGCGATCCGCAGCCGGTTTGATTGAGATAAAACGCATAGCAGCCTCCTTGTGGGAAGCAGAAACTATGCAGGCAAGGTGTCATGGCAAAGCCAGATCACCTGACGTCAAGTGTGAAAAAAGAGAAGAGGGGAGTGGATTTCCGCTTCTCGCAGGGTTGCGAGCATGCGGCAGAGAAAGACCTGCGGCTAGCTCGCGACCTTGGTACCGACGATGAGGGTCGGTCTACAACTGTCACTTGATGAGTTGCCCACTGATGGTCTCCGCTGTGTTAAGAACGGCAAAATGGTACTCATCCAGAGCGGTGAGGTAAAGCCTTATCGACCTTCCAGCAACATTTAGATACAAGTTTGTCAATAATGGGGCCGACTGGCTACCTCCATAAGCATCAGGGAGCGACGATAGCCATCGCCGCGCGATGACGCCCCGCTAGCAGGACCGCCCCTGTCTTGCGCGACCTGTTACTTCAGCCCCAAGCGCTTCAGGATCAGGGCTGCCGGGCAGAACCCAGTGAACGCACTCTGGATCAGGTTGACCCCGACAAAGACGCTTAGCCAGACAAAGCCCGGATGCACCCAGGTGGTAAGGATCAGCGAGAGCAGCAACATACAACCCGCGACGATTCTGACTCCGTTATCTACTGTCATGGTCTTTCTCCCCATATATTTTAGATATTGCTAATTTAGTGTTGTTTTATACAATAGAACAAATATCAGCAATTGCTAATTTACTTCTATGAGCCAATTCGACGAGATGAACAGACATGCGACAGCCGCCGCCTCCCTGCTCAAGGCGTTGGCTCACCCTGAACGCCTGCTGGTGCTCTGCCAACTGGTGGAGGGGGAGAAGGGAGTCGGGGAATTGCTGGCCCACAGCCAGCTGGGCCAGTCGGCCTTCTCCCAGCAACTGTCGGTATTGAAGCGCTACGGCCTTATCCGTTCGCGCAAGGTCTCCCAGCAGATCTACTACTCGCTGGTGAGCGAGGCAGCTGCCGATGTGCTGGGGGCGCTGCAAACCCATTTTTGTCACTCGGAAAATAAGGAATCTTGATGATGGAAAGCCAATGGCTGCTCTCTTTGGGCGGCGGCATGCTGGCAGGGCTGTCGGCCCTGATCCTGATGTTGTTCAACGGCCGGGTGGCCGGGATCAGCGGCATTCTGGCCGGTGCGTTGCAACACCGGGCGCCGTGGCGGGTACTGTTTCTGCTGGGGCTCGGGGCGGGCGCCTGGCTGGCACTGAGCTTGGGCTGGGCCAGCATGCCCGCATTCACCACCTTGCCCGGTTGGCCTGTTGTGCTGCTGGCCGGTTTGCTGGTTGGCATCGGTACCCGTCTTGGCAATGGCTGCACCAGCGGCCACGGCATCTGCGGCATGGGGCGGCTCTCCCTGCGCTCCATTGTCGCCACCCTGACCTTTATGGCGGCTGGCTTTATCACCGTCTTCATCACTCATCATCTGCTGTAAGGGGCTGATTGCCATGAAATTGCTGACAAGTTTGTTCGCGGGCCTGCTGTTTGGACTGGGGATGGCCATCTCCGGCATGGTGGATCCCGCCCGGGTCACCGGTTTTCTCGATCTGGCTGGCGCCTGGGATCCCAGCCTCGCCTTCGTGATGGGGGGGGCCCTGCTGGTCTTTATGCCGGGTTACTTCCTGCTGGTGAAACCCCGTCGTCAGAGTGTGCTGGGCGAGCCCATCGCGGCAGTACCTGCCCCCACGCTGGATCACCGCCTGATCGGTGGTGCCGCGCTGTTCGGTATCGGCTGGGGATTGGTGGGTATCTGCCCGGGGCCTGCCTTGAGTCTCATTTCCAGCGGCCAGCCCATGATAATGTTGTTTATAGTGGCCATGGTGGCCGGGATTTTGCTTGTTGATCGGGTTTGGGTGAAGGTGCGGGAGAAGCGCTGCCACCCCCGCTCTGTCTGAACGGATTGCCCCTAGTGTCGGGGAAGGAGGATTATCATGGAACAGATCCGCGTGCTGGGGGCCACCATGCTGGCCATGGTCTCCGCTCTTGTCTCTCCGATAACATGGTCTGCCGAGGCGAATGGCGATGCAACCCTGACCCTTGCCCCTCGTCAGGTGACTGACTGGCTGACGCTGGATGGCACCGTCAGTGCCATCAATCAGGGGACGGTGGCGGCCCAGACCAGCGGCCGGGTCTCCCGCATGCTGGTGGATGTGAACGATCAGGTGCAAACGGGGCAACCGCTGCTGGAGATCAGCGGCAAGGAGCAGTTTGCCGCCGTCACGGGTGCCGAGGCGCGGCTGGCGCGGGCGCAGGCTCAGCAAGTGGAAGCCGAGCGCCAGCTCGCCCGCTTTCAGGCGCTGATTGCCAAGGGGGTGATCACCCGCGCCCAGCTCGACAATGCCCAGGCGACTGATCGCGCCGCCCGCGCCGAGGTCAATGCGGCCGATGCGGCCCTCACTCAGGCCCGCGAGGCCTACGGTTATACCCGTATTCTGGCCCCTTACGCCGGAGTGGTGACCAAACGGCTGGTAGAGCTGGGGGAGACTGTCGCCCCCGGCACCCCTCTGCTCTCCGGCTTCTCCCTAGACACACTGCGGGTGGAGGTGGAATTGCCCCAATCCGCCCTGACGCTCGCTCGGTCACCTGCTGATGTGCAGGTGCTGCTGCCGGATGGCAAGTCTGTTATCCCGGTCAAATTGACCCGCTTCAACTATGCCGACAGCCAGAGCCACGCCTTCAGGTTGCGCCTCGACTTGCCGCCGCAAACCACCGGGGTATTGCCCGGCATGTGGCTCAAGGTGCAGCTCAAGCAGGGTGAACGTCAGGTGTTGCAGGTGCCGGATCGCGCCCTGCTGCGGCAAGGGGAGTTCAACGGTGTCTATCTGCAACAGCCCGCTGGCTGGGCCCTGACGCCGGTGCGGGTAGGCCATTGCTTTGAAGGGCAGTGCGAGATCCTGGCCGGTCTGCAAGCCGGTGACAAGCTGGCCCCCGATGGCTGGGCGCAGCAGCAGGAGATGGCCCATGAGTAGCGAACTGAACAGCAACAAGGAGAGGCTGGGGCCTGCCGGTCGGCTGGCTGCGCTGTTTCAGGGCTCGGCCATCACTCCGCTGCTGGCACTGGTGGGGCTGCTGCTCGGCCTGTTTGCAGTGCTGGTGACTCCCAAGGAGGAGGAGCCGCAGATCGATGTCACCTTCGCCGATGTCTACATTCCCTTCCCGGGGGCCAGCCCGGCTGAAGTGGCCTCTCTCGTCACCACCCCTGCCGAGCAGGTGGTTTCCCAGATAAAGGGCATTGATACCCTCTACTCTTTTTCCCAACCCGATGGCGCCCTGCTGGTGGTGGTATTCAAGGTAGGGGTGAGCCGCGAACAGGCCATCGTCGATCTCAACAACCAGCTCGACTCCAACCGCGACTGGTTGCCACAGGGGATCGGAGTCGGTCAGCCGCTGGTGAAACCCCGGGGGATCGATGATGTCCCTATCGTCAGTTTGACCTTATGGAGCAAAGAGGGGAGCAAGCAACTGGGGGCTCCCGAGTTGACCCAGGTCGCCCATGAGCTGGAGACCGAACTCAAGCGCATTCCCGGTACCCGCGATATTTACACGCTGGGCAGCCAGAGCGCCGTGTTGCGGGTGATGCCGGATCCGGCGGCCCTCAGCGCCCACGGCATCAGCTGGGGCGATCTGAGCCAGCGACTTGCGGCCGCCAATCAGGTGGGCCCGACACAGGCCATCGAGCAAGATAACCGGGAGATCAAGGTGCAGGTCGGGCAGTTCCTGCAAAGTGAGCAGGAGGCTAGAGAACTGGTGGTGGGGCTGCACGACGGCAAGCCGGTCTATCTGGGAGAGGTGGCCAAGGTCTCTCTGGGTCAGGAGACTCCGACCAAGCGCAGCTGGATGGGGCTGGGGCAGGCCAGTTATCCGGCGGTGACCCTGGCCATCGGCAAACAGCCGGGCCAGAACGCGGTTGATGTGGCCAAGCGGGTGGAGGCGCGGGTCGAGAGTTTGCAGAACCGACTGATCCCTGCCGGGGTCAAGGTGACGGTGACCCGGGACTACGGCGTTACCGCCGAGACCAAATCCAACACCCTGATCGGCAAGCTGATTTTTGCCACCACGGCGGTGGTGCTGCTGGTACTGGTGAGCATGGGTTGGCGCGAGGCGCTGGTAGTTGGCGTTGCCATCGTCATCACCCTGGCGCTGACCCTGTTTGCCAGCTGGGCCTGGGGCTTTACCCTCAACCGGGTGTCGCTGTTTGCGCTGATCTTCTCCATCGGCATTCTGGTGGATGACGCCATTGTGGTGGTGGAGAACATCCACCGCCATCGCGGTTTGGGCAAGGGGGCGCTCAAGGATCTGATTCCGGGGGCGGTGGACGAGGTGGGGGGGCCGACCATACTGGCGACCCTGACCGTCATCGCGGCCCTGTTGCCGATGGCCTTTGTCAGTGGCCTGATGGGCCCCTACATGAGCCCCATCCCCATCAATGCCAGCATGGGGATGCTTATCTCCCTGCTGGTGGCCTTTATCTTCTCCCCCTGGCTGGCGAGCCATTTGCTCAAGGATTCGGCGCACGGTGCCCACGGCGAGGCCAAGGCGGGTCTTTTTCACCGGCTGATGACCCCTTTCCTGATCGGTGATGGCGCCAAGCGCGCCAGACGCAAGCTCTGGCTGGCGGTGTTGCTGCTGGTCGGGGCGGCTACCGCCATGCCGGTGGTGCAGTGGGTGGTGCTCAAGATGCTCCCCTTTGACAACAAGTCGGAATTTCAGCTGGTGCTCGATATGCCGGAGGGGGCGACCCTGGAGCAGACCGAGCGCACCCTGCTGGCGGTCGGGCGGGAGCTTGCCAAGGTGCCCGAGGTGAAGGATTACCAGATCTATGCCGGTACCGCGGCCCCCATCAACTTCAACGGGTTGGTGCGTCACTACTTTATCCGCAGCGGCGCCAACGTGGGGGATATTCAGGTCAATCTGGTGGACAAGCATGAGCGGGATCGCAGCAGTCACCAGATTGCCCAGTCGGTTCGGGAGCCGCTGCAGGCCATCGCCAGTGCGGCAGGGGGTAACCTGAAAGTCGTTGAGGTGCCGCCCGGCCCGCCGGTCTGGTCCCCCATCGTTGCCGAGATCTATGGCCCGACTCAGGCCGCCCGCGAAGCGGCGGCGCGCGCCGTACAGGCCCGTTTTGTGGCCACGGCGGATCTGGTGGATGTGGATATCTATCTGACCGACCCGCAGCCCAAGTGGCGGCTGGTGGTGGATCGCAGCAAGGCGACCCTGCTCGGGGTCGATCTCGGGGATCTGGTGAATACCCTCAATGGCGGGGTGGGTTATCAGGATGCCAGCTGGCTGCAGGGGCACGGCGCCAAGTATCCGGTGCCGATCCGCATCGAACTGGCTCCCGGTGACAAACGGGATCTGGCGGGCGTACTGGCCCTCAAGGTGCGCAGCCAGAGCGGCCAGCTGGTGCGGGTCTCCGAGCTGGTGAGTCGCCGTGATGAGGTGGCCCCCAGCTATATCATGCACAAGAACATGCAGCCCATGGTGATGGTGGTGGCCGACATGGGCGGCCATACCGACAGTCCGCTCTACGGCATGTTTGCCGCCAGTGCCGATATCGACCTGCCCCAGTATTACGTGCAGCAGCCCGACAAGTTGGGAGAGGTGGCGCTGTTGTGGGACGGTGAGTGGAGGATCACCTACGAGACCTTCCGCGACATGGGGCTAGCCTACGGGGTGGGGATGATCCTCATCTACCTGCTGGTGGTGGCCCAGTTCCGCTCCTATCTGGTGCCGCTCATCATCATGGCCCCCATTCCGCTCACCCTCATCGGGGTGATGCCGGGCCACGCCCTGCTGGGGGCCCAGTTTACCGCCACCTCGATGATCGGGATGATTGCTCTGGCCGGGATCATCGTGCGCAACAGCATCCTGCTGGTGGACTTTATCGAGCAGCAGCGCAGCGCCGGAGTGGCGTTCGAGCAGGCGGTGATCGAAGCGGCACAGGTGCGGGCCAAACCCATCATGCTGACGGCGCTGGCGGCGATGATCGGGGCCCTGTTTATCCTCGATGATCCCATCTTCAACGGACTGGCCATCAGCCTGATTTTCGGGATCCTGGTCTCCACTTTGCTCACCCTGGTGGTGATACCCTTGCTCTATTATGCCCTGCTCTCCCGACGCTCATGACGGGAGTCACTAGCGAAAGGATGCGCGATGAAGAGAGGTTGGTTGTGGTGGGGAAGTGGCGCCGTGGTGGCGGTGGCGGCTGTGGCATGGTGGTGGCGACCGCAGCCGACGCCGATCAGGCTGGCTGAGGTCGGGCGGGGGGATGTGCTGGTCACCGTGGTCAACACCCGGGCTGGCACCATCAAGTCGTGTCAGCGGGCCGGACTCAGTCTGCCCGGTGGCGGCGTGGTGGAGCAGATCGCCGTCAAGGCTGGGGAGCGGGTAGCCCGGGGAGATCTGCTGCTGACCCTCTGGAGTGACGACATTCACGCCGATCTTGCCCGTGCCCGTGCCCAGCAGGCCCTCGGCAAGACCCAGCGCGAGGAGCGTTGCAGCGAGGCGGCCTACTACGAGCGGGAGGCCAACCGGCTGGCCACCTTGCTGGCCAAAAATCTCACCTCCCGCACCCTCGCCGAGCAGGCCCAGAATCTGGCCGATACCCGCCGCTATGTCTGTCAGGCATTCCGTCAGCAGGAGCGGGTCGACGAGGTGCAGGTCGCCCAGGTGGAGGCTCGCTTGAGCGAGCGTCGTCTGCTGGCGCCGTTTGCCGGAGTGGTGGCGGAGGTCAACAGCAAGTTGGGCGAATACATGACTCCCTCACCGCCCGGAGTGGCCATGCCTCCGGTGATCGATCTTATCGACGATCGCTGTCTGTATGTCTCAGCCCCCATCGATGAGGTGGATGCTGCCCGCCTCAAGGTGGGCCAGTCTGCCCGGGTGCTGCTCGACGCCATGCCCGGGCGCGATTTTGCCGCCACCGTCACCCGTATCGCGCCCTATGTGAAGGAGCTGGAGAAGCAGGCCCGCACCGTGGAGGTGGAGGCGGCGCTCACTGCCCTGCCCACCGATGTCCCCCTGCTTATCGGCTACAGCGCCGACCTTGAGGTCGAAGTGACCCGCGCCACCGATGTGCTGCGGGTAGCGGCCAGCAGCCGGGCCGACGATGGTAGCGTGTTGCGGCTGGAAGGGGATAAGCTGGTGCGGGTGGTGCCCCGTTGGGGCGTGGAGAACTGGAACTGGATTGAAGTCGCCGAGGGACTCGCCGTCGGTGATCGGCTGGCAGCCCAGCCCGGACAGATTGTCGGGGAGGGCCCTTTCAGCGCCGCCACGGAACAAACGGATGAGTGATCTCATTCGCCTCGAGGCCGTCAGCCGTCGTTTCACTCTGGGGGGGAGCGAGGTGGCCGCCCTCGATCGCGTCTCCCTGCGGGTTGCCGAGGGGGAGTATCTGGCGGTGATGGGCCCCTCGGGCTCCGGCAAATCGACACTACTCAATGTGCTGGGGCTGCTGGATCGGCCAGACGAGGGGCGCTACTGGCTGGGAGGGGAGGACACCGCCACCCTGTCAGAGCCGGCGCTGGCCCAGCTGCGCGGTCATCGCATCGGCTTCGTGTTCCAGTCGTTTCACCTTATCTCCCGCCTCACCGCCCGTGAAAACGTCGAGCTGCCGCTGATGTTGTGCAGGATCGCCCCCGCCGAGCGCCATCGCCGCAGCCAGCAGTTGCTGGGGGAGCTGGGGCTGGAGAACCGGGCCGGACACCGCCCTGCCGAGCTTTCCGGTGGTCAGCGTCAGCGGGTAGCCATCGCCCGTGCCATGGCGATGGCGCCGCGGCTGATCCTGGCCGACGAGCCCACCGGCAATCTCGACTCCCGCTCCGGGGAGGAGGTGATTACCCTGCTGGAGGGGCTCAACCGGGAGCAGGGGATCACGCTGGTGGTAGTGACCCACGATCCGCGCCTTGGTGAGCGGGCGGGCAGGCGGATCCTGATGAACGATGGCCGCATCAACATTGATAGCGGCGGTGGCTGAATGCGGCGGCCCGATGTGATCCGCTTTGCCGCCGTGGCGTTATTGCGTCAGCGTTCACGGGCGCTGGTTTTGATCCTGGCGGTGAGTCTGAGCGTCACCTCCGTGCTGCTGCTCACCGCGCTGGGGGAGGGGGCGAGGCGCTATGTGGCCGACCAGTTCAGTTCCCTTGGCAAGGATCTGCTGGTGATGTTCCCGGGCCGCAAGGAGACCACCGGCGGGCTGCCGCCGGTCACTGGCAACAGTCTGCGGCAGATCACTCTCGATGATATGCACTACCTTGGCCAGCACCAGCCAAACGTGCGGCTGGTGCCGTTGGTGATGGGCTTTGCCGAGGCCAAACAAGGGGCGCGGCTGCGCCAGACTATGCTGCTTGGCAGCAGCAACGGGCTACGCGATACCCACGGGCTGGAACTGCTCTCCGGCCGCTGGCTGCCAGGGGATGCCGCAGAGGATCGACCGGCCGTCCTGCTCGGGGCCAAGGTGGCCCGTGAGCTGTTCGGTCAGGCCGATCCGGTCGGTCAGTGGCTGCGTTTTGACAATCGCCGCTTTCGGGTGGTGGGGGTCTTCACCAGCCAGAGCAGCAATCTGGGGATGGATATGGCCGAGGCGGCGCTGATCCCGGTGGGTAGCGCCATGCGGCTGTTCAACACCGAGGGGCTGTTTCGGCTGCTGATCCAGCCGCTGGCGGGACAAGCAGTGCCCCCGCTGGTCAAGCGACTGGAGCAGCTGATGCAGGCGCGCCACGGGGTGCTCGATGTAACCGTGGTGCGCCGTGACGCCATGCTGGCCACCTTCTCCACCATTCTCTCGACCCTCACCCTGGCAGTTGCCGGCATCGGCGCCATCAGCCTGCTGGTCTCCGGCATCATGATGATGAATCTGGCGCTGATCAGCACCCGCCAGCGCACCGGCGAGATCGGCCTGCTCAAGGCGCTGGGTGCCGATAGTCGCCAGATCCGCCAGCTGTTTTTGTGGGAGGCGCTGCTTCTGAGCGGCAGTGGCGCGCTGTTTGGCACTGTGTTGGGCTATGCCCTGGTTGGCCTCGCCGGAGTGATTTGGCCCGGATTTCCGGCGGCAGTCCCTCTGCTCGCTACTTTCTGCACCATACCGGCGGCCCTGCTGACCGGGATGTTTTTTAGCTGGCTGCCCGCCTCCCGTGCAGCACGGCAAGATCCGGTCAGCAGCCTGCGCTGCGGGCAGTGGAGCGGTGGCTGATGCGCGCCGCTGATCTGTTGTTCTGGCTCTGGCGTGCCTTGCTGGCGGGGCGCAGTCGCAGCCTGCTGTCGGCGCTCGGCATTGCCATCGGGATCGCCTCGGTGACCCTGCTCACCGGCATCGGCGAGGGGCTCAGGCTCTATCTGCTCGACAGCTTCTCCCAATTTGGCACCCGGTTGATCGCCGTGACCCCGGGCAAGACCGAAACCGCAGGCGGCCCGCCCGGCATCCTCTCCAGCAGCCGTCCCCTGCTGCTGGAGGATGCCGATGCCCTAGCCAGATTGGCAGGGGTAGAGGCGGCGCTCCCTGTGGTGCAGGGGCAAGGGGAGGTGCGCAGCCGCGGATTGACCCGCAGCACTGCCATTCTGGGCACAGGTTCGGCGGCGCTCTCCGGCTGGCGACTCACCCTGGTGCTGGGACGTTTTCTGCCCGCGGACGACAGTGCCATGCCCCGCGCCTATGCGGTGCTGGGGGCCAAGGTGGCGGCTGAGTTGTTTCCCGGCGGAGATGCGCCGGGCAGTCTGCTGCGGGCCGGTGATCGCCGTTTTCGGGTGGCCGGCGTGCTGGCGCCCAAGGGGCAATTTCTCGGCTTTGATCTGGATGACATGATCTATCTGCCCGCCGCTCACGCCCAGGCGCTGTTCAACAAGGAGGGGCTGCAGGAGATCGACGTCATCTATCGCGCCGGGCAGATGGAGGCCGATATCACCGCCCAGATCCGGCGGGTGCTGATCGCCCGCCACGGCGCCGAGGACTTCACCCTCACCTCCCAGCAGGACATGCTGACCAGCCTCGACAAGATCCTCTCCATCATCAAGCTGGCGGTTGGCGGGCTCGGCATTATCTCGCTGCTGATCGGGGCGGTCGGCATCTTCAGCATCATGAGCATCGCCCAGCAGGAGCGGATCCCTGAAGTGGGCTTGCTGATGGCGTTGGGTTGCCCACGGCGGCGCATTCTATTGTTGTTCCTGCTCGAAGCCGTGGTGTTGGCGCTGCTGGGCGGGGCCATGGGACTGGCCCTGCTCGGGGGGCTCAAGCTACTGCTCACCCTGCTGGCGGCCGGCTTGCCACTCACCCTCCATCCTCTCTATCTGCTGCTGGCGCTCGGTTGCAGCGCTCTGGTGGGTCTGCTGGCCGGGGTCGCTCCTGCACTGCGGGCAGTGCGTCTCGACCCCGTGGTGGCCCTGCGCGGTGACTAGGTCGCCCCTTCCGCAAGAGGCGCATTACGCTCGGGTCTGAGCAGAGGGGGACTAGGCGACCACCTCCGAAACCGACAGGCTGCGCTCAGATCTGAACAGGGGGAAGTAGCGGCGATCCGCCTGACTCATGTGGCCGACTACCAGCTCCTGAATGATGAAGTTGAGCAGCTCGTCGTTGCCCAATGTCCCCGCTTTGGCGGCGTGCAGCAGTTGGCTCGCCTTGTTGAGCAGGCGCTGGTGATCCTGACGGTGGCTGACGAGTTCCCGATAGTCTATCTCCGCCAGCATCTGCTCTTCAAAGGCGAAGTGGTGACGAGCCATGTCGAACAGGCTCTCCAGACTCTCCAGAAACGGGGCCGGATCCTCGTGCTGATCTTTCATCCGCTCCAGCAGCCGGTTGGTCAGCACGAAGAGCTGGCGATGCTCGGCATCGATGCGCGGGTGACCGCACTCGTGGCCGGGTTGCCACAGCAGGGCGCCCTGCTCGGGATCAAGGCCTTCGGTATAGAGGCAGACCCGGCCGCGGCCGCGATTCTTCGCCTGATACATGGCCTGATCGGCGTGGTGCATCAGGGTCTTGGCATCCTCCCCGTGCTCGGGGTAGAGCGCCAGCCCGATACTGCTGGAGATGAGCAGCTCCTGCCCCTCCAGCTGGAACGAATGGCGCAGCTGCTGGTGCAGCTTGTCGGCTACTGCCAGCACTTCGTCGCCGGTCTCCGGCAGCAAGATAACGAACTCGTCGCCCCCCAGCCGTGCCACCAGATCCTGTTTGCGCACGCAGTGGCTCATCCGCTCGGCCACCATATTGAGCAGAATATCCCCGGTCTCATGACCGAAGGTGTCGTTGATCGGCTTGAAGTGATCGAGATCGATAAACATCAATGCCAGCGGACGGGGCGTCTCCTGCTCCATCAGCTCCTTGAGCCGTTGCTGCAGCAAGCGGCGATTGGGCAGCCCGGTGAGGGGGTCGTAGAAGGCGAGGCGGCGCATCATCTCCTCTCGCGCTGCCCGCTCGGTGATATCCCGGGTGACCCCGAGGATCGCCTCCGGCTGGGCATTGTGGTTGCCATGGAGGGTGGTGATGGTTTCGGTCGCCACCAGATGGCCATCCTTGTGGCGCAGCTGGGTGCGAATGACCCGGCGAGTCTGGTCATGCTCCCCCCGCTGCCAGGCCTCCAGGGTGGCGGAGATCTCCTCGCGCAGCAGTTGCCTTGAGGCATCCGGCAGCAGCTGTTTGAGGGGCAGGGCAAACAACTCGGGGGCTTCGTAGCCGCTCAGAGGGGCTATGGCCGGGCTGACGTAGCGAAAGCGCAAGCTGGCGGCATCCATGGTCCAGATCACATCGGCGCTGTTCTCCGCCACGAAGCGATAGTGCTGCTCGCTCTGGGCCAGTTCACGGGTCAGCCGCTGGCGATCCCGCGCCTCCTCACGCAGGCGCAGATAGAGGTGCAAGAAGATGCCGAGCAGGGTCATCAGGGTAAAGGTGATAAGCATGGCCACCGCCACGCTCTTGTCGAGCAGTTGCCGTTGCTGGCGCAGCCGCTCCTGCGCCGGGTCGTAGATAAAGCGGTCGAGGTTGGGCAATACCGTGAGCATGCCCGCCTCCAGATAGGTTTTGGCGATCTGCAGCCAGCGCTCCTGCTGCATGTAGCCAGGTTCGATCAGATCTGGCTGCATCAGCTCTCTGGTTTCGCGAGCCTCGAACTCCAGCTGTTCACGGCCAGCCCCGGTCGGGTACTGCTCCATGATCAGGTTGATCATCTCGTCGGGGTGGTCCATCGCATAGCGCCACCCCTTGAGGCTGGCCTGCTGGAAGGCGTAGACCCGATCCTGTCGGGTGATCAGCTCCCGTTCGGAGGTAAACAGGTTGTCGCCGTAGAAGTCGAAGTCGATGGTGCGCGGACTGAAAACCCGATAGGGGATCCCTTTTTGTTGCAGATAGAAGGGCTCGGTAGTGCTGTAGGCGCTGATGGCATCCACCTTGCCCGCCAGCAGTGCCTGTATCCCCTGTTTGTATGGGAGGGTTACCCAGTCGCGGCTGCGGGTCTGGTGAGAAAGGTAGGTCAGCAGCTCATTGGAGCCAGGCTCCAGCATCAGTCGCTTGTTGGCCAGATCGGCCGGGTTGCGAATATCTGGCCGATCCAGCGTGAGCAGAACCAGCGGCGAGTGCTGCAGCAGGGCGGCGAGCACCACCACCGGACGACCGGCAGCCCGATCCAGCAGCAGATCACTGCCGCTGATGCCAAACTGGGCCTTTCCCGAGATCACCTCGCTGACCACATCGGTGCGGGAGTCCGCTTCACGCAAGGTCACATGCAGACCGGCCTCCCGATAAAACCCTTTGGCGATGGCTGCGTAGTAACCGGCAAACTGGAACTGGTGCTGCCACGGCAACTGGACGATGACCTGCTCGCCGGCTCGCACGGGGGAAGAGGTCAGGGTCGTGATGACCATACTGACCAGCATTGGCATAAACCAGCTGAGGGGCTGGCGGGGGGCTGCGTTCTCCGTCATACAACCTTTCTCTCGGGAGCGGTGTCTAGGCTAGATTCAAGCAATTTTGTGTCACCTGCAAGGGGAGAAAAGGCGTTTGCAATGGGGTATAGGGGGGTTGGAAAGTCATTTTTGTGTCGTTCATCACACGGGATGGATACATGCCGTTTTTTTGCAAGTTATGTGACCAATAAGAGAGTCATATGGCCTATCGAAGTGGTCGCATTCTAGCCACTTTTTCCCGTTTTTATCGTTATCATTGTGGCTAAACTGCATTTTTTCCGTGGTTGCACGTCAAGCTGTGTCGTTATATCAATAGATACTTTTAGGGGGCGGTCAGGTGTGACGCAAATGTGTCGCGGCTGCTGAGCACCGGTTAATGTGCGACAGCTCAGTGATGGTACCCCGTCAGTGTTATCATGCTGCTCCCAGTTACGGATAAGGTCTTTTTATGTCCCGCTTGCGTCTGCTTGTCTCCGACTCTCACGATCCCCTGTTCAATCTGGCCGTTGAGGAGTGCATCTTCCGCCAGATGGACCCCGGCCAGCGGGTGCTGTTCCTCTGGCGCAACGCCAATACCGTGGTGATTGGGCGTGCCCAGAACCCGTGGAAGGAGTGCAACACCCGTCGCATGGAAGAGGATGGGGTCACCCTGGCGCGTCGCAGCAGTGGGGGTGGCGCCGTGTTCCACGACCTTGGCAACAGCTGCTTCACCTTCATGGCGGGCAAGCCGGAGTATGACAAGAGCGTCTCCACCGCCATCGTGCTGGACGGGCTCAAGCGATTGGGGATTGAGGCCTTTGCCTCCGGTCGCAACGACTTGCTGGTGGCGACCCCGGACGGGGAGCGCAAAGTATCGGGGTCGGCCTATCGGGAGACTCTGGATCGCGGATTTCACCACGGCACCCTGCTGCTGGATGCCGATCTCGGCCGCCTTGCCAATTACCTCAACCCCGACCCCAAGAAGCTGGCGGCCAAGGGGATCACCTCGGTGCGCAGCCGGGTGGCCAATCTGTGCGAACTGCTGCCGGGGATCTACCATCAACAGGTGAGCGAGGCGCTGCAGGAGGCCTTTTTCCACCATTACGGCGCGCGAGTTGAGCCCGAGCATCTCTCCCCGGTGCAGATGCCGGATCTGCCCGGTTTTGCCGAGACCTTCGCCCGTCAGCGCAGTTGGGAGTGGAACTATGGTCATGCCCCGGCCTTCAGCCATCTGCTGGAGGAGCGGTTCAGCTGGGGCGGTGTGGAGCTGCACTTTGATGTGGAGAAAGGGGTCATCACCCGGGCGCAGCTCTTTAGCGATACTCTGGAGCCGGCCCCGTTTGATCTGCTGGCGGCCGAACTGGCGGGTTGCGGCTATCGACCGGACGCTGTCGCCGCGCGTCTGCAGCCCTGGCTGGCGGCTTTCCCGCAGCAGCAGTGCGAGCTGGCGGAGTTTGCCGAGTGGCTGTTGACCTCCCTGCGTTGAGGGGGGGCACTGCACTGATGGCGGTCCGTTAGTGAGGGCGCTGTCAGCCAGGATGGGAGCAAGATCACGAAATATAAAGAGGCGCCTCAAAGGCGCCTTTTTGCCAGCCCTTGTCATGGCTGATACATGACAAAAAGTAGGGTAGGCCATTAGATATTGTCGCTGTAGGCCCCGCTGGTACAGGGGTATAACGGCCGCACATTTGCTGTACTAATGGTATAAAAATGAGTGACTTAGTTTATCTGCAAGACGAAAGCGTCAATGCCGTCCACCCCGATTTCTCCGCCCGTTTCGCCACCGTCAAAGCCAACTTTTTCTCGCGCAATCCCGATCTTTGGCCCGTTTTTCGCGAACCCGGATTTGCCACCCTCAATGAATTTCGGGCCCGTGGCCTGGCGCCGGATGCCCGCCTGAACGCCTGGCCTGATGGCCGTGCCCGCCTGGCCGATCTCTGCGAGACCATGCCGGTGCCCGCCACCATGCGTACCCCGGGCGAGCCGATGGCCGAGCTGCTGTTTGCCGCCGCCCTGTCGAAGGATTGGGAGAACCCCTCCAGCGTCGAGAACGTCATCACCATGTCGGCAGATCCCGCCATCTACGGCGCCCAGCTGGGCATTCTGGCCAACCCCAATCTGGTCTACTCCGAATATGCCGGGGTCGCCGAGGAGCTGGAGAAAAAGGTAGTGCGCCAGATTGCCCTGCTGGCGGGTTACGACCCGGCTCGCGCCACCGGCATCTTCACCCAGGGGGGGACCTTTTGTAACCTCTATGGCTATCTGCTCGGTATTCGCAAAACTTTGCCGGAGGCCAAGCACAAGGGGCTCGGTCACTATCAGGATTACCGCATCATCAACTCCCAGGGCGGTCACTACTCCAATATCACCAACCTCTCCCTGCTCGGGGTCGATATCGAGAACAAGACCATCCGCATTCAGGTCGGCGAGAACAACGACATCGATCTCGACCACCTCGAGCGCACCCTGACCGCCTGTTTTGCCCTGAAACACGTGGTGCCCACCATCATGCTCACCATGGGCACCACCGACACCTTCGGGGTGGATCAGGTGAAACCCGTGTTCGAGCTGCGCAATCGCCTCTGCGAGCAGTTTGAGGTGGCGGCCAAGCCCCATATCCACGTCGATGCCGCCATCGGCTGGTCGATGATCTTCTTCCTGGGTTACGACTTTGCCGCCAACCCGCTTGCCATCAACAGCGCGACTCTGGCAGGGATCGAGCGCAACGTGGCACGCTTTGCCGAGCTCAAATATGCCGACTCCTTCACCGTCGACTTCCAGAAGTGGGGCTATGTGCCCTACACCTCCAGTCTGGTGATGCTCAAGGAGCAGGATGACCTCAAGGCGATGGAGAATGACCCGGAGAACTTCTCCTACTTCGAGCGGGACATTCAGGGCCAGACCCACCTGCAATCCACCATCGAGTGTTCCCGCGGCGCGAGCGGTCTGTTCGGTGCCTATGCGGTGCTCAACTATATGGGGGTGGAGGGGTATCGCACCGTGCTGGCCCACTGCCTGCAAAATGCCAACTACTTCCGCTATCGCCTGAGTCAGCTTGGCAACGTCAAGCTGGTGGCGCAGGAGAATCAGGGGCCGAGCGTCGGCTTCAAGATCTACAACCCCGAGTGGGTGAGCGATCCGGAAGCCGAATTCGCCTTCGAGCTGGCCCGCTCCAGCGACCCTGCCTATAAGGCGCGGCTGCAGCGTAACACCGACTACCACCGCAGCCTGTTCAAGGGGCGCGGCAAGGTGGGGCTCTACACCAACTGGGTGGAGGCGGTGGCCCACTCCGACTACGATGCCCGCGGCAAATACTCCTACATCGCCGGGGAGAAGGCGGTCTTTATGAATCCTGCCTGCACTCGCGAGCAGATCGACGCCTTTATCGACCATATTCGCGGTTGATGGATGTTGCCCTGACAGTCGAGCGCGGCCTGTGATGGCAAGAGGCGGTCAGGGGACCTCGCCAACAGATAAACAAAGGGCAAGCCGGCTGGCTTGCCCTGCTGTTTTTGCGGCACAGAGCTTAAGTAGTGGGGAAGGCCTAGTTCAGAGGGCCAGCAACTGCTCGTTCTCGACAATCTCGCACCCGGCAGGCAGTTTCGAGAGGGCGATCATTGCGCGAGCCACCTGACTGGCCTCGATGGCGCGCCAGCGGGCGAGCTTGCCCACCAGCAGCGGCCGAAACAGCGGGTAGATGGTCTGAAAGATCTGCTCGGAGAGGCGCGGTGGCTGGCGATCCCCGAGCAGCATGGCGGGCCGCACGATGGCGAGCCGTGGCCAGGATTGGGCCAGCAGGGCCTGCTCCATCTCCCCCTTGGTACGCGGATAGAGAGCCGGGGACGATGCACTGGCCCCCATGCTCGAGACCACGATGAGCCGCTGACAGCCGTGACGGTGGGCCAGCTCGGCAAAGGCGACCACATAGTCGAGATCGACCCGGCGAAACGCCTCGGCAGAGCCCGCCTCCTTGCGGGTGGTGCCGAGGGCACAGAAGGCGATATCCACCGGGCGGGAGAGGGTAACGCTGGCCAGATCATCAAAATTGACCGGTAGCCAGTGGTGCGCCTCCTTGCCCGGCTTGCGACAGAGCAGGGTCAGTTCATGTTCGGCAGGCAGTTGCTGCACCAGTTCGCGACCGATCAGGCCGCTGGCTCCGGCAATCAGGATCCGGCTCATGGGGATTCTCCCTGTGTCATTCGATGGTGTTGATGCCATGGTGGCTGCTCATCAGCATCAGGCAATTTGCGAGCAGCTGCAATGGGGAGAAATGACTCAGTGTTGTCGGGCAGGATGAATTACGCGGGGCTGGATAAAACAAAACCGGCGCGAGGCCGGTTTTGCGGGATATCAGAGCGGGGTATTGAAAGCTGCTGGCAGCGGGAAGTCACCCGTCACTGTGGTCAGCCTGTCGTTGGCGAAGGTGACAGTGAGCTCTTTGCGCTCCTTGTCGCCGTGGCCCGGCTGGAATTCATAGAGGTAGTACCAGGTGTTGGGGTCAAAGCCGTCACGCAGCATGGGGGTTCCCAGTACATAGCTGACCTGCTCGCGGGTCATCCCCTGGCGCAGTTTGTCGACCTGTTTTTGTTCCACATAGTTGCCCTGGGGAATATCGATACGATAGACCAGGCTGCAACCGGAGAGGGTGAGGGCGGTCAAAGCCGCGGCAATCAGGTGTTTCATCCGCATATCGAGTTCAGATCATCCATACAGTCTTTTTGGCTCGGCAAATCATACCGACTCCCTCCACGGAAGTAAAAAGCCATTGATCCATCAGCCAATAAAAAGGGTCGCACTGCGACCCTTTCTGGCAATCCGGCTGCTGTTACATCGCCGCGCGGAAGATGGCAACGATCTCTTCGTGGCTAGCCTGTTTCGGGTTGGTGAAGCCGCAGGCATCTTTCAGGGCGTTGCTGGCCAGGGTATCGAAGTCATCGGCCTTGACGCCGAGCTGCTCCAGACCGGCCGGGATCTTCACATCCAGCGCCAGCTGCTTGATGGCGGCAATGGCAGCGGCAGCGCCCTGCTCATCGCTCATGGCACTCACGTCCACCCCCATGTAGCGGGCCACATCCTTCAGACGAGCGGCGCTTACCTGGGCGTTGAACGCCTGAACGTGGGGCAGCAGCACGGCGTTGCAGACACCGTGGGGCAGGTCATAGAAGCCGCCCAGCTGGTGGGCCATGGCGTGCACGTAGCCGAGGCTTGCGTTGTTGAAGGCCATGCCGGCCAGGAACTGGGCGTAGGCCATCTGCTCGCGGGCATGCAGGTCATCGCCATGGTGAACGGCGGTGCGCAGGTGCTTGGCAATCAGCTCGATGGCCATCACGGCGCTGGCATCGGTTACCGGGGTGGCGATGGTGGAGACATAGGCTTCGATGGCGTGGGTCAGGGCATCCATACCGGTGGCGGCGGTGAGACCGGCTGGCTTGGCCAGCATCAGCTCGGGGTCGTTGACCGACATCAGCGGGGTAACGTGCTTGTCGATGATGGCCATTTTCACGTGGCGCGCTTCGTCGGTGATGATGCAGAAGCGGGTCATCTCGGAGGCGGTACCGGCGGTGGTGTTGATGGCGATAAGCGGCAGTTGCGGTTTGGCGGAGCGATCCACCCCTTCGTAATCCTTGATGCTGCCACCGTTGGCGGCGACCAGCGCGATGCCCTTGGCGCAGTCGTGGGGCGAGCCGCCACCCAGCGAGATGACGCAATCGCAGCCGTTGGCCTTGATCATGGCCAGACCCGCTTCGACGTTGCTGGTAGTGGGGTTGGGTTTGGTCTCATCGAAAACTGCGCTTTCAATGCCATGTTCAGCCAGCAGGGTGGTGAGCTTGGCGACCACGCCGATCTGGTTGAGGATTTTGTCGGTGACGATCAGCGCCTTGCGGTAGCCGTAACCCTTGATATCGGCGGCAGCCTCTTGCAGGCAGCCGGCACCCATCAGGTTGATAGCGGGAATATAGAATTTGAATGTAGCCATGATGGACTTCCTATAGTTAGCCATTAAGTGGTATTTGAGCGCTAGGCTACCATCTAGAAAGGGATACAAAAGCATCTTGTTTACAACTTTACGGGGTCGATCACGAGTCGTTAATTAAGCGCTGAACCAGGCTTGACTTTCCCGCATCTGACTCGATTTGCAGAAAAACGTTTGTCAATTATTTCATTGAGTTAGCAAACGTTTTGCGCAATGTTTGTCACTGTCAATGCGTGGAAGTGTGAGGCGCTTCAAGGAATTGGAAAGCGCTTTCGACCATAGTTGGCGCCTCCCCGAAGAGGGGGGTAAAGGCTTGAAAGTATCATAAAGAATCATCTTAACTTGTGCCCTGACCATGCTGGCAGGGGGCAACCAGGAGTCCACTATGTCTGATGTATTTCACTTGGGTTTGAAGAAAGCGGATCTGCAAGGCGCCACCCTGGCGATCGTCCCCGGTGACCCCGAGCGCGTGAAGCGTATCGCAGAGCTGTTGGATAACCCGGTGCACCTGGCCAGCCATCGTGAATTCACTACCTGGCGCGGCGAGATGGACGGCAAGGCCGTGATCATCTGCTCTACCGGTATCGGTGGCCCGTCCACCTCCATCGCGGTAGAAGAGCTGGCCCAGCTGGGTATCCGCACCTTCCTGCGTATCGGTACCACCGGCGCCATCCAGCCGCACCTGAACGTGGGTGACGTGATCGTGACCACCGGTTCCGTGCGCCTCGACGGTGCCAGCTTGCACTTCGCACCGATGGAGTTCCCGGCTGTTGCCGACTTCGACTGCACCACTGCGCTGGTTAACACCGCCAAAGAGATGGGCTCCAAGCTGCACATCGGTGTGACTGCCTCCTCCGACACCTTCTACCCGGGTCAGGAGCGTTACGACACCGTATCCGGCCGCGTAGTGAGCCGTTTCCAGGGTTCCATGAAAGAGTGGCAAGCCATGGGCGTGCTGAACTATGAGATGGAGTCTGCAACCCTGCTGACCATGTGCTCCAGCCAGGGCCTGCGTGCCGGTATGGTGGCTGGCGTTATCGTCAACCGTACCCAGCAGGAAATCCCGAACGCCGAGACCATGGCGAAGACCGAATCTGATGCCATCAAGATCGTATTGGGCGCTGCCCGCAAGCTGATCTGATAGCACCACAAAGAGTGGGGGGTGGGGGCCGTTGCGAAAGCGCGGCCCCTATCTTTATCCGCCGTTTACCGCTTTTCCTCTCCCGTCACGCCTTTCACTGATCCCGTTGCACTCGCACTTGTTGTCTCTACCCATTGCTTCTAAAACGGCGCTGGACAGCGCGCTTGCATCGGCTCGCCGCTCACCGGATGAGTCAAATCCAGCTCGCTGGCATGCAGCATCAGCCGCGGCGCCTGTTTGCAGCCGGGGGGAAGCAGGCCACCATAGAGATCGCAACCGAGGATGGGGTGGCCCAGCAGCTGGCTGTGGATGCGCAGCTGATGGGTGCGGCCGGTCTGTGGCACCAGTCGTACCCGGGTCAGGGGAACGGTCTGCCCCTGAATCTGCTGCGCCAGCCGCTCCACCACCTGATAGCGGGAGCGGGCGGGTTTGCCGCTGGCGGCGCAGATCTTCATCAGCGGAAAGAGAGCCGGATCCTTGGCGATAGGGGCGTCGATAACTCCTTCGTCGTCAATCAGATGACCGCAGAGCAGGGCGCTGTAGGCTTTGCTCACCGCCCGCTGACTGAACTGCTGGCAGAGCAGGGCATTGATGGCCTTGTTTCTGGCCACCACCATGATGCCTGAGGTGCCAAAATCTAGGCGATGCACCAGGGTGCAGCCGGGGAAATCCTGCACCAGTCGATAGTGAACCGAGTCGAGGTTCTGCGGATTTTTGCCCGACAGACTCAGCAGGCCGCTCGGCTTGTTGATTAGCAGCAGGTGCTCATCTTCGAACAGGATCTCGATGGCGGCCTTGCAGGGCGGGGCGATAAAGGTGTCGACGATAACGGACATAGGTGGCACGGGCAGAAAACGGGGTGCGATCATACCCGAACCGGCGCGGCCGGGCGAATGGGTGGTGCGCAGCCTCGGAAAATGAACGTCATGACGCCATGCAACCTTTTGATAATGAGCCGTGTTGAGCGAGGTGGTGTACAGTGCAAACCGCCCAGGTCAGCAACAAGGCCCCGTTTTGTGACCCCTTCCCGAGTTCATCCTAGGCTTGCTTGTTAAGGTATGGCTCCCTGTTATGTTGTAAGGACTCATCCCATGGCACTGCCCGTTATTCTCGATTGTGATCCCGGCCACGACGACGCCATCGCCCTCATTCTGGCGCTGGCCAGCCCTGAACTGAAGGTGCTGGCGGTTACCACCAGCGCGGGCAACCAGACGCCGGACAAGACCCTCAACAATGCCCTGCGCATCCTCACCTTGCTGGGACGTGACGATATTCCGGTGGCGGCCGGGGCACCGAAACCGCTGGCCCGCGAGTTGATCATCGCCGACAACGTCCACGGCGAGTCGGGCCTCGATGGCCCCAAACTGCCTGATCCTGCCTTTGCGCCACAGGCCATGACTGGGCTTGAATTGATGGCCAAATGTCTGCGCGAGAGCCTAGAACCTGTGACCCTGGTGCCGACCGGCCCGCTCACCAATATCGCCCTGCTGCTGGCGGCTCACCCGGAACTAAAGGGCAAGATCGCCCGCATCGTATTGATGGGGGGCGCCGCAGGGGCTGGCAACTGGACGCCGGCGGCGGAATTCAATATTTATGTGGACCCGGAAGCAGCCGATATGGTCTTCAAGTCGGGGATCCCTATCACCATGTGTGGCCTTGATGTGACCCACGAGGCGCAGGTGATGGACGAGGATATCGAGCGGGTGCGCGCCATCACCAATCCGGTGGCCCAGTGTGTGGCCGGGCTGCTCGACTTTTTCATGATCTACCATCGGGATCCCAAGTGGGGATTTGCTGGTGCACCGCTCCACGACCCCTGTACCATTGCCTGGTTGCTGGCTCCCGAGCTGTTCCACGGGGTCGAGTGCCGGGTCGATATCGAGACCAGCGGGGAGCATACCGTGGGGATGACGGTGGTGGATCGTTATGGTCTGACCGGCAAGCCAGCCAATGCGCTGGTATTGTTGGGGCTGGATCGTCCGGGCTTTATTGATCTGCTGGTGACGCGGCTGCGGGCGTTTGACTGAGCGCCGGTTCATTTTTGCAAGAAGGGGCGGGGAATGTGGAAGAGAGGCTTGGTGCTGCTGGCCGGGTTGCAACTGACAGGCTGTGCGACGCCATTTGAGCGGATGTGGCAGGGGCTGGCGACCTGTGAATTTACCGATCTCTATGTGGATGAGACGGGCAGGCCCGCCAATCTACAACTGGCCAACTACACCCCCTACAAGGTGAGCGATGGCTTTGCCTGGTACAAGGTGCACGAGGAGCTGCACGGCCTGCCGGTGGTCGGTTTTATCGTGCCCGCCTCCAGCTTCGAAGTGCACGCCCTGTTTGTTGATACCCCCATCGCCAATGCCCGCCGCTTGACCCACAACGCCTACGGCAGCGAGTTTGGCGACGAGCAGAAGCATGACGAGGGCTCAGCCCCTCTGCTTTTGCGCGATCCCAACAACCCCAAGCGCTCCATCATTGACTGCACCCGCGGCGAGTCTGATGGGGAACTTGAGGATTCGGCCATGCCTGAGTAGGACTACCTGTCATGCTATCGGCCTGAAATAGAGGGGCCAGCCTTGCCGGCTGGCCCCTCTTTTTTATTGTTGCTTAGCGCCCTGATCAGGGATAGCTCAGCGTCTCCTTGATAAGAGGCAGCTGGGCCTTGATCCATGCCGGATTGCAATAGGTTCCCCAGTCGCAGGCCTGACTCGACATCATTTCAGGGATAGCTCAAAGTCTCTTTGATAAGCGGCAGTTGAGCCTTGATCCACGCTGGGTTGATGGGGCCCCAGTCGCTGATGCGGTAGTGTCCCTGCAGGTGGCGAGCCCCCTCGGTCTGCTCGAAGGCGCAGCTGATGTCGAGCTCGGCCAGCGCGCTCAGGGTATCCTGCGCTGTGCGGCGCGGCATGCCGGTCGCCTCCATAATGGCAGGCACCGTATCTGTGCCCTGGCTGATCAGCCAGGCCACGTAGAGCCGCCGGTAGAAGCTGGTGCGGGTCTTGCTCGGCTCACTCATAGCTCGTCCTCAAGGCGATCGAAGTAGCGCCAGGTCGCGATGGCGGCTTTGCCCATCACCAGCGCCCAGAGGCCGAACCAGAACCAGCGGAAGAAGCTCCAGGTGGAGGCGTCAGGCTCGGTACTCTCAATCTTGGTGACGTTGGGGAACATGGAGAACATGTTCACGCGCCATCCGTAGGAGGTAATGATGGCCAGGCGTTTCTCGAACTCCATGGACTTGGCCTTGGCCTGGACGTCGGCGGCGTTGAACTTGAAGTAGAAGGGCCAGCCCCACTCGGTATCTTCATTGCGAAACACCCGGATCTTCTCGCCGGGGCGCTCGGTGTAGATGTAATAGACGTCGGTGGTGGGGCCGTCTGCCGGGTTCTTTTGGCTGATGGGGCCATCCTTGTCGGTGCGCTTCACCTCGACCCCGGTGATGGTGGCGATGGTGTGCTCCGGCAGGTAGTAGTCGAGCCAGGCGGCGGAAATGAGGGCGATGAGCCCCAGTGCGATAAAAGCGGGTTTCTTGAATCTCAGGCTCATGGTGTGCTCACGTGAGGGGGAGTAACGTGCCTCTACCATACCGATATTTGACAGGGCAGCCCAGCCCCTTAAGGCGCCACAAGCCAAAAAATGGCGTTTAAAACAGAGACAAAGCCATTGCTCCATCAACAAGAAAGGCCCTTGCGGGCCTTTTTGTCTGGTTCACTTTGTGCGCTTACAGCTGGAATTGAGCCAGCTGTTTGCGTTGCTGCTCGGCGAGCTGGGAGAGCTCGTTGCTGGCACTGGCGCTCTGGCTGATGCCGGCGGAGCTCTGGCTCACGATCTCGTGAATATTGGTGATGTTGCGGTTGATGTCGGCAGTGACGCAGGACTGCTCCTCGGCTGCGGTGGCGACCTGGGCGTTGGCGTCGTTGATCTGGCGTACGGCACCGGTAATGCCGCTCAGCAGATCCTGCACCTGAGCTGACAGGCGTTGGTTATGACCGAGGATCTCCAGGGTCTCCTGCACGCCGTTGTTGGCGGATTGGGACTGGCTCTGCAGCCGCTCGATGATGGCCTGGATCTCCTTGGTGGAGTCCTGGGTACGGGCTGCCAGCATTCTCACCTCGTCGGCCACCACCGCAAAACCACGACCCGTTTCGCCGGCACGGGCCGCTTCGATGGCGGCATTGAGCGCCAGCAGGTTGGTCTGCTCGGAGATCCCCTGGATCACTTCAATTACCTTGCCGATCTGCTCGGACTGGGATTTGAGCTGAGCCACGATGGCGGCAGCATCTTCCAGACTGCCTGCCATCCGGCTGTTGGCGGCGATGCTTTCGGTAAAGAGGGCGAGCCCCTGTTCGACCCGGCCATTGGCATCCCGCGCCAGCTCGTCGGCGATGGCGGCGTTGTGGTTGACGTTGTCTGCTGTGCTGGAGAGTTCGGTCACGGCGGAGGCGACCTGTTCGATCTCGCTGTGCTGCTGCTGGGCGTTGGCTTCAGCCTGGGTCATCACGGCGGCCAGCTCGGTGGCGGCGGAGGCGACGCTGTTGCTGATCCCGGTCAGGTTCTCGATGGTGCTACCAAGTTGCCCCAGAGTGAGGTTGATATCTTTGGCCAGACGGGTCAGCTCGTTGTTGCCATCCGCTTTGGCGCGCACGTTGAAGCGCCCTTGCGCCACGGCGTGCATCACCTCTTGCAACTGACCGATGGGGCTGACGATGCGACCGGAGAGGACCCAGCCACAGATCAGCGCCGCCAGTAGGGTACCGGCGGTGAGCAGCAGGGTACGCAGCAGGGTTGCGTCGTAGTGAGCCTGCTCGTCGGCCAGCTCTTGCTGGATCAGCTGGTTGATGTGGGCCGACATGCTGTCGATCTGTTTGATCAGCTGTTCACCCAGCTCGCGGAAATGGAGGCGGGCCGCCTCGTAGGCGACCGGATCGCCGCCACCCTGATGTTTTTGCGCCAGCAGCGGCAGCATGTTGCTGCGGGTATGGCTGAGGTAGGCCTGCAGGGCGGCAGCGACCTGCCGGTTATCCTGCTCGGCACCGGGGAGCACCAGACGGCCGAGAATGGTGTTGATCTCCTGCTCGGCGCTGTTGAGGTTCGCAGGTAGTGCGGCAAACAGCTTGGCATCGTAGAGGCCATAGATGGCGCTGGTGCGCAGCCGGTAGGTGGCGTGGATCAGTTTGGCAATATCGTCCTTGTGCTGGACCACGCTCTGGGTCGTCTCATCTATGTCATTGATGGCTTCATCCAGCCCCTGTTTACTGATGGCAATCATCACCATCATCAGCAGGCTGGCCAGCAGCAGCGGTATCAGGACCTGGACACGTATTGATAGATTATTCAATGACATAAATGGCTCTAATCCGAAATGGGAGGAGCCGACATATTACACACCTACGTCAGGAGCTGTCACAGGCTTTTATTGCTGAAATTTGCTGAAGAAAAGGTTTTTCCTTGTGAAAAAGGCGCCATATATGCATGATTGAACGCTTGATCCCCTGAATATGTGGTACAACTGGCCGGATTGAGTCAATCCTGTCCCGTTTTCGTGATTCCCCGCTCTTGGCGTATGGAGGTGTGTAGTGTCCAGCTGGATCGATCCGGCCATTCTGGCTCTGTTTATCCCGACCTTTTTCTTTGTCTCGGTGACCCCCGGCATGTGCATGACCCTGTCGATGACGTTGGGGATGAGCCTGGGGGTGCGCCGTACCCTGCACATGATGTGGGGGGAGCTGATCGGAGTCGGGTTGGTCTCGGTGCTGTCGGTGATCGGGGTGGCTGCCATCATGCTCAACTATCCGGGGATCTTTGCCGCCTTCAAATATGTGGGGGGCGCCTATCTGGTTTGGCTCGGTATCCAGATGTGGCAGGCCAAGGGGAAGATGGCCATTCCGGCGGATCTTTCGTCCGGTCAGCAGACCAGCGCCATGGGACTGGCGGTGCAGGGTTTCGTCACCGCCATTGCCAACCCCAAGGGGTGGGCCTTCATGATCTCCCTGCTGCCACCGTTCATTTCGGCCAGCAAGCCGATGGTGCCGCAGATCACTGCGCTGGTGGCGCTGATCCTGGTCATCGAATTCTCCTGCCTGCTGCTCTACGCCAGTGGTGGCCGAACTCTGCGCCACTTCCTCGCCAAGAGCGGCAACGTCACCCTGATGAACCGCATCGCCGGTACTCTGATGCTGGGGGTGGGAGTCTGGCTGGCGCTTGGTTAAGCGCTGTTAGTGACCCCCACCAGACAAGAAAAATGCCACCGGTCGGTGGCATTTTTTATGAGTGCCAAGTGGTTCAGCGGGGTTTGAAACGTGTGACCCAGGGGTTGGCGGTGATGCCATGCAGCAGCACGCTCAATATGATGGTGCAGAGCACAGTGGCGATGATGGGGCGCTGGCCAATCAGGGCAGGCTGGTTTTGCAGCACCATCACTGCAAAGACGATACTGGCAAGGCCCCGCGGGCCGAACCAGCCGATAAAGAGCTTGAGCTCTGGCTTGAGGCCGGTGCCGAGCAGGCTCAGCCAGACCGGCACCATCCGCAGCAGGGTGAGGCTGGCAATGGCATAGAGCCAGTATTGCCAGTGCATCAGCTCCGACAACATGGGGAGCAGAGTTGCGCCAAACACCATCCAGATCACCACGGAGAGCAGGTCGCCGTAGCCTTCGCAACTGTCCATATAGGCGTGCTTGTGTTCACCGAGTCTGCGCCCGATAAAGAGACCGCCGACAAAGGCGGCGATAAAGCCGCTCCCCCCCAGACTCTGGGCCAGCGCAAAGCAGAGCAGGGCCAGTCCCGGCATGGTGAGCTGGCGCCAGAGCGGCAGTTGCCAGCCGTTGAGATAGGAGATTTTCAGCAGCCGTATGGTTAGGCTGGTCAGTACAAAAGCGACCAGGAGGCCAATGCCGATCTCCTCCAGCATCAGGGTGATGGCCAGCGTGGCTGTGCCTGCGTGCTGCTCTGTGGGGGCGATAAGGGCCAGCAGCAGAAGCAGCACAGGCACACAGATGCCGTCGTTGAGGCCGCTCTCCTGATTGAGCCCTTCGCGCAGTGGCGCCGGTACGGCCGGGTTGCTCACCACCGCCTTGCCGAGCGCCGCATCCGTGGGGGCAAGAATGGTGGAGAGGATGGCCATCTCCAGCAGTGGCAGGTCGGGGAAGATCCAGTGACCAAACAGGGCTCCGGCGATGAGCGTCAGTGGCAGGCCGATCATTAGCAGCCGGATGGGGAGCTGCCGGTTGGCCAGCAATACTTGCCAGTTGGTGTTGGCGGCATCGTTGAACAGCACGATAACCAGAGTCAGCTCGGCCAGCAGCTTGATGCCGGCGCTGTCGATAGAGAGGGAGAGCAGCTCCAGCCCGCCAGGCCCCAGCAACCAGCCGGTCAGCAGAAAGAGCAGGGGGCCGTTGACCAGCTTTGATTCGAAGCGCCCCGCGATCAGGCTGTAGATCAGCAAGAAGGCAGCGATCACCGCCAGATTCTGGTAAAGCAGATGTGTATCCATACAAGCTCCCTTGAAACCATCTTGTCAGGGCTGTTTAACTGCCATCCTGGCCCCGGGTTATGCCCGATATTCTCAGTGATTAACTCTTTGTTGCCGTAACTGTGCGCACACCTTGTCCAGAGTGGCTGTGCCCATCACGCCTGCCGAGGCAGATCAATCGGTCAGGCAGTCGGGGTCGAACACATACTCCCCATCCAGCCAGCGCACGATTTCGTCGACGCAGGATTGGTCACGAAACGGCAGGTAGCGGGCCTTGAGATGGGCCACCTGCTCAGGGGTCAGCTGGGCCATCCCTATGTCCTGAAACAGCGGCAGGTCGGCCTCGATCATCGCCGAGATCTGTGGGCCGCAGGTGGCGTTGAGGGCGGCATGCTGCGCCTTGTCGGGGTCGTACTGCTTGCCGAGGCGGTAGCTCATCGGCAGGGTGGCGAGGGGTAGGGTCGACAGCGCCGCCTGTTTCATCGGGTTGACCGCGTGGCCAGAGACCAGCTCTGCCAGCTCGGCAGGGCGATTCTCGAAGGCGCGCAGGTGCAGGTAGCTGCTCGCCTTGCTGCCATCGTTGACCGGGTAGTTGTCCCACAGGAAGGGCTTGCGGCCGAGCAGTTCGGTCACCTGCTTGAGGTGGCTGGCCGGATATTCGCTGGAGCAGACCTTGGGGCCGGTCCAGAAGATCTCGAAACGGCGATCGAGCCGCTCGCCAAGCTCCTCCAGATAGTGGGGAGGCATGGCGCCAAACACATTCTCCAGCACCGGATCGGTCGAGTAGTAGCTGGGGCAGAAGATGAGGCGGGTCGCCTTGCTGTGGGCCGCGATGTCGTGGGCGATGATGAGCTGATGGTGCGCCAGATCCGGGGTATCCCCCTTCATGTCGTCAAACAGCACTGCCAGAATGTCAGGCTGCAGCATCTCGTCGATGAGGCGCACTTTCTCAAGCAGCGCCGAGCGTTTGCGATCGTAGTCGTGATGAGCCCCCATGGGGCTCAAGCCCACCCCGAAGGCGAGCCCGTTGGCGCGGCACTGGCGCGCCAGTTCGGCGAGATCCGCCAGCTGCTGCTCGGGCCAGGGGAGGGCCCAGTGCTTGCGCAGATAGCCATCCTCTTTCGGTGCATAGATATAGAAACCGTAACCGTGGCGTGGCAGCCACTGGGCGTAGCGGGCGCGGGCCTGCCAGCTCCATCCCTTGCCAAAAAAGCCTTCAATGACCCCCAGATTGGCAGCGGGGGGCAGGGGGCCGGACAGCAAACTTTGATATGGCATAACTCTCTCCCTTCTTGCTGGGGACTTGATACGGGACGGTCAGTCAGACCGGGTCCTCTTCCTGAAAGCGCACCCCGATCTTGCTCGGCACGCTCTCGTCCATTTCGGCCACGGTCCAGATCAGGCCCTGCCATTCGATGTTGTCACCGACCACCAGATTATCGCCCAACTGACTGGCAATAAAATCGCCCAGTGTCTGATCCGCCACCTCGCTCACATCCAGCCCGTAAAGAGGGGCGAGATCCACCAGCCGTGCCGCCGCTTCCAGCAGGAAGTCACCGAAGAAGCGGGGGCCGAGATCTTGCTCCGGTGCCTGACTAAAGAGCTGACCGAGGGCGGGGAGGTCACGTTCGTGACCGATGACGCAGAGGATGTCATCGGCCTGCAGACAGGTACTACCCGAGGGGTGGAGCAGCTCGCGGCCACGAAACAGGGCGCAGATCCGGGTGCCGGTGGGCATCTGCAGATCCCGCAGTGGCGAGCCGATGCACCACTTCTCTTCCCCCAGCTGGTAGACGAAGGTCTCCCACTGGCTGTCGAGATCGATTTCGAGCCCGGAGCGGTTGATGGGCGACGGCGGTGCCGGTACCTCCACCCGCGCCAGTTTTGAGGCCAGCGGTAGCGAGCTGCCCTGCAAAATCAGCGAGACCAGTACTACAAAGAAGGCGACGTTGAAGTAGAGCTGGGCGTTGGGCAGCCCCGCCATCATGGGGAACACCGCCAGAATGATGGGCACGGCGCCGCGCAGGCCAACCCAGGAGATAAACCAGCGCTCGCGGGGGGCGAAGTTCTTGAACGGTAGCAGCCCGATCCAGACCGACACCGGGCGGGCAAACAGGATCATCCACATCGCCAGCGCCAGCGCGGGCAGGGCGATGGGCAGCAGCTTGTGGGGGGAGGCAAGCAGCCCCAGCACCAGAAACATGCCGATTTGGCTGAGCCAGGTCAGACCGTCCAGCACCGACAATGTGGTGCTGCGGCTGCGCAGGGCGAGGTTACCGAGCAACAGACCGGTGAGATAGATGGCGAGAATGCCGCTGCCACCGACCGCCGTGGTGAGGGCGAAGATCAGCAGACCGCCGCTGACGGTGAGCAGCGGATAGAGCCCCGGCGCCAAGCGGGCTGTGTTGATGAGGCGCCACAGCAGCCAGCCGCCGCCAAGGCCGATCCCGGCGCCAAGACCAAACTGCTTGACCAGTTGCAGCAGCAGGAAGCCCCCATCCAGCCCTTGCTGGGCGGTGGCGAGCACCTCGATCAGGGTGACGGTAAGAAACACTGCCATAGGATCGTTGCTGCCCGACTCTATCTCCAGCGTCGCGCTCACCCGCTCGTTGAGGCTGCGCCCGCCAAGCAGGGAGAAAACCGCTGCCGCATCGGTGGAGCCGACGATGGCGCCGATCAGCATCCCCTGCATCAGGTTGAGGTCAAACAGCCAGGCTGCGGCAAGCCCCGTCAGGCCGGTGGTGATAGCCACCCCGACTGTCGCCAGCGACAAGGCAGGCCAGAGTGCAACCCGAAACGAGGAGACCCGGGTGCGCATGCCACCGTCGAGCAGAATGATGGCAAGCGCCAGGTTGCCCACCAGATAGGCGATGGAGTAGTCGGCGAAGTGGATGCCACCAGGGCCATCCTCACCGGCCAGCATGCCGACGGCGAGGAAGATAACCAGAATGGGAATACCGAGGCGGGAAGAGAGGGCGCTCAACAGTACGCTGGCTCCCACCAACAGGGCAGCGACAAAAAAGAAACTGTTGATGGTAGCGGCATCCAAGGGCGAACTCCTTCCTGGTAATGTGCAAAGTAGGCACATTATATGCAGTTAGGCACCCCTTGTGTGGCTTATTTGTGCATCAATTTTCACTTTCTTACATTTTTCATCCCTTTTTTCAGCATGGCCGCGCCATATTCTGACTGTGACGGGGTTAACGAAAGCGGAGTCAAAGGAGCGTCGATTTCAGGATGCGCAGGGAGGAGAGGGCGGGGAAAAGCGAAACGGCACAGCAGAGGGAGAGGGGAGCACAAGGGCGCTCCCCACGGGATGGGGGCGGGATTCAGTCGTCCTCGTCATCCTTTACTTCGCGGATCTTGTCCTTGTAGTTGGGCAACTGCTTCTCCAGCCGTTTCATGTCTTTGATGGCATTGAGAAACAGCCCGAGCAGGAACAGCAGCGGCAACCCTATCCACAGCCAGAGATTCATGGGATTTTCCTTTCGTCAGGACAGGTGGTGACATAACAGGCCAAAATTTCATCAAGGTTGGCCAATATGGTCGACTTGCCTTCAATATCCGCCTGTTGCAGGCAAAGCGCCAGTGCCGCGGGATCAAGTCGCTGCTCGTCGGACTCCAGCGAGAAGCTAATATGCCAGGGCTCGTAGGCGACCCCGCTCTCTGCCCCGACCGGCTTGGCATAAGGGAGGAAGAAGCCGAAGTCGCTCATATGGTCGCTGAGCCACTCGCTCAAGCCTGCAAACCAGCCCCCGGCTTCATACTCCCACGGCTCCAGTGCCAGTTTGGTATTGGCGGGCAGGCAGTCCGGGTCGTAGATATCGAGATCGGTCCCCCAGTGGTGACGGCTGGTGCCGGGCAGGGCGCTCCAGCGCAGGATAGCGTGGAGGCGCTCCTCGTCGCTCAGTTGCAGGGCGTCGATGGGCTGGCTGTGGGCATCGAGCAGTGGCCGTTCGCCGCGCCACTTGCCATTCCAGATGGCGAGTTGGCGCTCGAAGCTGCGCCAGCTGGAGGCCGCCTGCAGGTTGAACCCCTCGTAGGCGGCCGCCACCTGCATGTCGTTGAAGGCCGCCGCGGTGGCGGCGGTCAGCCGATGGGGGCCGCGCCCCACCAGAATAAGGTGGCTCTCGTCGAGCCCCAGCAGTTGTTCCTGCGTCATGCCAGCAATCTCTCGAGCACCCCTTGGTACATGTCGGCCAGCAGATCCAGATCGTCCGCCTTCACGCACTCGTTCACCTTGTGAATGGTGGCGTTGACCGGCCCGAGCTCAATCACCTCGGCGCCGGTGGGGGCGATAAAGCGCCCGTCGGAGGTGCCACCAGTGGTGAGCAGGGCCGGTCGCTGACCGTTCACCGCCTCGATGGCCGCCACGGCCGCATCAAGCAGCGCGCCGGTATCGGTGAGGAACGGCTGGCCGGAGAGGGTCCAGCTCAGCTGATAATCGAGGCCATGTTTATCCAGCAGCGCCTCGACCCGCTCGCGGATATCCAGGTCGGTCAGTTCGGTGCTGAAGCGGAAGTTAAACTGCACCTGCAATTCGCCCGGAATGACGTTGGAAGCGCCGGTGCCGGCCGAGATGTTGGCAATCTGGAAGCTGGTGGGGGGGAAGTAGGCGTTGCCCTCATCCCACACGGTGGCGGCAAGTTCGGCCAGCGCTGGCGCCGCCTTGTGGATCGGGTTGTCAGCCAGATGGGGATAAGCCACATGGCCCTGCACCCCGCGTACCAGCAGATCGCCGGTGATGGAGCCGCGGCGGCCGTTCTTCACTACATCCCCTACCACGGCGGTAGAGGAGGGCTCGCCGACGATGCACCAGCGGATCTTCTCGTTGCGGGCCTCCAGGGTGTCGATCACCCGGGTGGTGCCATTGATAAAGGGCCCCTCCTCATCGGAGGTGATGAGAAAGGCGATGGACCCGGTGTGATCCGGATGCTCGGCCACGAAGCGCTCTACCGCCACCACCATGGCAGCCAGCGAGCCCTTCATGTCGGCGGCGCCGCGTCCGTAGAGCACGCCATCCTTGATGGTCGGCTCGAACGGCGGGGTGTGCCATTTGTCCAGCGGCCCGGCGGGCACCACGTCGGTGTGACCGGCGAAGCAGAACAGTGGCCCCTCGCTGCCACGACGGGCCCAGAGGTTGGTGGTGTCCTCAAACACCATGGGCTCGATGACAAACCCGAGCTTGGCGAGGCGCTCCGCCATCAGGGTCTGGCACCCTTCATCGAGGGGGGTAACGGAGGGGCGGCGGATCAGATCCTTGGCCAGTGCGATGACATCCGACATCAGTTGTCCTTAGTTGTCCTTAACGGGAAAAGAGGGATTGGTAGTGATCAGCCTTGAAACCCAGGGTCAGTTCGCCGTCACGGTCGAGCAGCGGGCGCTTGATCATGGCCGGATGTTCCAGCAGCAGGGCGCGCGCCTTGGCGGTGTCGAGCCCCTGTTTGGCCTCATCCGGCAGGGCGCGGAAGGTGGTGCCGCGGCTGTTGAGCAGGGCTTCCCAGCCGAGTTTTGCCAGCCAGCTGTCCAGATCGTCCGGGTTCAGGCCGTCGGCGCGGTGGTCGTGAAAGCGGTAGTCGATACCGGCCTCATCCAGCCACTTGCGGGCTTTCTTGATGGTGTCGCAGTTCTTGATGCCATAGAGGGTGATGGCCATGGGGAGTCCTTCTCTTGTGGGCGCTGGCCGTGGCCGCGCCCGAAAATCCGAATCAACAGAGTGCAAGGGCCCGATTCTGGCATTGTGGCAATCCCATGGCAACGCCGATGGTCCGGCTCGCGGGTTTTACCGGAACTGGTCACACCTGAACGGCGATTTTGAGCACAAAGTCAGAAGCAGTGGGGCTGGCGTGCCCGATGGGGTTGGGTATTGCGGGAGAAGATCGACTATTGCAGGAGAAAAAGAGAAGGGGGCAAACGCCAGATAGCCAAAACGCGCCAGTGGGCGCGTTTTGGTCGGCATCATCAAGTACCTCAATCAGTGCAGGGTGGTCCACTCATGGTCAAAGACCCGGGCCCGTTCCCAGGGTGCATCAGGCAGGCTGGAAGAGAGGCCAGTGTATTTGCCCACGTCGTCCACCACGATGGCGGAGAGGATCGGCAGGTTGTTTTCGGTGCAGTACATGCGGATGCGTTGCAGCAGGGTGCGCAGTTCATCCTGGCACTGCTCCAGCCCGGCCTGCTTGGCCAGTTTGGAATAACGAATGGTAGTGCGTTCCTTTGCTGACTCGACGAGGATGTCCCACAGCTTGTAGTCGCAGGTCGAGACACCTGCGGTGGCTTGGCTTGTCATAACTCTCTCCGGCGCGAAATGGTCGCTATATGTCGAAGCGCATCTTCGCCACTTCGGCGCTGTCGTATGTTGATCCAACGCAAAAAAGAGGGGAGTCGCGTCAGACAATTCTCTTTCCGAGAATGGTAAAGGTTTTTCTGTGGGTGAAAAAACGAAAATTTGGCACTTGGCTAACATATTGTGCTGTCAAAGCCCAATGTCGTCACCTTTATTGATGGGGATCAAAGGCAAACAGTAGTCAGATCACTAGATTTCGCTCCTCGATAAATTTATCAGGAGTGAATATTGGAACTTTTATTCGTCTTGCTCGTTCTGGTCGCCGTGGTCTACGGCATCATCAAGGATTACAACCCGCAGGCGGTGCTGGCGCTGGCGGGCATGGCCATTTTTGCAGTGGCCTACTGGTTGGGGCTGCACCCCATTCTCCCCGCTGACAAGAGCACCGGCTTCGCCCTGTTCGACCTGTTCGAAGTGTTCAAGGGGATCTTCTCCTACCGCGCGGCGGGCCTCGGCCTCACCATCATGGCGGTGGCGGGTTTTGCCACTTACATGTCCCATATCGGGGCCTCCCAGGCGCTGGTGCGGGTGGCGGTCAAGCCGGTGGCGGGCATCCAGTCCAGCTACCTGATGCTCGCCATCTGTTATCTGGTGGCGGTCTTTGTCTCCCTGTTCGTCACCTCCGCCACCGGCCTTGGCCTGTTGTTGATGGTCACCATGTATCCGGTGATGCGCAACCTCGGCATCAGCCCGGCCTCCGCCTGTGGTGTCATCGCCACCTCCCAGGCGTTTGAAATTGGCCCGACCCAGACCAACGCCATCTTCTCCGCCGGTCAATCCGGCATGGATCCGACCAGCTATTTCGTCGACTACCAGATCTGGCTGGTGGCCCCCATGCTGCTGGTGACCATGGTGCTGCACTTCTTCTGGCAGCGTCACTGCGATCGCAAGGATGGCTGGGATCCTGCGCTCCATCGCGGCGATCACGCCGAGCTGGACGAGCAGGGCACCGAGAGCGTGCAGGCGCCCACCTGGTATGCCCTGCTGCCGATAATCCCCTTCGTGCTGATGATGACCTTCTCCAAGCTGCTGGTGAGCGACATCAAGATGAGCGTGGAGGTGGCCATGCTGCTGTCGGTCTTTATCGGCATGCTGTGCGAGCTGCTGCGTAGCCGCTCGGTGCGAACCGCATTCGCGGGGCTGTCGAGCTTCCTCGATGGCATGGGCAAGGTGTTTGGCCCTGTGGTGGCGCTCATCGTCTGTGCCGAGCTGTTTGCCGAATCTCTCAAGGCCATCGGCGCCATCGATACCCTGCTGCACTCTGCCAGCAATGCCGGTATCGGCAGCGGCCTGATGACCCTGGTGATGGTGGGCCTCATCATGGTGGCGGCGGTCATCATGGGCTCCGGCAACGCGGCGTTCCTGAGCTTCTCGACCCTGGCACCGGCGGTGGCGGCCAAGTTTGGCGTGCCTGCGGTGACCATGTTGCTGCCGATGCAGCTCGCTTCCAGTATCGGCCGCACCATCTCTCCCATCGCGGCGGTGCTGATCGCCTGTGCGGGGATTGCCAAGGTGTCGCCCTTTACCGTGGTCAAACGCACCAGCGTGCCGATGGCGGGGGCGCTGGTGACGGCGCTGACCCTCAACTATCTGCTGTTTATGTAAGCGGGTGGCGGACGGCACGAGCTGTCCGCCCCTTTCACTCGGCTGTCGGACGGGAGGCCTGCCCTCCCGTCCCAGGAGATGACAATGACAGACTCTCGCAACGCTTTTTCTCTGGATGCCTACCTGGCAGATCTGGCCCCGCTCATCAACCTCGATTGCGGTACTCGCACCCCGGCCGGGGTGGCCAAAGTGGCCGACATCATGACCGAGAAATATGAGGCCATCGGCTGGCAGGTGACCCGCCACCAGTTTGCTGCCGAGTGCGGCCCCTGCCTCGAGGCAACCAATGCACCGGGTGCCGCTCACTACGACGTGATGCTGGTGGGCCACATGGACACCGTCTTCCCCGAGGGAACAGCGGCCAAGCGCCCGTTGAAAATCGAAGGCAATCAAGCCTTTGGCCCCGGTGTCTCGGACATGAAGAGTGGCCTGCTCTCTATCTGGTATGCACTTAAAGAGATGGATCCGGTGCAGCTGGCCAAGCTCAAGGTGCTGGTCTGCTGCAACTGCGACGAAGAGATTGGCTCCCCCTGGTCGAAAGATTGGCTGGTGGAGAAGGCCAAACAGAGCGGCTGCGTGCTGGTGGCCGAAGCGGCGCGCCCCAACGGGGATCTCATCAGCGCCCGCAAGGGCAATGCCAAGTACCGCATCACCTTTCACGGCAAGGCGTCCCACGCCGGTTCGGCCCTGACCGAAGGGATCTCCGCCATCACCGAGCTGGCGCATTGGGTGCTGGCCATTAACGAGCAGGTCAACATGACCACGGGCACCACCATGAACGTCGGCGTGGTACAGGGCGGCACCGGCGTTAACGTGGTGCCCGACTTTGCCGAGGCAATCGTCGATCTGCGTTTCTGGAGTAACGAAGAGGCCGCTGCGGTGCACGAGCGGCTCACCTTTATGGCCAACAACCCCTTCCTTGCGGGCTGTCGGGTCGAGGTGGATCGCCAGACCTTCAAGCCGGCGATGCGCCCGAGCGGCGATACAGAAGCTGTGATGGCGCTGGTGGAGGCGGCTGCGAAAGAGGAGGGGGTCTCCTTCAACTGGCTGGAGGCCGGTGGCGGTTCGGATGCCAACTTTACCGCCGCCGCGGGGGTGCCGTCCCTCGATGGTTTCGGCCCCATGGGGGGCGGTTTTCACTCGGAGGCGGAATTCCTGCTGCTGGACAGCATCGAGCCGCGCATCCGCCTGCTGCAGCGGGTGCTGGGCAAGCTGGCGAAATAAGCCGGTTTATCCCTTGTTCGGGTCATCATGGCCCGCTCAAAATTGGTCCGCTCCACTCCAAACGGGAGGCTGTTGCCTCCCTTTTTTTATCTCGATTTTTCGCGCGTCCCTGAACGAGCGCGCCAGATGGCTTGAGGCCGTTACCCCTGTGGCTCAGCCAGATAGGCCAGATGATCCTGCCGTGCTACCTGCCAGCCATCGAGGCGCAGCGGGGCGGCAAAGCCCGGGCCGTCAGTCACCATGGTGTGGTACTCCCCCTGCTCGCCGCAGGCATCGAAGCCCTCGCGCTCGGCCAGTTGTTGTAGCTCGCAGAGGGTGGCGGCATCGAGGGGGCGTCCAGTCCATTCGGGGGCCAGCACCCGGGTATCGATGCAGGAGAGGTGGGCGACGATGCCGCGGGCCAGCATATCCGCCAGCAAGGCTTGGCGAGATTGCTGCCAGAGCGGGGTATGGACGGTGAGCCCGAGCGGGCGGCAGCGTTCGCGGATCCAGTTTGGTGCGCCCCCCACGCTGTCGATATCGCCGGTGACTACGCCATCGAGTTGCCACTCCTCCTTGAGCCGTGCCAGTTCCCGCTCATAACCGAGATCGAACGGCGCTTCTATGGTGACCAGCAGATGGGGCAGCCCGAGGGCTTCCGCCTGACGGCGCACCAGCGGCAAGGGGTGAGCGAGAAATCGGGGCTCTGGCGGCGCAAAGGTGGCCAGTGCCACCACCTGATGGCCCGCTTGACGGGCATGACAGAGAGCCAGCATGGCATCTTTGCCACCGCTCCAGAGCAGGATGACGCGAGACATGGATGAGATTCCGGTGGTGAACGAGGGGGCATGCTACCCAGCGGCGGGGGCAGAGGTAAAGGCATAGTGTCCGGAAATGGCGGCGGGGAAGTGGTTGAGGTAACGGAGCTGGAAAAAAGCAGGCCCCCGAAGCGGGGGCCTGTATTGCAATAGCGTGGTAAACACCGCTGCGATTAGAGCAGGATGCTGGTGAGGATAAAGCCCAGCGAGCAGGAGGTCACCACCCCGATCAGCCCTGGAATGATGAAGCTGTGGTTGATGATGAACTTGCCGATGCGGGTGGTGCCGGAGCGGTCGAAACCGATACAGGCCAGATCGCTCGGGTAGGTCGGCAGCACGAAGTAGCCGTAGCTCGCTGGCAGGAAGGCAATCAGCAGCTTGGGCTCGACACCCAGCGCCAGACCCATGGGGGCGATAGCGGTGAGGGCTGCGGCTTGGCTGTTCACCAGCTTGGAGATAAGGAACAGCACCAGGGCGTAGGTCCAGGGCTGGGCCTGTACCACGTGGGCCAGGGTTTCTTTGAGCAGCGGCATGTGAGCTTGGAAGAAGGTCTCACTCATCCATGCCACCCCGAATACGGAGAAGATGGCGACCATACCCGCCTTGAAGACGGCACCGTTGGCGATCTCGCCCGGCTTGACCTTGCAGCGCATCAGTATGATGGCACCGGCGATCAGCATCATCATCTGGATCACCAGGTTCATGGAGAGCGGGCCAGTTTTGTCCTTGATGGTGAACACCGGACGCAGACCTTCGTTGGCACCGAGCAATACCACGGCGGCGATGGCGGCGAAGAAGATCCAGGTAGACCAGTAGGCCTCTTTCGGGAACTTGGTGTTGAGCAGGGTTTCACCACCGCCGTAGATGAAGGCGCGCTGCTCTGGGTCTTTGATCTTGGCCTGGAACTCTTCGTCCTTGTCCAGATCCTTGCCGCGACGCAGGCTCCACAGGGCTGCCACGATGACACCGGTCAGGGAGGAGGGGATGGCGATCATCAGGATGTCGAGCAGGCCGTAAGCCTGACCGATACCGTGACCAGCCGCCAGAATGGAGACCATGGAGACCACGGCAACGGAGACCGGGGAGGCGCAGATGGCCATCTGGGAGGCAACGGAGGCGACAGCCATCGGGCGCTCGGGACGGATGTTCTTCTGCAGCGCAATGTCAGCGATGATGGGGAACATGGTGTAGACCACGTGGCCGGTACCGCACAGGAAGGTGAGGGTCCAGGTGGTGAGCGGCGCCAGGATAGTGATGTATTGCGGGTGACGGCGCAGCAGGCGCTCGGCCACTTGCATCATCAGGTTGAGGCCACCGGCAGTCTGCAGGGTGGCGGCACAGCCGATCACCGCCAGAATGGTCAGCATTACCTGAACAGGCGGTTCGCCCGGCACCAGGCCGAAGACGAAGGTCAGCAGGAAGAGACCGATACCACTGATGAGACCGAGTCCCATGCCACCAAAGCGGGTACCCAGCAGCAAGCAGCCGAGTACCACCAAAAATTCCATCAAGATCATTCCGTTACCTCGTGTGATTCAACCCATATTGCCGCGGGTAGCCTGAACCATGAATTGTCATTGTCTGTTTTATTTAGCCCAAAAGGGTTAGTTGCTATTCTGCTCCCCTGAAAAAGTGAAAAAATTGAGTTACTTCAATAACTCGATGAATTTTTGATTAAACCACTTAAAAACCACGTACTAACAAAAACATCATTTTTGTCACCAAGTGGTATCACTCGGGGCCAGCCCATCAGAGTGCAACCAGAGGCGTTGTGATGGGGAATGCGTTGGTAAGGAAGGTGTGGAAAAAGGCCCGGGTCAGGGGAGAAGAGGCTGTAAAAACACGGGTTAAAGATATCTTTTTTGACAAATGGGGTGTTCTGCGACTCTGCTCATCGGGGGGCGGGTGCTGATAGCAGATAGCGACGCTGATACTGTTCGCTCAGCTGCTTGATATCGAGTCTGGCTAGCGCATTGTTCACTCGCTGTTGCAGTTGCTGTTGATCGGGACGGAACATGATGTGCAGGCTCTTGTACCCGAGGATCTTCTGGTTGAACTGCAGCTGTTCGGGGTGGAGTTTGTCATCGTGATAGGTGAGCCAGTAGAAAACATCCCGGTCGATCACGGCCAGATCGAGCCGGTCGCGCTGCAATTTTCGCAGGTTGAGGTGATCGTCGTCCACGGCAAAGGTGTTGAGGCGCTTGCTGGTCATCAGGGCATCAAATTCACGGGTATTGATATAACCTGCGACGACCCCAATCCGGTAGGAAGCGAGATCTTCGAGTCGCTGCCAGTGGATAGGGGGGCCGGCTTGCTGCGCCATGCCCAGCACACTACTGCCCACGCTGGTGGAGATATGCCACCGTTTATCCAGATCATCGGCGAAGTATTTGGGGAAGTAGCCGCTGTAGTGCTGGGCGGGATCGGATGCCAGCAACATGGCTCGATGCCAGGGGTAGAAGTCAAACTGAACCTCCAGCCCCGCTTCGGCAAATGCACGCTTGACGATATGGCCGGTAAGGCCACCATCAGGGAGATGCTGGCTGGTATAGGGGGGCCACTCCAGGGTGGTCAGGTGCACGGGTTCTGCCCGCAATTGCAGGGGGAGCCAGAGCAGCAAGAGTGTCAGAAGCTGACGATATCCCATGAACGACCCATTCCTTGTGTCGATTGGTTCTGAGTATTACCCATAACGGGGGTAATAAAAAAGCCGACCCTGAGGACGGCTTTTGCAATGTAGTGGCAATATGCCGCTGATCAGAACTCGGCGGTACGCGGAGTACGCGGGAACGGGATCACGTCGCGGACGTTGCCCATACCGGTCACGTAAACCACCAGACGCTCGAAGCCCAGACCGAAGCCGGAGTGCGGGACTGTGCCGTAGCGGCGCAGATCGCGATACCACCAGTAGTCTTCCTGCTTCAGCCCCATCTCGGCCAGGCGGGCATCCAGCACCTCCAGACGCTCTTCACGTTGGGAGCCACCGATGATCTCGCCGATCCCCGGAGCCAGTACGTCCATCGCGGCAACGGTCTTGCCGTCGTCGTTGAGGCGCATGTAGAAGGCCTTGATATCTTTCGGGTAGTTCTTCACTACCACCGGAGACTTGAAGTGCTCCTCGGCCAGATAGCGTTCGTGTTCGGAGGAGAGGTCGATGCCCCAGGAGACCGGGAACTCGAACTTCTTGCCGCAGTTTTTCAGCACTTCGATGGCATCAGTGTAATCAATCTGGGCGAAGTCGGAGGCGACGAAACGCTCCAGACGGCCGATGGCATCCTTGTCCACGTGCTGGGCAAAGAACTCCAGATCGTCGCGACGCTCGGTCAGGACGGCGTTGAAGACGTACTTCAGCATGGCTTCAGCCAGCGCGGCGTTATCTTCCAGATTGTTGAAGGCCACTTCCGGCTCCACCATCCAGAACTCTGCCAGGTGACGACTGGTGTTGGAGTTTTCGGCGCGGAAGGTCGGCCCGAAGGTGTAGACCTTGGAGAGGGCGCAGGCATAGGTTTCGGCGTTCAGCTGGCCGGATACGGTCAGGAAGGCCTCTTTGCCGAAGAAATCTTCGTTGTAGTCCACCTTGCCAGCGTCGGTGCGCGGCAGGTTTTCCATATCCAGGGTAGAGACGCGGAACATCTCGCCGGCACCTTCGGTGTCAGAGGCGGTGATGAGCGGGGTCGCTACCCAGACAAAACCCTCTTCGTGGAAGAAGCGGTGGATGGCCTGAGCCAGGCAGTGACGAACCCGGGTCACGGCGCCAACGATGTTGGTGCGCGGGCGCAGGTGAGCCTGTTCACGCAGGTACTCGATGCTGTGGCGCTTGGCGGCCATCGGGTAGGTGTCCGGATCTTCGACCCAGCCGACAACCTTCACATCGGTCGCTTGCAGTTCGAAAGCCTGGCCGCTGCCCTGGGATTCGGCGATGATGCCAGTCACTTCCACGGAGCAGGCGGTGGTCAGACGCAGCACTTCATTCTCGTAATTGGCCAGGGTATTGGGGACGACGGCCTGTACCGGATGGAAACAGGAGCCATCGGAAATGGCCAAAAATGAGATCCCCGCCTTGGAATCACGGCGAGTCCGGATCCACCCTCGTACAGTCAGGGTGGTGCCAACCGCATATTTACCGGTCAGCACATCAACTACGGATGCGTGCGTCATCGAAATATTGTCTCCAGCTTGTTCTTGCAGCGCTATTTGCAACACTAGGGAGTCTGGCCCGGGCACAGATGGCCCACCATGGCAGACTAAGCCGTCAATCTTACCCGCGCGGGTTTGATAAACAAGCAAAAATGTCGGACTCTGGTGGGGTTTTCAGCATGGTTCACCCAAGCAGTGTTCCCTCGGGACAGGAGATGCGAGTGAAAGAGCGGCGACAAGGGCCGGATTGGCTGACACGACTGTTGCGAGCAATGGTGCTGATCTGCTGGTGCGGTTTTATCGTGCTGCTTGCGCTCTATCACTATGCCAGGCCGGAGATTGCATATGGTTTTCTGGTTTACGGCGGCATCAAGGTACGCGATTACTGGGATCCCGCACTCACTCCCTGGTTGGTGCATGGCCTGTGGGGTTGCAGCTTGCTGACCCTGGCTGTACTGCTGCTGGAGCGGCGGCGCAGTCGGCGCAGGGATGATGCCTATCACGTCAATCTGGCGATCCTGCTGCTGATCCTTATTGCTTGTCTGCTGTTCTATTACACCGGTTAGCCGATGCCGGGCGGTGTGGTCCGCTATTCGCCAGGGCGAGCTCCCGGCTTGCCGCCGAGCGGTCGCTTGCCGAGCTGGCGCTCCACACTGTCGAGCATCTGGTTGTAGGCCACCGCCACCCGGCCAATCTCGTCGCCGTCATCCCCCTCCAGCCGGTGGCCGAAGTCGTGCAGGTCGGTGGCCTCTTCCATGGAGCGGGTGAGCTGGTTGAGGGGGCGTACGATCCAGGTGCGGATGACCCAGAGGGTCAGCAGCAGTCCCATCCCGAAGATGCCGGTGAGGATCAGCGCCGAGGTGAGAATGTTCTGCTCGACCCGGGTAAACAGCGAATCGAGGGAGTAGTCAAAGCGCACCGCACCAAGCACAGTGTTCTCCGGCACCAGATGACAGCTGGTGCAGTCGGTGCCGCGAAAATCCTTCTTGGCCAGCAGCGGTCGGGTGACCACCAGACGGCTGTGCATGCCGTTGTGCACCACCTCCAGGCTCCCTTTGCCCGCCAGTGCCAGCTCATCAAACTCATCTTTTACCTGTTCTGTCTCCCGTCCCGGCCCGAACTGTTTGCTCACCGCGTCGCCACGAACGATGCGTGCATCCTCCACATGGGCGTGGTCGAGAAACTTGCCGCGCAGAGTATCGCGGGCATCCATCTTGCCGGTCAGCATCAGCATGTTGAGGCCGTCGAAATAGGCTTCGGTCTGCTCGCGGCTCTGCTCCTTGATGAGCGTCAGGATGAGATCGCGCTCGCGCACCGCCTGATAGGCGGCGGAGAAGACCAGTACCATGGAGAAGATGAAGAGCAGGAAAAAGTTGATTTTGGCAGCAATGGAGAGGCGCATGAGCAGTCTTTCTTGATGGTAAAACCGCAGCAGTTTACCCCTCTTGGGGCCTCAGGTCTGGTGTTTTGCTCACATTACGGCAAGTGAAAGTGCCCATAAGTGGATAAAGTTGCCCTCTTTATATATCAAATGCCGATAGTCAAACGGGCGGCTGCGATGGCCGCCCGCTGCATGCATTAAAACTCGCCCTCGGTGATGGCCTGACGGATGGCACCGGTCAATACCCTCAACTCTTCTGGGGTGATAACGAAGGGGGGCATCAGGTAGACCAGCTTGCCAAAGGGGCGGATCCAGGCGCCCAGTTCGACAAACTTGCGCTGGATGCGCGCTACATCCACCCGCTCTTTCATCTCCACCACCCCGATGGCGCCGAGCACCCGCACATCCGCGACCGCCGGGTGCAGGGTCAGCTCTACCAGTTCTGTTCGCAGCTGATGCTCGATGGCGCGCACCCGCTCCTGCCACGGTGAGGCCAGCAGCAGATCGATGGAGGCGTTGGCCACCGCGCAGGCGAGCGGGTTGCCCATAAAGGTGGGGCCGTGCATAAAGACCCCCGCCTTGCCGTCACAGATGGTGCGTGCGACATGCTCGGTGGTGAGGGTCGCCGAGAGGGTGAGGTAGCCGCCGGTCAGCGCCTTGCCCAGACACATGATATCGGGGCTAATCCCCGCCCAGTCGCAAGCAAACAGCTGGCCAGTGCGGCCAAAGCCGGTGGCAATCTCGTCGGCAATCAGCAGCACGCCGAATTCGTCGCACAGGGCGCGCACCCACTGCAGGTAGCGGGGGTGATAGAAGCGCATGCCGCCAGCGCCCTGCACTATGGGCTCAAGCACGATGGCGGCGATCTCCTCGTGATGATCGGCCATGAGTGTCGCCAGCTCCACCACGCACTGCTCGTCCCACTCGGCGTGGAAGCGGCAGCTGGGCGCGTCGACAAAATGGTGCTCCGGCAGGAATCCCTTGTAGAGCTCATGCATGCCGCCATCGGGATCGCAGACGCTCATGGCGCCAAAGGTGTCGCCGTGATAGCCGCTGCGCAGGGCGACAAATTTGGCTCTGGGCGTCCCCTTGGCATGCCAGTACTGCTGGGCCATCTTGAGCGCCACTTCCACTGCCACCGAGCCGGAATCGGCCAGAAAGACCCGATCAAGCCCCTTCGGAGTGATCTCCACCAGTTTGCGGCAGAGCTCGACCGCCGGGGGGTGGGTCAGCCCGCCAAACATCACGTGAGACATCTTGCCGAGCTGGGCGGTGGCGGCGGCGTCCAACTCTGGCACCTGATAGCCGTGCACGCAAGCCCACCAGGAGCTCATGCCATCCACCAGTTCACGGCCGTCGCTGAGGGTGATGGTCACCCCTTTGGCGCTGGCTACTTCATAGCAGGGCAGGGGGTGAGTGAGGGAGGTATAGGGGTGCCAGATGTGGTGCAGGTCGAATTCTTGGTTGGTCATTTGCTGTTCTGATGTCAATTGGTTTGATCTGGTCGGTGTTGACAGTCTACGCGTGCTCTCTACACTAGCCAACAATTTCAGCCACTTGGCACTGCGCATCACCCTGATCGCGCGGGCCCGGCGGCGGGTTTTGTGGCCGTCCATCCCAAGATGGCGGGCGCAGGATCCCACTAATAACAACCGGAAGCCATGTATGAATGCTCTCACCGCGGGCGGTCACGCCCTTCGTCACGACTGGACACTCGCCGAGGTTCAGGCCCTATTTGCCCTGCCATTCAACGATCTGCTGTTTCAGGCCCAGACTGTCCACCGCGCCCATTTCGACCCGAACGAAGTGCAGGTGAGCACCTTGCTCTCCATCAAGACCGGTGCTTGCCCGGAAGATTGCAAATACTGCCCCCAGAGCGCCCGTTACCACACCGGGCTCGAAGTCGAGCGGCTGATGGAGGTGGAGAAGGTGCTGGAGCGGGCCCGCGAAGCCAAGGCCAACGGCTCGTCCCGGTTCTGCATGGGGGCCGCCTGGCGCAACCCCAAAGAGAAGGACATGCCCTACATCATCCGGATGATTGAGGAGGTGCGCGGGCTGGGGATGGAGACCTGCATGACCCTGGGGATGCTCACCGCCGATCAGGCGGAGCGTCTTGGCGCTGCGGGGCTCGATTACTACAACCACAACCTCGACACCTCGCCGGAGTTTTACGGCGAGATCATCTCCACCCGCACCTATCAGGATCGGCTCGATACCCTGGAGCATGTGCGCAGCGCCGGCATGAAGGTCTGCTCTGGCGGCATCGTCGGCATGGGTGAGCAGGCCAAAGACCGTGCGGGCCTGCTGATGGCGCTGGCCAACCTGCCGCGTCACCCGGAGAGTGTGCCCATCAACATGCTGGTCAAGGTGAAGGGGACGCCGCTGGAGAACGAGGAGAACCTCGATCCGTTCGAATTTATCCGCACCATCGCAGTGGCGCGGATCATGATGCCGGCCTCCCATGTGCGCCTCTCTGCCGGGCGGGAGAAGATGAACGAGCAGATGCAGGCCATGTGCTTTATGGCGGGGGCCAACTCCATCTTCTACGGCTGCAAATTGCTGACCACGCCGAACCCGGACGAGAACAGCGATATGCAGCTGTTCAAGCGGCTCGGCATTCGTCCCGCCCAGCGCGCCCAGAAACCGGATCAGGTTCAAGAAGAGGAGTTGCTGGCCGAGGTGAGCCGCCAGAGCGAACCTGCCGAAATGTTTTATGACGCCACCCGCCCCCGTGCAGGGGCTGCGCGGTCATGACTGGCCCAGCAGTAACAGGCCCTTTTGCATTGGGCGTTGCGCTGGCCGGGCGCGAACAGGCTGGCCTGCTGCGCAACCGCATCGCGACCGACGGGGCGAGTGGCGGGCGGCTCAAGGTTGCGGGGTGCGACTACCTCAACTTTTCCGCCAACGACTATCTGGGGCTGGCGGATCACCCAGCCATCAAGGCTGCCTTCAAAGCGGGGGTTGAGCGCTATGGCGCGGGCTCCGGCGCCTCGCCGCTGGTGACCGGTTACAGCCGTGCCCACCAAGAGCTTGAGGAGACCCTGGCCGATTGGCTCGGGGTGGAGGCGGTGCTGCTCTTCAACTGCGGTTTTTCGGCCAATCAGGCGGTGCTTAAAGCGTTGCTCGGCAAGGAACACCTGCTGTGGCAGGACAAACTCAACCACGCCTCCCTGCAGGAGATGGGCAGCCAGCTCCCCTGCAAGATGAAGCGTTTTGCCCACAACGATATGGCGGCCCTTGAACGGCAGCTTGAGCCAAATCGCGGATTGATTGTCTCGGAAGGGGTGTTCAGCATGGACGGGGATCAGGCCCCCTGGGGTGAGCTCGCAACCCTCGCCGCCCGGAGCGGCAACTGGCTGATGATCGACGATGCCCATGGTCTCGGCGTGATGGGGCCCGAGGGGAGCGGCACTCTGGCGGCGCAGGAGGTAGATCCGGCCAGCGTACACATCCAGATGGGCACTTTTGGCAAGGCGCTTGGTGTGGCTGGCGCTTTTGTCGGCGGCAGCCGCGAGCTGGTGGAGTATCTGGTCAACTTCGCCCGCCACTATGTCTACAGCACCCATATGCCGGCGGCGCAGGCTTGCGCAGTCAGCAAGAGCATCGAGCTGGTGCGTGCCGCCGATGAGGCCCGCTCCCATCTTGGTAAGCTCATCGCCCGCTTCCGGCAAGGGGCACAGGCGTTGGGTTGGCAACTCGGTGCGAGCGATACCCCCATCCAGCCGCTGCTGGTGGGGGAGAGCAGTGTTGCCCTGCAACTGGCAGAACGGCTGCGGGAGCGCGGCGTCTGGGTGAGCGCCATCCGCCCGCCCACGGTGCCAGTTGGTACGGCGCGGCTGCGCATTACCCTGAGCGCGGCTCATCGCGAGCAGGATGTGGATCGCCTGCTCGATGCCTTGGGGGTCAGCCCTGCAGTTACAACGCTTGGGGAGGCTCACTATGGCTGAGCGTTTTCAAACGGTCGACAAGGCGCAGCTTGCTCGCCGTTTCGGCGCCGCCGCTCGTCATTACGATGCCCATGCCCGCTTTCAGCAGGAGGTGGGTCAGGCGCTGCTGGAATGGATGCCAGACAGGCTGGTTGGCACTGATCTGACGGTGAGCGGGCTGGATCTGGGCTGCGGCACCGGCTTTTTCTTGCCCCAACTGGCGAACCGTTGTCACCAGCTGGTGGGGCTTGATCTCGCCCCCGGCATGCTGGCGCAGGCCGCCTTGCGTGGCAGCGGTGCTCGCCTGCTCTGCGGCGATGCGGAGCAGCTTCCTTTCGCCGATAACTCGTTCGACTGGGTTTTCTCCAGTCTGGCGTTGCAGTGGTGCGAGCGTCCGGCCCAGGCTTTTGGCGAGTTGCTTCGGGTGGTCAAACCGGGCGGCCAGATCTTTTTCTCGACCCTGCTCGATGAGTCGCTCTGGCAGTTGCGAGCCGCCTGGCAGCAGCTTGATGGTCGCGCCCATGTCAATCGCTTCCTCAGCCTGCCACAATTGGAGCAGGCGCTGGCTAGCGCCGGGGTATCTGCTCCCGAGCTGCGTTGTATCACCTGGGATCTCGCCTATCTTGAATTGCCGCAGTTGTTGCGCGATCTCAAGGGGATTGGGGCCAATCAGATCAACGACAATCAAGGGGGCGCCGCCCCGGCCGGTCTGAGCGGTCGCGCCAGATTGCAGCAGCTGGCTCAGGCATATGAAGCATTTCGCCAGCCCGATGGCAGGTTGGTCGCCAGTTATCGGGTGTGTCTCGGTCGCCTCAGCAAGCCTCGCTGAGCGCCGGGAATTGCAGTGTGTGCAGGGCAGTGAGCCACTCCCTGCCAAGGAGAGAACCATATGAAATCATTCTTTATCACCGGCACAGATACCGATGCGGGCAAGACGCTGGTGGCACGCACTCTGCTGCGCGAATTCAGCGCACAGGGGATCCGCTGTGCCGGCTACAAGCCTATCTCGGCAGGGTGTGCCCGAACACCCGATGGATTGCGCAACCTCGACGCTGTTCTGTTGCAGGAGGCGGCGAGTGTTCAGCTGCCTTATGAGGTGGTCAATCCCTTTGCCTATGAGCCGCCGATTGCGCCCCATATCGCTGCCAGCGAGGCGCGCCAGCCCATTACCATGCAGGGGCTGAGCGAGGGGCTGCGCAAGATTGAACAGGCAGGGGCCGAGCTTGCAGTAGTGGAAGGGGCGGGGGGCTGGTATCTGCCGCTGGATCGCAAGCATCTGCTGTCGGATTGGGTGAAGCAGGAGAACATGCCGGTGATTTTGGTGGTGGGGGCCAAGCTGGGCTGTCTCAACCATGCACTGCTCACCTTTGCTGCCATTCGCAACGATCGGTTGCCAGTGGCGGGATGGGTTATTAATCGCCTTCACAGTGCCATGAGCCACTATCAGGAAAATCTGGACACCCTGAGGGGGATGTTACCGGCCCCGTTTCTGGGGGAAATTCCCTTTATAAACAATCCATTTGAGGCTGATTTGCAGGGGCGGCTTGATATCTCTCCGCTCTTGTGACGTCACATTCAGCGAACATTCATCGAGTCTCCCTAAAATTCATCCATAACATGGAGATAGGGAGGTCGAGTGATCTCTCTCCGTGTCTTTAATTCTCACAAGGAGTCTATATGAAGCGAATTATGCTATTCCTGGTGACCAACCTGGCCGTCATGCTGGTGCTGGGGGTGGTACTCAATATCCTGTTCTCGGTTCTGGGGATCAACAAGTCCAGCATTTCCGGGCTGTTGATGTTCTGTGCCGTGTTCGGTTTTGGGGGTTCCTTTATCTCCTTGCTGATGTCCAAGTGGATGGCCAAGCGCAGCTATGGCGTCCAGGTCATCGAGCAACCTCGTAACGAGACCGAGCACTGGCTGGTGAGCACTGTTGCCCGTCAGGCCCGCGAAGCGGGTATCAAGATGCCGGAAGTGGGGATCTACGACTCTCCCGAGATGAACGCCTTTGCGACCGGCGCCCGCCGAGATGATTCGCTGGTGGCGGTCTCCTCCGGCCTGCTCTACAGCATGAGCCGTGACGAGGCGGAAGCGGTACTGGCCCACGAGGTGAGCCACGTTGCCAACGGCGACATGGTGACCCTGACCCTGATCCAGGGGGTGGTGAACACCTTCGTGATGTTCTTCGCCCGCATCGTGGCTGGCGTCATCAGCAACTTCTTCAGTTCCAACAACGAGGAAGAGAGCAGCAGCACCGGTGGTTTTGCCTACATGATCACCGTGTTTGTGCTGGAGATGTTGTTCGGCATTCTGGCCTCCATCATCGTCATGTGGTTCAGCCGTCAGCGCGAGTTCCGTGCCGATGCCGGTGCCGCCAAGCTGGCCGGTCGCGACAAGATGATTGCCGCCCTTGAGCGCCTCTCCCGCGGTGCCGAGCCGCAGCTGGAAGGCTCAATGATGGCCTTTGGCATCAACGGCAAGCGCTCCATGAGCGAACTGTTCATGAGCCACCCGCCCATCGAGCAGCGTATCGCCGCCCTGCGTGGTTGATAGATACTGAATGACAGGGGATAACGCCGAATAAAAAACGGCTGCCTTGGGGCAGCCGTTTTGTTTTGCAGCCTTCTTTAAAGCTTGAAGTGCCCCATCTCCTGGCGCAGCACCCGTGACAGCTGCTTGAGCTTGGCTGCCTCTTGGGACACGTGGCGGGCGGCATCCCCCGATTGTTCCGAGAGGGAGGTGATGTTGCCGACGGTAGAGACCACCTCGTTGGCGGCGGTGGACTGCTCGCGCAGGGTGTGGCTGATCTCTCCCATCAGACCGGTGAGATTGGAGGCGTGGCTCTGGATGCTGGCGATTGCCTGCCCGGTCTGGTTGGCCAGTGTGACCCCGCGGGAGACGTTGTTGACCGTGTTCTCCATGCTGCGGATAGAGGCATCCGCCCCGCTCTGGATCTTGCTGATCATCCCGGTGATCTGCTGGGTCGAGGCCGCCGAGCGGCTGGCCAGATTGCGTACTTCGTCGGCAACTACCGCAAAGCCGCGACCCTGTTCACCGGCCCGCGCCGCCTCGATAGCCGCGTTGAGGGCCAGCAGGTTGGTCTGATCGGCGATGCCGCGGATCACGCCGATGATCTCCGAGATCTGCTGGGTATGGCTGTTGAGTTCTGCGATGGTGCTGGCTGCTTCACCGACCGTGGTGGAGATATTCTCGATGCTGCCAAGCGTCTCCTTGATGACCCCGGAGCCCTCCTCCAGCGTGTCGGCTGAGACCTTGCTGAGCTCGTCTGCATGGCTGGCATTGTCGGATAGGTGGCTGATGCTCACCACCAGCTCTTCGATGGCGGCGGCCATGGTCTGGGTACTGGTTTGCTGATCGGTGGCGAACTGGGCGGTCTGCTCCGCTATCTGGGCGATGCTGTCGGCCGAATTGGACAACTCCTCGGTGGAGTGGGATACCTTGCCGATGATCCCCTTGAGGGTGCTCTGTGTGGTGCCAAGCAGGCCGATAAGACTCTCTTTCGAGCCTTGGGGCACCTTGATGGGGCGGGAGAAATCCCCTTCCGCCAGCAGATGGAGATCGGTCTTGAGCTGTTCGACCGAGGTGCCCACCAGATCGAGCAGGGAGCGATATGTGCGCCAGAGGAAGAACATCAATACCAGGCCCAGAGCGATAAAAAGGTAGCGCAGCATGTCGGTATTGGCGGTGGCACTCTCGACCGCCTCCTGGTTGCGCCCCTCCATCATCACGTAGAAATCGTCGATGGGTGACATGATGCGACCCTTGTTCTGGTGATAGGCCTTGTCATGCATCATGGCGATGGCCTTCTGCTGGTTGGCGGCCAGATCACCGTCCGTCTGCTGCACCAGTTTGAAGGCAGCCACCTCGGTGTTGACCAGTGCATCCGAGTTGTTCTTGGCCTCGTTGAGCTTGGCGAGTTCAGCATCGGTGAAACCGGCATCCTTCATCAGATCGATCAGGCCGCGGCGAACATTGCTGTCGGGGCGAGGATTCTGGCCGTTGGCCGCGACAAAATCCCAATAGATACGGTTGTAGCCATCCGGTCTCGGCTGTTCGCCGTTGCGAATGGCCAGTATCCGCATGTACTGCTGCTCGTAGGCTGGATCCTTGGTGATGACGTAGGTGCGACCGAGTCGGGTCAGGTCATCGGAGGATTGGCGCAGCTCGTCGGCCAGCAGGTAGGAGAGATATTGTTGTCGATAACTCTCTTCCAGTTGTTTACCCGCCCAGCTGTAGGCGAAAAACACCAGTGACAGCAGGATCAGGGTGATCACGGAGAGCAAGAGGTTGAGTTGAAAGGCGGGTTTGTTCTGTTCCATGGTTTGAGCGTCCTTATTCTCACCGGGTAACCCCCTTGGTCAGACGGCAAAGGCCGCTACGTCGGAGGGGTTTTGTTGTTATTGCTGTGAGTATAGAAGTCATCGTCGGCATGGTTGCGCAGGCGGGGCGAGAAAGAGACGAGAATGGAGGAACCGCGGGTCGACAGGGGGGAAAAGGTCGGCCAGGATCGGGGCCCAGCCAGCCTTTTCGTGGCTCGATCACCTTATTTGATGACGATGTCTGTGAGCGGTACGGCGCAGCAGGTGAGGATTTTGCCCTCTGCCCGCTCGGCGGCACTGATGGCGGGGGCGTCGGGGTGATCCACCTCGCCCGAGATCAGCGTCTGTTTGCAACTGCCGCAGATCCCGGCGCGGCAGCTCCAGGGCAGCTCTACGCCTTGCTTGTTGGCCTGATCCAGCACAGTGCCCTGATTGTTGCCGGTAAAGGCTTGGGCGCCGATACGCAGTTGTACCGCCTGATGGGGGCGGGCCACCGAGAGAATGGCGCCGCCAAAACTCTCCTGTTTGATCCGTGCGGCCGGAACGCCGAGGGCCGCAACTTTGGCGGCAGCATCGGCCATAAAACCGTGGGGGCCGCAGATAAAGACCTCTTTTTCGGCCAACCCTTTGACCAGTCGCAGATGCTCATCATTGAGTCGCCCTTGCAGCCCCTGCCAGTGATTGTCCGGCTGGCTCAGGATAATGGTGAGGGTCATGCCCTGCTGCGCCATGGCGTACAGTTCGCTGGCGGCGGGAATGTCCGCTTCACTGCGGCACAGGTGCATAAAGTGAACCTCTTCCAGCTCCCCGCGTAGCGCCAGGGTGCGGGCTATCGCCAGCATGGGGGTGACGCCGGAGCCTGCGGAGAGCAACAGGAGGTTGCGCTCGGACCCTAAGTGAAAATCGCCAGCGGGGTTGGCGGCCAGCAGCCGATCACCCACCTGCAACTGCTGGTGCAGCCAGTGGGAGATGCGGCCACCCTCCACCTTCTTGACGCTGATGCCGTAACGCTCCGGGTGATCCGGCGTGGAGCTCAGGGTATAGCGCCGCTGGATCCGTTCATTTTTGATATCGAGGCTGATGGGCAGATGCTGGCCCGGCAGGTAGTCGGGCAGAGGCTCGCCATCGGCTGCTTCGAACCAGAAGGTCTCCAGAGCCCGCGCCAGCGGTTCGCGGGCCATGCAGACCAGCTCCCGCTTCTTCGGCGCGGCGGCGGGATAGACCACCGGACGGGTGCGCTCCAGCACTTCTATCTCGCTGCCTGCCTCAATCCAGCCCTCGTTCAGCGCCACCAGATTCTGGCCGAAGTAGACCTCGCCATCCTCGCCACGGCGGTAGCGGGTAAGGGTGGCCAGCGGCTCTTTCAGGGCGTTGAAACGATCGGTGCCCGCTTCCACCGTGGTCATGATGCAGCGGCTGCAGGGCTTGACCACTTTAAATTCCACTTCGCCGATGCGGATGCGCACCCAGCTGTCCTCCTCGAAGGGCTGGGTATTGCTTGCCACCAGATTGGTGCGGAACTGGCTCATCTGGTGCAGCGCATCGGAGCGCAGATTGAGATCCTCAAGGGAAGCCTGGCTTATCAGCAGCAGCGGATAACCGTCGGCAAAGCTGACCCGGGTGCCGGTCTTCTCGCGAAAGCGATCAGAGGTCTCACCCAGCCAGAGCAGTTGCACCGTTTCCCCTGCCACCCGGCTCAGCCACCCATCGGCTTTGGGGTCGGTGTGCAGGGCGGTGAAACGGTCGCTCCAGACTCCGGTAGCTTGCGGGGCGCAGCTGAAGTCGGCCTCTTGCAGGGTGAGCGGTTCAAAGCCCGGATAGCGCAGTTGCAAGCCTCCTTCGATGGGGGTGGCCACGACCTGTTGCAGCTGGGGATGGGTACGGGCGGTGATAAAGGTGCCGTCCGGTTTGACCACCATGTAGCGGCGATCCCCTGCCAGTCCCTCTTCGGTCACCCGGGCGCGAGCCAGCGGCATACCTGCAGTCGATTTGATGGGGTAGAGGTGAATGCTGTCTAGCCTGGGCATCTTCATATCCTTGTGACGCGGCGCGATCGCCTAGAAAAAGGGGAACATAACGGTTCCCCGGCGATCCGGCAATCCTTTCAAGGGGGCGGTCTATAGTTGGGAAAAGAGAACAAGAGGGCATCGGGATGAAAATAAGCTGGTTGCTGGCGGGGAGCCTTTTTTGCCACGGGCTCTGGGCGCAGGAGCTGACCCTGACCACGGGAGAGTATCCCCCTTACTGCTCCGAGACGCTGAAATATCAGGGGCTTATCCCCCATGTGGTGAGCGAGGCATTCAGGAGTGAAGGGGTGAGCGTCAAGTTCCAGTTTCTGCCCTGGAAGCGGGCCTTTCGCTTGTCGGAGGAGGGAGTGGTGGATGGCACTGTCCACTGGTATGAGTCGAGCGAGCGGCGCAAAACCCATCTCTACAGCGATCCCATCCTGAGCGAAACCTACGTCTGGTTCTATCTCAAATCAAACCCGCTGGAATGGCGTGGCTATCAGGATCTGGCGGATCGCAAGCTGGCTGCGGTCAGTGGCTATACCTACAATGCAGATTTTTTTGCAGCCATCGCGCAGGTGCCGCTGCAGGTGCAGTTCGTCACCCGGCTGCGCCAGAGCTTTGATCTGCTGCTCTCCGGCCGCGCCGACCTGACCCTGGAGAACATAGATGTCGGCTACTACTCCCTGCGTCAGTTCTACCCGGCCAGCACGGTCGATCTCTTTGCAACCCATTCAAAACCCGTGATGAAAGTTGAAGGCCACCTGCTGATCAGCCGCAAGCGTGCCAACGCTGACGAGCTGATCAAAACCTTCAATCGGGGGCTCGCCAAACTGAAAGCCAGCGGTCAGCTGGAGAAGATGTTACTTGAGTCACGTTCTGGTCTCTATGAACCATAAAGTGCAACATTTTTTGATCCTGATTCGCTAATCAGTACAAAAAAGCGGCCATTATCGACTCAGTTCCCAGTTTCTAACGCTTTCGCTTCTTCCCCATCCGGCCACCGTCCGCTTCGGCTACACGGTATCAAGCGCCATCGGGTGGGGCCTGTCACACAAAAAGAAGAAAGCAATGTATGAGCAAACAACTGGACATGACCCCATTGCCGGATCTCTCCCTGAAAACGGGAACAGGCCCGGTGCGTACCCGGCTACCCGTTTGGCGGCCGGCCCTGCCACCCTGCAATCACGCCTGCCCGGCCGGAGAAAATATCCAGGCCTGGCTCTCTTTGGCGCAGGCCGGCCGTTTTGAGGCGGCCTGGCAGACCCTGATCGAAGAGAACCCCTTGCCCGCCATCCATGGCCGGGTCTGCTATCACCCCTGCGAGAGCGCCTGCAACCGCGGTCAGGTGGATGAATCCGTCTCTATCCACGCCATCGAACGCTTCCTCGGCGACGAAGCGCTGGCCCGTGGTTGGCAGCCTGCGCCACCTGCCCCTGCCAGCGGCAAGAAGGTGCTGGTCATAGGCGCTGGTCCCTCAGGTCTCTCCTGCGCCTGGCACCTCAACCGGCTCGGTCATCAGGTGGAGATCCGCGAAGCGGGGCCGCTTGCTGGCGGCATGCTGCGCTTTGGCATTCCCGCCTACCGTCTGCCCCGCGACGTGCTGGATCGGGAGGTGGCCCGCATCGTGGCTGCTGGTGTCACCCTGACCCTCAACCACAAGGTGGAGGATGTGCTGCGCGAGCGCGACGAGGGGGGCTTTGATGCCGTCTTTATGGCCATCGGCGCCCATCTGGCCAAGCGGGTCGATATTCCGGCCCGGGAAGCGGGCAAGATCCTCGATGCGGTGAGTTTCCTAGAGCAGGCCAGTCTGGCCGAAGAGCAGGGCTTGCCGCCCCCCAAACTGGGACGGCGGGTAGCGATTTATGGGGGTGGCAATACCGCCATGGATGCGGCCCGTACCGCCCGCCGTTTGGGCGTTGAAGAGGCAATGATCATCTACCGCCGCGACCGGGACCATATGCCTGCTCACGCCTTTGAAGCCGACGAGGCCGAGGAGGAGGGGATCAAGATCAACTGGCTGCGCAGCATCCGCCAGCTCGACAATACCCATATCGAGGTGGAGGTGATGGCGCTGGATGCCGAGGGCAAGCCGGTGCCCACCGGCAAGTTTGAAACTCTCGAAGCGGATTCCCTTATTCTGGCGCTCGGTCAGGAGGTCGACCTCTCGGTGCTGGAGAGCATTCCCGGCGTGCGGGTCAACAAGGAGGGAGTGGTGCAGGTAGCGGGTAACCTGATGACGGATGTGCCGGGTTTGTTTGCGGGCGGCGACATGGTGCCCTCCGAGCGCACCGTCACCATCGCCACCGGCCATGGCAAGAAGGCGGCGCGCCATATGGATGCCTGGCTGCGCGGTCGCCACTACCAAAAGATGGTCTCCTACCCGCTGGTGGGGCCAGAGCAGTTGCAGCTCTGGTTCCAGACCCACGCTCCGGCCAGCAGTCAGCCGGTCAAACCGGCGTGGGCGCGGGATGACTTTGGCGAGATCATCGGCGGGCTGGATGAGGTGGCCGCCCGCTACGAGGCGGCGCGCTGCTACTCCTGCGGCAACTGCTTCGAGTGCGACGGCTGCTATGGCAGTTGCCCCGAGCAGGCCATAGCCAAGCTGGGGCCGGGCAAGGGGTATCAGGTGGATGCCGAGCGCTGCACCGGCTGCGGTGCCTGTCATGATCAGTGCCCTTGTCACGCCATCGAGCTGCGCCAACCGGAGGAGTCCCTATGAAACATGAATTGATCATGGTCGACGGTAACGAAGCCGCGGCTCGGGTGGCGTACCAGCTGAGTGAAGTGTGTGCCATCTACCCCATCACCCCGAGCTCGACTATGGCCGAACTGGCCGATGCCTGGGCGGCAGAAGGGCAGACCAACCTGTGGGGCAACATCCCCACCGTGGTGGAGATGCAGAGTGAAGGGGGGGCGGCCGGCACGGTACACGGCGCCCTGCAGGCGGGGGCGCTCGCCACCACCTTCACCGCCAGTCAAGGGCTGATGCTGATGCTGCCCAACATGTACAAGATCGCCGGTGAATTGACTTCGGCGGTGTTCCATGTGGCGGCCCGCTCGCTGGCGGCGCAGGGGCTGTCGATTTTTGGTGACCATCAGGACGTGATGGCGGCGCGCAGCACCGGCTTTGCCATGCTCGCCTCCGGCTCGGTGCAGGAGGCGCAGGACCTGGCCTTGGTCGCCCACAGCGTCACCCTGCAGTGCCGGGTGCCCTTTATCCACTTTTTCGACGGCTTTCGTACCTCCCACGAGGTGAACAAGATCACCGCCCTGCATCGGGATGAGATCCGGGCGCTGATCGACAACGATTGGGTACGCGCCCACCGTGCGCGGGCCCTCAACCCGGATCATCCGGTGATGCGCGGTACCGCCCAGAACCCGGATACCTATTTCCAGTCCCGCGAGAGCGTCAACCCCTTCTACGAAGCGGTACCGGCGCGGGTGCAGCAGTGCATGGACAATCTCGGCGAGCTGACCGGCCGCCACTACCGGCTGGTGGAGTACCACGGCGCGCCCGATGCCACCGACGTCATCGTACTGATGGGCTCGGGAGCGGCCACCGCCCGCACGACTGTGGATTGGCTCAATCAACAGGATCGCAAGACCGGGGTCTTGGTTGTGCGCCTCTATCGCCCCTTCCCGGTACAGGCGCTGCTCGATGCGCTACCGCAGAGCGTGCGGCGCATGGCGGTGCTGGATCGCACCAAGGAGCCGGGGGCGGGCGGCGAGCCGCTGCTGCTGGATGTGCAGAGCGCCCTTATCGACGGTTTGCAGCGCGGCCTTATCAAGCGGCTGCCCTGGCTGAGCGGCGGTCGCTATGGCCTCTCTTCCAAAGAGTTCACCCCCGCCATGTGCGCGGCGGTGTTCGAGGAGTTGGCATCCGATGCGCCGCGCCCCCGCTTTACGGTGGGGATTGTGGATGATGTGTCGGGCCTCAGTCTGGCCTGGCACCCCATCGGCGATCTGGAGCCTGCCAGCCGGGTGCGGGCGCTCTTCTTCGGCCTCGGTGCCGACGGCACGGTGGGCGCCAACAAGAACAGCATCAAGATCATCGGTGAGCTGGAGGGCTTCCACGCCCAGGGCTACTTCGTCTACGACTCCAAAAAGTCGGGCTCGCGCACCGTCTCCCACCTGCGCTTTGGCCCCGAGCCCATCGACGCCCCCTGGCTTATCGAGCAGGCGAGCTTTATCGGCTGCCATCAGTGGGGCTTTGTCGAATCGGTCGATCTGCTGGAGCACGCCGCCGAAGGGGCGACCCTGCTGCTCAATGCCCCCTACGAGGCTGACAAGGTGTGGGGCCAGCTGCCCGAGCGGCTGCGTGCCCGCATTCGCGCCCTCGATATCCGCCTCTACTGCATCGATGGGGATCGGGTGGCCGAGCAAAACGGCATGGGCAATCGCATAAACACCATTATGCAGACCTGCTTTTTCGCGCTGGCCGGAGTCTTGCCGCGGGATGAGGCCATTGCGCTGATCAAGGAGAGCATCGAGAAGAGTTATGCCCGCAAGGGGCCCGAAGTGGTTGAGCGCAACTTCGCGGCGGTGGATGACACTCTGGCTCATCTCCATCAGGTGGCCATCCCGGCCGGTGAGGAGCAGATCAGCGACTATCCGCTACCGCTGGCACCGGGTGGCAGCGAGTTTGTCCAGCGGGTCACCGGCGAGATGCTGGCGGGGCGTGGCGATCTTATTCCGGTCTCCATGTTGCCGGTGGATGGCACTTACCCCACCGCCACCAGTCGCTTCGAGAAGCGGGATATCGCCCGCGAGATCCCGATCTGGCACTCCGATATCTGCATCCAGTGCGGCAACTGTGTCTTTGTCTGCCCCCACGCGGCGCTGCGGGCCAAGTTCTACCATCAGGACTGGCTGGCGACCGCCCCCGAGGCAGCCCAGTCGGTGCCCGTTACCGCCAAGGGCTTCCCCGACAGCCGCTACACCCTGCAACTCTATCCGGAGGATTGCACCGGCTGCGGTCAGTGCGTGCAGGCCTGTCCGGTGCGGGTCGGGGCCGATGAGGAACACGAGGGCGAGCGCGCCATCACCATGATGGACAAGGCGCCCCATCTGGCTGGCCAGAAACAGGCGCTGCGCTGGTTCGAGAGTCTGCCGTGGCCTGCCCGCGAGCGGGTGGATTTCTCCACGGTGCGCGGTGCCCAGTTCCTCGAACCCCTGTTCGAGTTCTCCGGTGCCTGCGCCGGCTGTGGCGAGACCCCCTATCTCAAGCTGCTGACCCAGCTGTTTGGCGATCGCATGCTGGTAGCCAACGCTACCGGTTGCTCCTCCATCTATGGTGGCAACCTGCCGACCACGCCGTGGGCCAAGAATGGCGAAGGGAAGGGGCCAGCCTGGTCCAACTCCCTGTTCGAGGACAACGCCGAGTTTGGCTTTGGTTTTCGTCTCACCGCCGATCAGCATCACGGTCAGGCGGTGGCAGCCCTCGAAGCGATGAAGGGGGAGCTGGGCGCCGAGCTGGTCGATACCCTGATTAGCGCCCCGCAGCGGCTGGAGTCGGAGATCCGCGCCCAGCGCACCCGGGTCGCGCAAGTGCGCGAGCGGCTGGAAGAGGTAAAGTCCGGCAAGGCCCGCGAGCTGCTGTCGCTTATCGATCAGCTGGTGCGCCGCTCGGTCTGGATCATCGGCGGCGATGGCTGGGCCTATGACATCGGCTCGGCGGGGCTCGATCATGTGCTCGCCTCCGGGCGCGATGTGAACGTGCTGGTGATGGATACCGAGGTCTACTCCAACACCGGCGGCCAGATGTCGAAATCGACCCCGCTCGGTGCCGTCGCCAAATTCGCGGCGGGAGGCAAGACGCTGGCCAAGAAGGATGTGGCGTTGCAGGCCATCTCCTACGGCAACGTCTATGTTGCCCGCATCGCCTTTGGTGCCAACCCGCAGCAGGCGCTGCAAGCCTTGCGTGAGGCCGAAGCCTATCCGGGCCCGTCGCTGATCATCGCCTACAGCCACTGCATCGCCCACGGCATCGATATGGAGTTTGGCCTGACCCAGCAAAAACGGGCCGTGGCCTCCGGTCACTGGCCGCTGATGCGCTACAACCCGGTACTGCGCAGATCGGGGCAGAACCCCTTCAGCCTCGACAGCCTGCGCCCCTCTATCCCCCTTGCTGAATATCGGCAGGAGGAGACCCGTTATCGGGTGCTGGCCCAGAGCCATCCGGAGGAGGCCGAGCGGCTGATGCAGGTGGCGCAACAAGTGGCGTGGCAGAAGTGGGCCACCTACGAGGAGATGGCCACCCGCGAAGCCAGCCATTTCCATCCGCCGGTGTGAGGATTGTGTGAGTGAAATATAACCAAGCGGGCCATTGGCCCGCTATTTTTATATTGATAGCAAAGGGTTCTTGGCTTACGAATATATGCACCACCTACAATGTTGTAAATTTATAAAACTTGGGTGGGAGTGATACAATAGATTGTCTATAAAGGGAGAGCTTCCATTTATCCGATAGTAAGGGTAGGGCTATCTTGAAGATGCCGACAGTAAAATATTGAAAAGACATGTCATTTTTATTGAACTGTCTGACAGAACTGGGCACGATATACGAAGCAATATGTGTTCTGTAGATAATTGAGGTTTTAAATTGAAAGAACAACGTAGTACTAATATCATTTTTAGTAATGAAGCTATAGCAGGACTAGTTATAACTGCAATATCCTATTTGGTGGCATATATTTTTGAGAGAAGCTATCTCTCATATTTTGAAGTTCCAGAAGGGTTACTACAGGTTGAGGTTAAGTCAATAATTTTAGCATGTTTGTCTATTCTAGGTCTGACGGGATTGGTTTATCAAGTTTTAGATCTGGTTACTACGGTTATTAATGATAAGTATGCGGATAAACCAATAGCTAAAATTTTTGACTCATATGGGGTTATTTTTATTCCTGCGGTGATATTGTGTCTTTTTATTGATGCAGAGTGGTATAAGAAGGTTTTCTTTCTGACTATCCCTTTTATGAATATGTGGTTTCAGATAATAATGCCATTTTTTGAAATAAAAAATTATGGTTCGTATAGTGATGCTCAAAGTAAAGTTATTGAGTGGTCGAGGGGTTATGGTGGTTTAACTCAGAGATATAAAGTATTTGGTGAGGTATCGATTGGGCGTGTTGTATTAATATGTTTTTACCTAGCTGTCGCTGCGCATGCTGCTGGTAATGTTTCAGCATCAAACCAAAAAGAATATTTTTCGGATGAATTAGGTCGAGTGCTTATTCGAGCTTACTCAGGAAATGCCATAATGGCTTATTCTAATGAAAACAAACTGACTGGCATGTTTGTTTTAACGCCTATAAATGGTCTCAAGCTTAAAAAAATTGAATCTGAGCAAAATATACTTAACAAGGAAGGGATTGACAGCAAAATGTATGGGTTGTTTGATAGAGTGTTTAATTTAATTAAAAACGGTTTGTCATAATGTATATAACAAATGCTTCAAGAATAACTATCAACGTTTGGCTCTTCTAGTTCCAAGATGCTGCGGTAGTTGTGTTATTGCGTTATAAGTCCTTTAGCCGGGAGTTATGTTTACCCTAGCAACAGGTTCTACCCTCTCGAGATAACTGAGAAGTTACATATTCAGTTTTTAATTCGCATCAATGGCACAGGGAAATAAGGTTGAGTGATCGAGGAAAAGAGAGTTGGAAAAAATATGACGCCCGATATGACTTACGACATCACTCACTAATAGAAACGATATGCCGCAGCTATTGGCGGCATTTGTCTATCTGCAGGCCAAAGCTTTCTTTTTATTCCAAGGCAGGTAAGCTGCGGGGCAAATAGCGTCAAACAGGAGAAGGGACGATGACAGAACAACATATCGCCGGGACGATCAGTATTCTGGGGGCGGGGTGGCTGGGGCTGCCGCTGGCGCGGGCCCTGCTGGCGGCAGGCAAGCCGGTGGCGGTGACGGTCAGCAGCGCCGAGAAGGCGGCCCGTCTGCAGGGGGAGGGGATCAACGCCTATCCGCTGACCATCTCTGCCAACATGGGCTCTGCCGAGATGTCCGTTGCTGATCAACAAGCGCCGTGGCCCATCCCCTGCGAGAGTCTGGTTATCTGCGTACCGCCCAGCAAGACCGATGACTATCCGCAGGCGGTGGCAAAGGCCTGCGCGTTGGCCAAAGCGAGTGGCACCCGGCGGGTGCTGTTTGTCAGCGCCACCTCGGTATGGGGCGCGGGGCAGCAGGAGGGTGAACAGCCCAAACCGCGCCATGCCCGTGGCGAGCGGATGCTGGCAGCGGAGCAGGCGGTGCTGGCAGCCGGTTTCGAGGTGGTGATGATAGTGCGCCCCTCCGGCCTTTATGGCCCGGATCGTCATCCCGGCCGTTTCCTCGCGGGCAAGACCCTGGATGGCGGCGCCCAGTCGGTCAATCTGGTCCATCTGGACGATGTGGTGGCGGCTTGCATGTTGCTGCTGGAACGGGGTAAGGACGGGGATGTTTTCAACCTGAGCGCGCCTGTGCATCCGCGCCGCGAGCAGTTCTACCCCTTTGCGGCGCGCCAGCAGGGGCTGCCTGTGCCGGTCTTTATCGAGCCTGCCGGTGAATTTCAGCCCATCGACGGTCAGCTGATTTGCCAGCAGATGGGATTCAACTATCGCTGGCCCGATCCGGCCCACTGGTTTGCCGAGCTCGCCGCCTTGGGCAATTGAGGTTTGCCAAGGGGGTGATCGCCCCCTATCATGCCGCCATCCATGAGAGAGAGGCGGTAATGATGGTAGATACAAAACGTCACCCCGATGGGGAGTTGTTGCTGAGAACCCTGGCAATGCCAGCCGATACCAACCCCAATGGCGACATCTTTGGTGGCTGGATCATGTCCCAGATGGATATAGGTGGGGGCATTATGGCCAAGGAGCTGGCAAAAGGACGTATTTGTACCGTATCCGTCGAAGGCATGACCTTCCACAGTCCGGTCAAGGTGGGCGATGTGGTCTGCTGCTACGGCCGCTGCATGAAGATCGGCCGCAGCTCCATGAAGCTCAAGCTGGAGGTGTGGGTCAAGCCGGTACTGCGGGAAAACGATGCCCAGCGTTACTGTGTGACCGAGGGGATCTTCACCTATGTCGCCATCGACGAACAGGGCAAATCCCGCCCGGTTCCAGTGAGTGCCTGATTAAATCAGCCGGGCATTGATGATGGATATTTCCTGCTCAAGCCCGGTTTTTTGCCGTATCATGCGTTCAAGCATCTCTTCCGAGCCCACATATTGCAGGGTGTCAAACAGGCAGAGATCGCATTGAGGGTCCCGTCTTATCTGATAGACGGTGGCCAGCTCCACTTGATGACAATTTCCTTGTTGATCATAAAACGTCACGTTGTACCGAAGTTCTTTCGCCATGAGACAAGGTCCTTCTGGTTGGGTGGAACAGGGACTATCAGCTTAGTCGGCGTGAATGACGTTTGTGATGGTCTCAACAAAAAGCAAAGGCGGGCGGTTGTTAGCCAATGAAAAATAGTTATCGCATTCTTGGTACCTCCCTGCTGACCCTGGGGTTGGTAGGCTGTTTTGAGGTGCCGGATCAGAACCATCTGGTCACAGCTCAAGGGATTGTGCCGGGACTCGACTGCCAGCGTCCGCCGCTGGTAGCGTTGGCGACCACGGCGCTGCCCCGTGAATTCGGGGTGACGGTGTGGAATCTCTACAAGGGCCAGCGCAAGAACTGGCGCGAGGGGATGGACAGTTATGCCAAGGGGCAGGATCTGGTGCTGCTGCAAGAGTCGGCCACCCGTCCCGATATGCTCGACTGGCTGCGCGCCGGTGATTTCCAGTGGCAACAGCTGCAAGCCTTCACCCAGGGCGGCGTCTCGTTCGGGGTGATGACGGTGGCCAAGACCCCGCAGGCGTTCGTCTGTGGCGTGCGCTCCCCCGAGCCTTTGCTGCGCATCCCCAAATCCGGGCTGGTGAGCCTCTATCCGCTGCAGGGCGATCCTGACGGCGTCATGGTCATCAATATCCATGCGGTCAATTTCGAGCTGGGGATGGCTACCTTCCGCGAGCAGCTCAACGATTTGACTGCCTTGGTGCGCCGCCATCAGGGGCCGGTGATCCTGGCCGGTGATTTCAATACCTGGAGCGACAAGCGCCAGTTCTGGCTGAATAAATTGGTGGACGAGCTGGGGCTGCAAGAGGCCCTGCCGGTGCCTGACCTGCGCCGCACCGCCTTCGGTCGCCCGCTGGATCACCTCTACTACCGCAATCTGGACCTGGTTGAGGTGAGTTCACCGGCGACCGACAGTTCGGATCACAACCCCATCATTGCGCGCTTTGCCGCCCAGTCTGTGACTCCCTGACCCCAGTCTGTGACTCCCTGATCGGGAATGATGTGTGCGTGTTGCCCATAAAAAAATCCGGCGCCTGATGGCGCCGGATTTTTTTATACGCTCTGGCGGTCAACCCGCTCGGGATGACCCGCAAGAATTACTGGTAGAGACCCAGATTCGCTTTGGCGTAGGCTTCGAAATCGGTGCAGCCACCGATGTGCTGCTCATCCAGGAAGATCTGCGGCACGGTATTGACCGGCTTGCCGGCGCTCTTGGCCAGATCTTCTTTGGTGATCCCTTCGGCATGGATATCCACGTAGCGGAATTTGAAGTCATCGCGCTGTTCGGTCAGCTGCTCGGCGATCTGTACGGCACGGACACAGTAGGGGCAACCCGGGCGACCAAAAATCACTGCAAACATATTTTCTCTCCGTTTTTTAAGCCGTTTATGTATGGCCGTTGAAATGAGGCAGGCAACAGCATAGCCCTGCCTCGTGGCGACTTGAAGCCGAAATTATCGATACCGTGATTCGAGCGGGCCTATTGGCTCAGCTCTCATCGGCGATCTGGATCGGCTGCTGCTGATAGATGCTCTCCAGCACCCCCTTCTCGAACACAGTCCAGGGCCACGGCGCCTTGCTGGCACGGTAGCGCTCATGGGTGGCCGGATCTTGGGACAGGCCACGCTGGAACATCACAAACGCCTTGCGCTGGCCGCCCGCAGTGTCGATAAAGCCCACCAGGTTGGAAGTGCCGGTGATGGTGCCGGTCTTGGCGTGGACCTTGTTCTTCATCATGGGGGCGGTGACGCTGCGGCGCCACGCCAGGGTGCCATCCACCTGAGAGCTTGGCAGCAGCTTGATCAGGCCAAGCTCGGCATCATTTTTCTGGATGAAGTTCAGCACCGACATCATCTGACGGGCGCTGATGAGATTGTGAGCGGAAAGACCGGAGCCGTCTGCCAGAGTGGCATTGCCCAGATCGATGCCGTTCTTGGTCAGGATGGCGCGCACCGCCATGGTGCCGCTGCGATAGCTGCCCGGCTTGTTGTAGTAGTGACGGCCCACGGTTTTGAGGAAGGTATCGGCGTAGAGGTTGTCCGATTTCTTCAGCATCTTGGCGAGCATCACCGGCAGGGAGACCGAGTAGTGGGTGCCGAGGGTCTCTGCCCCTTCAGGGGCCTTGTGGGTGACCCGCAGCAGGCCATCATGCTTGATACCGGCCCGGTTCATCGCCCAGCGGATGTTGTCCCAGCCCCAGGCTTCCACGTCGTGGATGGCGAAACGCAGCCCCTGCGGCTCCTTGTTCGGGGTGATACAGCCCTTGAGCTCGTAGAAGTTGCCCTTGGCCATGTCCACTTCCAGTGCGCAGAACTGGCGCGCCATGTCGCCATAGCTCATCACCTCCACGTTGTCGGCACCGATGCCGATGGGGACGCCGGTGGCCACGTTGCCGACCGCCGGTTTGCCAATCTGGGTGGCAGTGATGGTGCCGTAGGCGCAGTTCTTGTCGATGATGACCGAGGAGACAGGAGCGGCGAAGCAGAGGGTCTGATCCCCCCACGACCAGCCGTTGCCGCGCTCGTAGCCGTTGTAGGCGCCGGTGTTGACGTAGACATTGCCCTTGATGCTGGTGACGCCGAGCTGTTTGAACAGGGCCAGCAGATCCATGCGGGAGAGGGTGGGGTCGCCGACGAAGTTGATCCAGATATCGCCGTTGATGGTGTCACCCTGTTTGGCACCCGGTTGGGCCTGAATGTCAGTGGCGAAGCGGAAATCGGCACCCAGCTCGAGGCGGGCCGCCAGCGCGGTGAGCACCTTCATGGTGGAGGCGGGGGCGATCATCTGATCGGCGTGGCGGGCGAACTCGACGCCGTTATTGCCCTGCACCATGATGGCGTACTGGCCACCCTGAGGGGGCGTCAGCGGGGCGGCATGAGCCGCCAGAGAAGAAAAGAGAGCACAAAAACCAATCAACAGCCGCTGCATAACATCCTCTAACGTGACGAAGGGCCCGGCAGTGGTGCCGACCCTGATAATTCAACCAGCCGATGCGGGATCGACGGGATAACGCAATTCATGCCATGTATGCCGGTCGCCATCATGTCATCGAGTTGGCGGTACGATAGCGACCCTCATAATCAAAAATTTTCTCTTTTATCTGCCAGAAGCGACCCGATTTGCGGGCGATGACAAAATCCGGATGACGGAACTGGCTTTGCGCGGCCAGCACGCTCGCCAGGGTGGCAAATTCGGGCTCCAGCCCCGGGGCGGGCCAATGATGACGCACAAAGTGCTGTTGAAACAAGCGCCGTGCGCCCGGGGAGTGAAATCCGAAGTATTCACTGAGGGTCAATCCATCCTCATCGTGGTAGGTCACCTCCAGCCGCTCCCCCTGTTTGCCGCGCCCTGCTGTGAGGGTTAGCCCGGCGCAGCGGATCACCATGCAATCCTTGAGATTGAGCGCCTCTTTGAGCTTGTCGTCAGGGTCCACCAGCAGCTGATCGCAGCTCTGGCAGCGGCGGGCGGCGATGTCATTCTCCGCACCGCAGCCGGGGCAGATCTTGGCGCGAAAGCGGTAGTCACACTCTTCACGGTTGCCCTCATCATCTTCGAACAGCCCCTGACAGCGGCGGCCGTAGTGCTCGATCACCTTGCCATCCTCGTCGGTCTTGCCCCAGAAGGTGTTGGCAAAACCGCAGGCGGGGCAGGGCACCTGTACCGGCTCGGTACCGGCGTGGGGGCGGGGCTCCCCCACTTCGGGGGCGAACAGGTTGAAGTTGTTGCCCGCATAGTCGAGTACCAGACAATCCTCCTTGCCTGGCGAGAGGCGCAGGCCCCGCCCGACGATCTGCTGATAGAGGGAGACCGACTCGGTAGGTCTGAGCATCACGATAAGATCGACATGAGGGGCATCGAAACCGGTGGTGAGCACCGCCACGTTGACCAGAAACTTGAGCTCGCGCGCCTTGAAGGCGTTGATGAGGGCATCGCGCTCCGGCCCCGGCGTTTCGCCGGTGATAAGGGCCGCCAGCTGGCCTCTGGCGCCAAGCAGGCCGTGAATTTCGCGGGCGTGTTCGACGGTAGCGGCGAAGATCATCACCCCCTGCCGGTCGGCGGCATACTCCAGCACCTGACTGATGATATGGGGGGTGACCCGCTGCTGGCGTTTGAGCTCGCCGTTGAGATCCGCCTCGCTAAAGAGGCCATTCTCCCGCGCCACCAGCTTGCTGAAGTCGTAGTGGACGATGGGGGCATCCACCATGCGCGGCGGTGTCAGGTAGCCGTTTTTGACCATAAAACGCAAGGGCAGCTCGAACACGCAGTCGCCAAACAGCCGCTCGCCGTGGCTTTTGACCATGCCGTGGTAGTGGCGCCGGTAGATCCAGCCCAGCCCGAGCCGATAGGGGGTCGCGGTGAGGCCGAGGATCTTGAGGGCCGGATTGGCAGCCTTGAGATGGTCGATCACCTGATGGTACTGGCTGTCGTCATCGAGCGAGACCCGATGGCACTCGTCGATGATCAGCAGCGAAAACGCCCCGTCGAAGGCAGCCAGATTGCGCGCTACCGACTGCACCGAGCCAAACACCACCTGGGCGCTTGCCTCCTTGCGATCCAGACCGGCGGCGAAGATGTCGGCCTTGAGCCCCCACGCCTCGTACTTGGCATGGTTCTGCTCCACCAGCTCCTTGACGTGGGCCAGCACCAGCACCCGACCGCGCGCCTTGCGGGCCAGCTCGGCAATCACCAGACTCTTGCCGGCACCAGTTGGCAGCACTACCACGGCGGGATCCGGGTGTTGGCGAAAGTGGCTGATCACGGCATTGACGGCGTCGGTCTGATAGGGTCTGAGAACGAACATGCAGGCTTGGGTATGTCGATGTGGGGTGGTGCAAGATGGCGCCATTATAGGGTGCTTGCCGTCACAAAAACAGCGGGCCGGCATGATGCCGGCCCGCAGGGTGCTTGGGTGCTGATCAATGGAACGGGAAGATGTAGTTCATCCAGCTTGCCATGCGCAGCAGTACTTTGCGCATCACAGATACATGGTGGAAGTAGTGGGTATAGATGGCAGCCTGCCCGCTGGAGCCTGCTATTACCTGATACTTGGCCCACTCGGGGTCGGTGATGGAGATAACCACCGGCAGACGACCCGGGCGCACCGCAGTGGTTTGATCCAGCAGACCGGCGTTGGCCTGCACGTTACCGGCGGCAATGGCCGGAACCACGGCGGTTACCTTGCCTTTGAAGATCTTGCCGGGTACGCCATCGATCACCACTTCGGCCTCATCGCCCACCGCCAGTCGCTGCATGCTGTTCTGCCAGAACCAGCCGACGTAGGCGGTGTCATCCTTGTGGATGAAGGTCATCACCGGACGATACATGAAGGGGGTGGCGATCATGCCGGGGCGCAGGGCCAATTGCACCACATGACCATCGCTCGGGGCATAGACCACGGTTTGGGACTGCTGGTACTTGGCTTCCATCAGCTGGGCCTGCAGATCGTTCAGGGTGGCTTTCTGCTGGTCAATTTGGGCCACGATGTCGTCCACGTTGGCTTGGGTGACGTCGAGGTCACGCTGCTTGCCCACGCCACGGCGCATCAGGTCGCTGGCACGATCCCGATCCAGTCTGGCGGAGCGCAGTCTCGCCTCGATGGACTTGAGGTGCTCGCGGTTGGATTCGACCCGTGCGGTGAGGCTCTCCACTTTCAGGCGGAACGGCTCGTCATCAAGGCGAAACAGCACATCCCCTTTTTTCACCGGCTGGTTGGCCTGTACCGGCACCTCAACCACCCGGCCCTTGACCAGCGGCACTATGGGGGTGGAGACGTAGTAGTTGCGCGCCATCTCGGAGTAGGGGTGGTTGTAGTTCATCAGCATGATCAGGGTGCCGATGAGCAGCACGCCGCCCAGTGCTGCGGTGGGGACGGTCCACTTGTTGAGCGGGATGCGGAAGATTTTGAATATAGCGACACACAGTGCCGTGTAGGTCAGGATCAGTAGCAGGTCCATGGTTTATCCCTGTTGCTCACTCTGTTCGATAGTGTTGATACGGCTCTTCAGATCCGCCAACTCCTGCTTGAGGGCCGCCAGCTCCTCTTCATCTTCTTGCAGCCGCTGGCTAAAGCCCCAGCCGCGATCGGGGCGATAGAGGGTTGCCCAGATCCAGAGGAAGGGCCACAGCACATGCAGGGTAAACAGGCTGACCCAACCTGCCACGTGAATGGCATCCTGATGAGGGTGATTCCGATGTTTGGCAATCTCGTAAGGAATATCGTGGATAACGATGACGCCATAAAAAATGACTAGCCCGACAAAGACGAGCAGACCAAGGGCAAAATAATCAAGGGCCATTTATAACCTCCACTGGCATGACGCACAGCTTAATCATGGGTTCCAACAAGCACTAAAGCAATTAAGAATCACACATTTATCGTCAGTTTGCCCGGAATCTTAAAGCTATTCGCTGTATTAAAGCTGAAGCCGTTCGACAGTTGTCTTATTAGTCTTTTTGTCATTAAAAAAGGCGCCATCAGGCGCCTTTTTTGTGCTGCTTTCGCAGCAATTTTTTGCTGTTTTACCCTTCGCTGGTACTGCTGACCAAGGGCTGGCGGAACTTCATCAGGAAGGCCACGGTAATGGCCGCCGTTGCCGTCAGGCCGATGATGGTGGAGGTTCCCATCTCCAGCCCGAACCCGATGGGGGCGTTGGCCAGATAGGTGATCACGACAGCAGTCATGAACATGGCGGGAATGGTGCAGACCCAGTGCAGCTTGCCCTCTTTGATGAGGTAGGCAGCCGCAGCCCACAGCATGATGACAGCGGTGGTCTGGTTGGCCCAGCCAAAGTAGCGCCAGATCACCCCGAATTCAGCCTTGGAGATGATGAAGCCAAGGATAAACATGGGGATGGCGATCAGCAGACGCTTGGCCAGCGGCTTCTGGGTCATCTTCAGGAAGTCCGCCACGATCAGGCGAGCACTGCGAAACGCGGTGTCACCGGAGGTGATGGGCAGGATCACCACGCCGAGGATGGCCAGAATACCGCCCACGGTGCCGAGCAGGCTGGTGGATACTTCGTGTACCACGGCTGCCGGGCCGCCGTTGGCCATGGTGGCGTTGAGTGCTTCGGTGCTGTCGTAGAAGGAGAGACCCAGGGTGCACCAGATAAGGGCGATGATCCCTTCACCGATCATTGCACCGTAGAAGATGAAGCGGCCGGATTTTTCGTTCTGCATGCAGCGCGCCATCAGCGGTGACTGGGTGGCGTGGAAGCCGGATACCGCGCCACAGGCGATGGTGATGAAGAGCAGCGGCCAGAGCGGCAGTTCGGTCGGGTGCAGGTTGGAGAAGTCCATCCCGGTGTTGTAGAAGCCTTTGCCGGAGGCGATCAGGCCAACGATGAGGCCGACCGACATGAAGACCAGCAGGGCGCCGAAGATGGGGTAGAAGCGGCCGATGATCTTGTCGATGGGGACTATGGTCGCGAGGATGTAGTAGGCAAAGATTGCCACGATCCAGTAGACCAGATCGGTGGAGGTGAGGTTGGCGAGCAGCCCTGCCGGGCTCAGCACGAATACCACGCCCACCAGCATCAGCAGCACCACGGCAAACAGGTTCATGAAGTGCTTGGCGGCGGTGCCAAGATGCTCACCGACCACGGTTGGCACCGAGGCCCCCTTGGCGCGTACCGATAGCATGCCGGAGAAGTAGTCATGTACTGCACCGGCGAAGATGCAGCCAAAGACGATCCACAGCATGGCGACCGGGCCGTAGAGGGCACCCAGGATGGGGCCGAAGATAGGGCCGACACCTGCGATGTTGAGCAGTTGAACCAGATAGACTTTCTTGTCCGACATCGGGACATAGTCCACCCCGTCAGCCATGGTGATGGCGGGGGTTTTCAGCTCGGGTTTCGGGCTGAATATCCGTTCGATGAATTTGCCGTATATGAAGTAGCCGGCCACAAGTAAGCCGACACAGAGGAAGAACCAGATCATTGCTACGCTCCTGCATTGTTATTTTTTAGTGTGCAGAGCGAGTCTAAAACGGTTGCGCCTGTCTGGCAGGTGAAACTCCCCGAGCGGCGCTTTGGCGCGCCGAGCGGTCGGCGGCTGTGATCAGGCGCACACTCCGTGGCTCAGTCCAGCCCCAGCTGATCTTTGAGCTCCTTGAGATAGCGACGACTGACCGGCACCCGGGCGCCGCTCGGGGTGACAATCTCTGCCAGCTGGTTATCCAGCAGCCGGATCTCGAAGATGGCGTTGGGGGAGACCAGATACTGGCGGTGGCAGCGCAGCAGCGGGCTCTTTTCTTCCAGCGATTTGAGGGTGAGCTGGGTGTGGAACAGCTCGCCCTGACAGGCCACATGGACCCCGCCCAGATCGGAGAAGGCATACTCCACCTGCGCGATGGGCAGCAGCCTGACCCGATTGTGCAGATAGCCCGGAATATGTTCGATAGTCGGGGCCAGCCGCTCGATGGGCTGCGGGGAGATATCCTGCTTGAGGCGAGCGAGGGTCTTGGCGAGCCGAGCGGGCTCCACCGGTTTGAGCAGGTAGTCGAAGGCGTTCTCTTCAAAGGCCTGAATGGCATATTCGTCAAAAGCGGTGACAAAGACGATGCGGGGCAGGGGGTCGAGCATGGCGACCAGCTCCATGCCGCTCAGCTTGGGCATCTGGATATCGAGGAACACCACATCGGGCTTGAGGCGCTGAATAAGCGGCAGCGCCTCGATGGCGTTGGCCGCTTCCCCCACGATCTCGATGGCAGGATCGCAGGCCAGCTGCTGCCTCAGCTCTTCGCGGGCATAGTGTTCGTCATCGACTATCAGGGTGCGGATCATGGTTGCTCCTTGGGGATGGTGAACGAGACCCGGGTCCACTGTTCCGGCTCGCAGGCAATAGTCACGCCATAGCGCTCGCCAAAGGCGCTTTTCAGTCGCCGATCGACAATGGTCATGCCCAGGCCGTCGCCAGCGGGGTGCGCTTGCCAGGTGCCTGCATTATCTTCCACATGGATGGTGACACTGGTGGGATGCTCATCGGTATAAAGGCGAATGCGCCCTTGCTCCAGCAGGGTCGAGATGCCGTGCTTGATGGCATTCTCGATCAGCGGTTGCAGGGTGAAGCTGGGCAGTCGCAGTGTGGCCACGTGGGGCGGGATCTCGTTTATCACCGTCAGCCGATCGCCAAAGCGGGCCAGCTCGATCTCCAGATAGGATTGGCAGTGCTCCTGCTCTTCCTGCAGGGTCGCAAGGCCGCTCTGGCGCTTGAGGTTCTTGCGAAAAAAGAGCGAAAGATGCAGCAGCAGATCCCGCGCCTTGTCCGGATCGCGCCGGGTGATGGCACTGATGGTGTTGAGGGTGTTGAACAGAAAGTGGGGGTTGATCTGGGCCTGGATAAGTTTCAACTCGGACTGCACCAGCAGCCGCTGATGCTGCTCCAGCCGACCGGCCAGCAACTGCTGTGACAGCAGGTTGGCAATCCCTTCCCCCAGGGTGTGGTTGATCTTGAGAAACAGCCGCTTCTTCGGCTCGTAGAGCTTGATGGTGCCGATCACTCCTTTGCCCCCCTGCAGCGGGATCACCAGCACCGAACCCAGCTGGCATGCGGAGGAGAGGCTGCAGCGATAGGGCTGGCTGTTGCCATCGGCAAACAGCACCTTGTTCTGGGCGATGGCCTGCATGGTGATGGCTGACGCGATGGGGGTACCCGGCAGATGGTGATCTTCGCCGGTGCCGATAAAGGCGAGGATCTGCTCGGTGTCCGTGATGGCGACCGCCCCCACGCCTGTCTCCTCCTGAATGATGCGGGCAATCTTGTTGCTCGCCTCCGGGGTAAAGCCCTGACTCATGATCCCCACTGTGCGGTTGGCGATATTGAGCGCCTTGGCGGAGAAGACCCGGGAGAACTTCTCATACATCCGCTGCTGGTCGCGGATCATGCTGATAAAGAGCGCCGCGCCGCAGGAGTTGGCCAGAATCATCGGGGTGGCGATGGTGCGCACCAGCAGCAGGGATTTGTCGAACGGGGTCGCCACCAGCAGGATGATGACCATCTGCATGATCTCGGCGTAGAGGGTGGTAAAAAAGGCGATGCGCGGTTCAAACAGGGCATCCGTTCGTCCCGAGCGCATCAGGCGCCAGTGCACCATGCCCCCGAGCAACCCCTCGCAGGTGGTGGAGATGGCGCAGGCGAGATCGGTAAATCCCCCCAGCGTATAGCGGTGCAGACCGCCGGTCAGCCCCACCAGAAAGCCCACCAGCGGTCCCCCCAATAATCCCCCCAAGACGGCGCCTACCGCCCGGGTGTTGGCGATGGCATCGTCGATATCGAGGCCTACATAGGTGCCGAGGATACAAAAGCTAGAAAAGATGATGTATATCAGTATCTTGTGAGGTAGTCTCACTGAATAGTTGGCAAGCGGGCGCAGCAGCGGGCTTTTCGAGAAGAGATAGGCGATCACCAGGCTGACGCTCATCTGTTGCAGCAAGGAGAGGACCAACTGCATAAAAAACGCTCCTCATAAGCCAGCTGAAAAAATAGCCAGCCCGTGAATAAGTGTGATTAGGATCTTGTTCTGTTGGCCCAACTGGGCGCAACGGGCCGTCAGTTTGCCAGAACAAGTGGATAAAACCATATTAAATCAGCATGTTAAATTGATATTTGTGTAAGCGGCAGCGGGTTGATATTGATGGATGGAGCATGAATGTATCCGCTGGATACGCCACACGGAGGTGGCATGCTCCGCCCGGCCCCTTGGCTGGGCGTTTTTTATACATGGTCAGTTGGCAACCTTCTGATGGGGGTTTGAGCAATTATTCCGGTTTGTCCAATGAGTTATCCCCAGCTTCTGGGGATAACTCAGAATGCAAAGTAGTAGCAGAAGCGGCGGGTCAGGTTGAAGAACTGCCGTTGTCCCTCATCCAGCTCTTCCTGTTTGATAAAAGCAGTGATGGTGCGTTCATCTTCCCGCAGATCGATCATGGCGACGGCTTCTGGCCGCTGGGCCTTGATATAGGGCAGGATCTTCGGCTTGAGGGGCATGGTGGGTTCGGTAGAGAGCACCAGCGCGATGCTCTCGTCCGAGAGTTTCACCAGTGATCCCGGCGGATAGACCCCCAGTACTTTGACCAGCAACTTGACCAGATTCTGGTCGAACTTCTTCTGGGATAACTTGTAGAGCTGGCTGATGGCCTGACTCGGCGCGGCCGGGTTGCCGCTGTTGCGGGGATGGAGCAGCTCATCGTAGAAGTCGACCAGCCCGATCAACCGCGCCAGCGGCGGGATCTCCCCCCCCTTGATCCCCAGCGGATAACCGCTACCGTCGAGCCGTTCGTGGTGCAGATGGGCTACCTGACGAATTTTGGGCTCAAAGGCGTTGAGCTGGGTCAGCATGTCAAATCCGTACTGGGGATGCATATTGAGGAAGTTCTGCTCGGCCTTGTTGAGATCCCCGCGTTTTTGGGTGATCTGGCTCGGGATCTTCAGTTCACCTATATCGTGGATAAGTCCCGCAAGTCCCGTCTCTTCCAGTTCTATAGGATTCATCCCCAATTCGCGTGCCATCAGCATGGCAATGAAAGCCACATTGAGGCTGTGTTGCAGCAGGATATCGGTGTGGGGGCTGCGAATAAGGTGGAGCCCGAGAGGCCCTTCATGCTGACTGAGGGTGAAGGCGGCATTGCGGACGATCTGGGCGGTATTGGCCAGCCCCTCATCCGGTTTGAGGTTGAGCGCCCCGAGTGCATCGCGCAGCTCACTCATGGACTGGCCAAAGGCCTTGTCGGCGGCGCGCATGGAGCGGCGAAAGGCTTTCTCGTCAAAGGGGGGCGGGCCCGAGGCAATCAGCTCTTCCAGTTCATCAAGATCAGGCCCGGCATCGGGGATATCGCCACGCAACAGTGGCTCGATAGGCAGATCGCTCTTGTCCGGATCCACCATCATCAGGCTCAGATCAAGGTGGCGGATGATATCCAGCTGCTGCTGATCTTTGATTTTGAAGGCATTGAACATAAACGGGTGGTTGGTCCATCCGGTGGGGAGATGGATATAGTGGCCTACCCGCAACTGTTCTATGGAGGCTTGGATCAGTGCCATCGGTTAACCTGCATTTCTGGAATGCCTACTCAACAAGCTAGCAAAATCCGATGGATAGACAACTAAAAATCCATTAAGGGGAGTGGGATCCCCCGCGCTGTGATAAAGCGCACTAGCATCAGAGGGCTCTTAATTTGCTCTTAAGTTTTACTTCCTACGCTGGCCCCGTCGTTTTTGTTGGCTTGACCGGCCCCCTGTACTGCAGGCCGGTATGTAGGAGTTGTTTATGCGTGTAACCCTCGGTGTACTGCAGACCAATCTGCTGCTTGTTCTCTTTTTCGCGCTGGTTCTCAACTGGCCAATCCTGTTGCACTTTTACACGGCGCTCAGTGAGCTGAGTCACGTCAAAGCCGGATTTGTCATTTCGATCCCGCTGGTGCTGATTGCGGCGCTAAATACAGTGTTTATTCCCTTCACGTTCCGGTTTGTGCTCAAGCCGTTTTTTACCGTGCTGATCCTGAGTGGCTCCATCGTCAGTTACGCCATGCTCAAATACGGCGTCATCTTTGATGCCGGCATGATCCAGAACATAGTAGAGACTAACAGCGGTGAGGCGGGGGCCTATTTGAATGGTTCGGTTGCGCTCTGGTTTCTGCTGACCGGGCTGCTGCCTGTTATGGTGCTCTGGTCACTGCGGATCCGCTATCCGGCTCGCTGGTATCAGGGGTTGGCGTTGCGGACGGGTGCACTGGCTATCTCTCTGCTGTTTATCGGGGGCGTCGCGTCACTTTACTATCAGGATTACGCCTCGGTCGGGCGCAACAACAAGTCGCTGGCCAAAGAGATTGTGCCAGCCAACTATGTGCACGGCCTCTACAAGTATGGGCGGGATGTGCTGTTTGCCACGCCGATCCCTTACCAGTATTTGGGGACAGATGCCAGGGTGGTGGCACGGGGAAGCAAGCCGACTTTGATGTTCCTGGTGGTGGGTGAGACGGCGCGCAGCCAGAACTACTCCCTTAACGGGTATGGCAAGGCGACCAACAGCTTTACGGCAAAAGAGCAGGGGGTGGTGTCGTTCAGAGATGTGCGTTCCTGCGGTACGGCCACTGCGGTCTCGGTGCCCTGCATGTTCTCCAACCTCACTCGCCGCGGTTACGATGAACAGCTTGCCAGCTCCCGTGACGGCCTGCTCGATGTGCTGCAACATGCCGGTGTATCTGTGCTGTGGAAAGAGAACGATGGCGGCTGCAAAGGGGTGTGCCGCAATGTACCGACCATCGAGATCCTCCCCAAATCCTATCCTGCGCTCTGTCAGGGGGAGTCCTGCTATGACGAGGTGCTGCTGGAGGGGCTGGATCAGCAGATTGCCGGCATGAAGGGCAACAAGCTGGTGGCTTTTCACCTGATGGGTAGCCATGGCCCGACCTACTATCGCCGCTATCCTGCCACTGATCGGGTATTCGTGCCCGACTGCCCGCGCAGCGACATCGAAAACTGCAGCAACGAAGAGCTGGTCAACACCTATGACAACACCATCCGCTACACCGACAAGGTGGTGGGGCTGCTGATAGATAAGCTCAAGTTGCTGGAGAGCCAGTACGATGTGGGACTGGTCTATCTCTCCGATCACGGCGAATCCCTTGGGGCTATGGGGCTCTATCTGCACGGCACGCCCTACAAGTTTGCGCCGGATGATCAGACCCGGGTGCCGCTGCTGACCTGGTTCTCGCCCCAGTTACAGGCCGATCGCCAGCTTGATATGGGTTGCCTGGCGGCGGAGGCGAGCAGTCAGCGCTTCTCCCATGACAACCTCTTTCACTCCATGCTGGGGATCATGGATGTGCAGACGAGTGTTTACGACAACAAGCTGGATCTGTTCAAGCCATGTCGGGCGGGCTAAACCGCTAGCAAGCACACAATAGAAAACGGCAGCCACTGGCTGCCGTTTTGTTATCTCGCAAGATCAGTGTCTTACTTCTGCTCCATGATGATCTGCAGCAGATCTCCCTCCAGCAGGGCGCGCTTGACCAGCGCAAAGCCGCCATAGGTCGGCTGGTTCTGGAAGCGGGCCTTCACGATGGGCAGGCCACGGTGGAAGCTCGGCAGGGATTGATGCTCGACACAGCGACGAATGGCCGGGAAGAGGAGCTCTTCGGCGGCGGTGATTTCTCCGGCGATCAGCACCTTCTGCGGGTTGAACAGGTTGACCGTAATCGCCACCGCCCGTCCCAGATGCTCACCCACGTTCTCGATGACGCTGCGGGCCAGTTCATCGCCCGCCAGCGCCGCCTTGCACACCTCCTGAATGGTGATGTGCTTCTCTTGCAGCACGCTCTGGTGACCGCGGCTGATAAGCTCCTTCACCTTGTCGACAATGGCCTCGTTGGAGGCGATGGTCTCGAGGCAGCCGAAGTTGCCGCAGTGGCAGCGCTTGCCGAGCGGTTCGACCTGGATATGGCCGATCTCGCCGACGTTGCGGTTCTGACCGAGGAACACCTGACCCTTGGTGATGATCCCCGAGCCCGTCCCCTGGTGAACACTCACCAGAATGGAGTCCATGCAGTCGCGGGACTCACCGAAGAAGTGTTCGGCCAGCGCGAGGGAACGGGTGTCGTTACCCACGTAGCAGGGAAGGTTGAAGTGGTTCTCAAGCAGCTTCGCCAGCCCCAGATTGCGGATCTGGTACTTGGGGGTGTAGATGACCATACCGGATTCCGGGTTGACCAGACCCGGCATGGTCAGCGCGATGCTGATGAGGTTGCGACAGCGTTCGCTGTTGGCATCGATGAAGGCGCCAATCTCCCGCAGTAGCATGTCGACCACGGGTTGCTGATCGATCTCGGTCACCTGAATGACGTGCTGGTCGAGCTCCTTGCCATCGAGGTCATAGAGACTCAGTTGCAGGTAGCCGCGGCCCAGCTTGGCAGAGACAAACTGAAAGCGATGTTTGATGGTGGTCAGGGAGATGGCACGCCGCCCGCCGGTTGAGGCTTGCGGAGAGGTCTCCTTAATCAGGCCATGCTCGATCAGTTGCCGGGTTATTTTGGTCACGCTGGCCGGGGCCAGCTGACTCAACTCGGCAATCTTGACCCGGGAGATGGGGCCTTGCAAGTCGATGAGCCGATACACGGCTGCACTGTTGACCTGCTTGATAAGATCTACGTTTGCTATTTGTCCGCCAGTCATGATGTCACTGTTGTGTGTAGTGTCCGTTAACCACGGTCCCACGGACCGTGAAGTCCTGATCGAAGACAGTGAGGTTGGCTACTTTACCGACCTGGATACTACCGAGACGTGAGTCCCATCCAATGGCGCGAGCGGGGTAGAGGCTGGCCATTCTCAGTGCTTCATCGAGCGGTAATCCGACCTGCTTGACCAGATTTTCCACCCCCTCAATCATGGTGAGGGAGGAACCGCCGAGTGTACCATTCTCGTCGACACACTGACCATCGCGTAAAAAGACGGTGGTGCCACAAAAATCAAATTTCTCAAAGCCTTCCGGCGCTCCGGCTGCTGCGGTGGCATCGGTGACCAGCACCAGTCGCTCCCCCAGCGCCTTGTGAGCCAGACGCACGTTGGCCCAGTGCACATGGTGGCCATCGACGATGATGCCCGCGTAGACATCCTTGCGATCGTAGATGGCGCCTACGACGCCCGGCTCGCGACCGTTGAGGGTCGGGGTCATGGCGTTGTAGAGGTGGGTCGCAAAGCGAATACCGTTATCAAACCCGGCCATGGCCTGATCGTAACTGGCGGCAGTGTGACCGGCCGAGACCAGAATGCCCGCTTCCACCAGACGGCGGATATGGGCCGGCTCGTTGCGTTCCGGTGCCAGGGTGATTTTGGTGATGGCATCCGCGTTGGCGCAGAAGAAGTCGATCATCTCGTCCGCTGGCTGACGAATTTGCGCGGCAGGGTGGATCCCCTTGCGCTTGAGGTTGGTGTAAGGCCCTTCCAGATGGACGCCCAGCACCTCGTTGGGGTGTGCAGCCATGTAATCACGGGTCACCGCAACGGCCTGCTTCATGTCGGCATCCGGACTGGTGATCAGGGTCGGCAGGAAGCTGGTGGTACCGGATTTGAGGTTGGCCGCCTGCATGGTTGCCAGGGTCTCGACCGTGATGTCGGTGTTGAACATCACCCCGCCACAGCCGTTGAGCTGCACGTCGATAAAACCGGCGGTCAGGTTGGCGCCCTTGAGGTCAATCTGCTCGATGCCCGCAGGCAGTTCGGCCTGGTGAGAGATGGCGACAATCTTGTCGCCCTCGATAAGCACCCCGTAACCGGTCAGCACGCAGCTGCTGGTGTAGAGGGTGCAGTTGGTCAATGCGTACATGACGACTCCTTACAGACGGCCGATGTTGGCGGCTTCCAGTTGCTGGAAGTAGCGAACGGTCTTGACCTTGAGCTCCATGGTGGAGGGCTCGTCGCACACCATCACTCCCTTCGGATGCAGTTGCAGGGTAGAGATGGTCCACATGTGGTTGACGCTGCCTTCCACTGCGGCCTGCAGGGCCAGTGCCTTGCCGTGACCGGTGACCAAGATCATGATCTCTTCCGCATCCATCAGGGTGCCGACACCCACGGTCAGGGCCAGCTTGGGCACCTGCTCCATGTCGCCACCGAAGAAGCGGGAGTTGGCGATGCGGGTGTCTTCGGTCAGGGTCTTGACCCGGGTGCGGGAAGAGAGGGAAGAGGCCGGCTCGTTGAACGCGATGTGACCATCGTTACCCACGCCACCCATGAACAGGTGGATCTTGCCGTAGGACTTGATCTTCTCTTCGTAGCGCTTGCACTCGGCCACCAGATCCTCGGCATTGCCGTTGAGGATGTTGATGTTTTCGGGACGAATGTCGATGTGACTGAAGAAGTTGTTGTGCATGAAGCTGTGGTAGCTCTCCGGGTGATCTTCCGGCAGGCCGACGTACTCGTCCATGTTGAAGGTGACCACGTTCTGGAAGCTCACTTCACCGGCTTTGTGCAACTCGATCAGGCGCTTGTAGGTATTGAGCGGCGTGCCGCCGGTGGGCAGGCCCAGCACGAAGGGACGATCTGCAGTCGGTTTGAACGCATTGATACGGTCAACGATGTAACGGGCAGACCAGAGGCCTACTTGGCTGGCAGATTTCAACGGGATCAGGCGCATGATGGATACCTCTGTTTCGGGTTGCGACCGGTTTGCTGGTGGCAATGGGCTAATACGGATTCTAGTTGTTTTATAGCGTAAATAAAGATTGCGGACTAAGCCACATCTATCCACCACCTTTATCTTGTTTGGGTGATAAAGATCACGATTATCGGTTTATTAATTTGCGCAGCGAAATAAAAGTCCTAGACTGCCAATCAAGCCTTGATGGCTTATGCGTCAAACGTGATAAGCACTTAATTTCTAGAAAAACATTAACTAAGGAGAGGAACCGTGAACATTCTCGGTTATTTGCAAAAGATCGGCCGTGCCTTGATGGTGCCGGTAGCGGTATTGCCTGCCGCAGCGATCCTGATGGGGGTTGGCTACTGGATTGACCCGAATGGTTGGGGTGGTGACAGTGCGCTGGCTGCCTTCCTGATCAAGGCGGGTGCCGCCATTATCGACAACATGTCCGTACTGTTCGCAGTCGGTGTCGCCTACGGTATGTCCAAGGATAAAGACGGTTCTGCTGCCCTGGCAGGTCTGGTTGGCTTCCTGGTCGTGACCACTCTGCTGAGCCCGGGTGCCGTGGCCCAGATCAAGAGCATCCCGCTGGAACAGGTTCCTGCCGCATTCGGCAAGATCAACAACCAGTTCGTGGGTATCCTGTGTGGTGTCATCGCCGCTGAACTGTACAACCGCTTCAGTAGCGTCGAGCTGCACAAGGCGCTCTCCTTCTTCTCCGGTCGTCGTCTGGTACCGATTGTGACCTCCGTGGTGATGATCATCGTATCTTTCATCCTGATGGCCGTGTGGCCGGCAATCTACGGTGGTCTGGTTGGTTTCGGTGAATCCATAGTCAGCCTGGGCTCTACCGGCGCCGGTATCTACGCCTTCTTCAACCGTCTGCTGATCCCGATCGGTCTGCACCACGCCCTGAACTCCGTGTTCTGGTTCAACGTGGCCGGTATCAACGACATCCCGAACTTCCTGGGTGGTCAGGCTACCATCGATGCCGCTCTGGCCGCTGGCAAGAGCCTGGAGCAGGTGAAAGGCGTGGTTGGTATGTACCAGGCTGGCTTCTTCCCCATCATGATGTTCGGTCTGCCGGGTGCCGCTCTGGCCATCTATCACTCCGCCAAGAAAGAGAACAAAGAGAAAGTTGCTTCCATCATGATCGCAGCTGCCTTTGCCTCCTTCTTCACCGGTGTTACCGAGCCGCTCGAGTTCTCCTTCATGTTCGTGGCGCCGGTACTGTATGTCATCCACGCCGTACTGACCGGTATCTCCGTGTTCATCGCTGCCTCCATGCAGTGGATGGCCGGTTTCGGTTTCAGTGCCGGTCTGGTGGATATGGTGCTCTCCAGCCGTAACCCGCTGGCGACCAACTGGTACATGCTGATCCCTCAGGGTCTGGTCTTCTTCGGCCTCTACTACACCGTGTTCCGCGTAGTGATCGCCAAGCTGAACCTGAAAACCCCGGGTCGTGAAGATGATGAAGAGACTGCTCCGGCTGCCGCTCAATCTACCAACCGTACCGAGCTGGCCAAGCAATACCTGGAAGTGCTGGGTGGTCAAGAGAACCTGGTCTCCATCGATGCCTGCATCACCCGTCTGCGTCTGACTCTGAAAGACCGCAGCATCGTCGATGAGCGCAAGCTGAAAGCCCTGGGTGCGGCCGGTGTGGTCAAACTCGGTGAGCAAAACCTGCAGGTGATTCTGGGCCCATTGGCCGAAATCATCGCCGGTGAGATGAAAGCCCTGCGTTAATCGAGCGACTCGCTCACCTCAAGTCTAAGTCCATTGTTGACATAACTAAGGGCCCCGCTCAGGGGCCCCATATAAAAAAGCCAAGAAAATCCAACCTTTACTTCAAATGAGAGCAGCAGTTATGAACTTGAAACATTCTCTGTTAGCCATTGCCATGTCTACCGTTTTTGTCAGCCAGGTCCAGGCAGCCGATGCCGCCAAGCAGGCTGTGGTCGACTCCCTCGCCAACAACCTGGTGGTCAAGTATGAAGTGGTCACCAACGACGGTGCCGGTGCCGGCCTCGATTGCCAGGCACTCGGTTCCGAGTGGGCGAGCTGTGGCGTTGCCAAGCTGCACCTGACCAATACCGGTGCGGACGTCACCTCCAAAGACTGGAGCATCTACGTCTCCTCCATCCGTCGTATCCAGCGTGTGGATAACGACCAGTTCACCATCACTCACCTGACCGGCGATCTCTATCGTTTGACGCCAACCGAGAAGTTCCAAGGCTTTGCCAAGGATGCCACGGTCGAAGTGCCGCTGGTGGTGGAATACTGGGTACTGTTCGAATCTGACATCATGCCGAACTGGTATGTCGCCAGCGAAGGTGCCGAGCCGAAAGTACTGGCCAGCATGAGCAACATCAATGATGCCAGCACCTACGAGAAGCCGATGCCAGCTGATGGCTGGAAGCGTACCAAGGATGACAAGAACATCCTGATGAACAGCGAGACCCGCTTCGCGGCCAACCAGACCAGCACCCTGCTACCAGCTGGCAAGATTGACAACCAGATCCTGCCGACCCCGATGAAGCAGGTAGTCAAAGCTGGCCCGCAGGTTGACTTCTCTACCATCAAACTCAATGCCCTGGACTTGCCGAGCGATCGCGCCGAGGCCCTGAAGGCTCAACTGACCAAGCTGGGTGTTACCCTCTCCGACACCGGTTACCCGGTGACCATCAAGCTCGGCAGCAAGCTCAAGCAGGCTGAAGGCTATGACATGACCATCGGTCAGAAGGGCACCGTGATCCAGGGTCGCGATATCGACGGGGCATTCTGGGGTGCACAATCCCTGATCTCCCTGCTGGGTGTTGATGACAAGCTGGTGAGCCCGATGACCGTTGAGGATGCGCCGCGCTTTGAATACCGTGGCATGCAGACCGACGTGGCCCGCCACTTCCGCAGCCTGGATACCATGAAGAAGCTGGTTGACCAGATGTCTGCCATGAAGCTCAACGTGCTGCACCTTGGCCTGACCAACGATGAAGGCTGGCGTCTGGAGATCCCGGGTCTGCCGGAGCTGACCCAGGTCGGTAGCCAGCGTTGCCACGACGAGTCCGAAACCAAGTGCCTGATGCCGCAACTGGGTTCCGGCCCGACCAGCGACAACCAGGGTTCCGGTTTCTACAGCAAGTCTGACTACGTGGATCTGGTGCGTTATGCCAAGGCCCGCGGTGTGACCGTGATCCCCGAGATCAACATGCCGGCCCACGCCCGTGCTGCCGTGGTCTCCATGGAAGCGCGCTACAAGCGTCTGATGGCGGAAGGCAAAGAAGCGGAAGCCAACCAGTTCCGTCTGACTGATCCGGCTGATACCTCCAACGTCACCTCCGTCCAGTTCTACGACAAGATGTCCTTCATCAACCCTTGCCAGCCAGGTGCTGCCACCTTCGTGGCCAAGGTAATGGATGAAGTTGCCCAGATGCACCAGGCCGCCGGTCAGCCGCTGACCGCATGGCACTACGGTGGTGATGAGGCGAAGAACATCATGCAGGGCGGTGGCTATCAGGATCCGGCCGTCACCAAGAAAGAAGAGCTGGTCGCCTGGAAAGGTAACGTCGACTCCAGCAAGCAGGACAAGCCGTTTGGCAAGTCTCCGATGTGCCAGAAGATGATCGACGAAGGCAAGATCAAGGAAGTGGGCGAGCTGCCGGTTTACTTCGCCAAAGAAGTGGGCCAGATGGTCAAAGACCGCGGCTTCTCCACCCTGCAGGCGTGGGAAGATGGTCTGAAGTACGCCAGCGGTGCCAAAGACTTCGCCACCGACAACACCCGCGTCAACTTCTGGGAAACCCTCTACTGGGGTGGCTTCAACGAAGCGATGAAGTGGGCGCACAAGGGTTACCAAGTGGTGCTGTCCAACCCGGATTACCTCTACTTCGACTTCCCGAACGAAGTACACCCGGCTGAGCGTGGCTACTACTGGGCTACCCGTTTCAACGACACTCGCAAGGTATTCGCCTTCGCCCCGGAAAACCTGCCGCAGAACGCCGAGACCTCGGTTGACCGCGACGGCAACGCCTTCGTGGCCAAGGGTGACCAGGATCCGGTCAAGTTCAAGGGGATCTCCGGTCAGCAGTGGAGTGAAACCGTGCGTACCGATGCTCAGTACGAGTACATGGTCTACCCGCGTATCTTCTCCGTGGCCGAGCGTGCCTGGCACAAAGGTGGCTTCGAGCTGAACTATGTGAAGGGTCGTGAGTTCTCCGGCGAGACCAAGTTCGTCAACAAGGCCACCCTCAACAAAGAGTGGAACCAGTTTGCCAACGTACTGGGTCAGCGCGTGCTGCCGAAACTGGATCAGGCCGGTGTTGAATACCGCCTCTCCGTACCGGGTGCCAAGGTAGTGAACGGTGTGCTGGAAGCGAACGTGGATCTGCCGGGTCTGCCCATCCAGTACAGCCTGGACGGTACCAACTGGAGTGCCTATGACGCCGCGGCCAAGCCGAGCGTGAATGGCAAGGTCTACCTGCGTACCACCAGCTTCGATGGCAAGCGTACCAGCCGCGTCACCGAACTGAACTGATAGCAGTCAACCGTTAACATGAGGTGGGTCGCAAGACCCGCCTTTCCCAAGGGCGATGGCGTATCGGGTTTGGGAAAGGTTGACTGTGCGTGTGAGCCTTTGTTGTGTGTAATTGTCTGTTTTGTGTTTTTCATCACTTTCAGCCCCGCCTTGTGCGGGGCTTTTTTATGCATTTGGTGCGCAATGTGCCAAGCCACGCCGTTTTTAGTGGCGCAATGGCCGGGAAATGGCCCGGAAGTGCCAAATTCAGGTTGAGACAGCGCCCGTAATAAGGGATCATACCCGGCTTGACGGCGGGGGGATGAGGGTGCCAGCCGGCACAACTTCCGCCAGTGACGCTTTTTTGAGGTGAGCCATGAGTCAGGCGAACAGCCCAACTAACTTTATTCGTCAGATCATTGATGAAGATCTGGCCAGCGGTAAGCACAGCAGCGTGCATACCCGTTTTCCGCCCGAGCCGAACGGTTATCTCCATATCGGCCACGCCAAATCCATCTGCCTGAACTTCGGCATCGCCCGCGACTATCAGGGCCAGTGCAACCTGCGTTTCGATGACACCAACCCGGTGAAGGAAGATATCGAGTACGTAGAGTCCATCAAGCAGGACGTACAGTGGCTCGGCTTCCAGTGGAACGGCGAGATCTGCTACTCCTCCGACTATTTCGACAAGCTGCACGGCTACGCCATCGAGCTGATTGAAAAGGGTCTGGCCTATGTGGACGAGCTAACGCCCGAGCAGATGCGCGAGTACCGTGGCACCCTGACTGAAGCTGGCAAGAACAGCCCGTTCCGCGATCGCAGCGTGGAAGAGAACCTGGCGCTGTTTGCCAAGATGAAGAACGGCGAGTTCGCCGAAGGCACCGCCTGCCTGCGCGCCAAGATCGACATGGCATCCCCCTTTATGGTGATGCGTGATCCGGTTATCTACCGTATCAAGTTTGCCCACCACCACCAGACCGGTGACAAGTGGTGCATCTACCCGATGTATGACTTCACCCACTGCATCTCGGACGCACTGGAAGGGATCACCCACTCCATCTGCACCCTGGAGTTCCAGGACAACCGTCGTCTGTACGACTGGGTGCTGGACAACATCACCATCGACTGCCACCCCCGTCAGTACGAGTTCTCTCGTCTGAACCTCGAATACACCGTCATGTCCAAGCGCAAGCTGAACCTGCTGGTGACCGAGAAGCACGTCGATGGTTGGGATGACCCGCGCATGCTGACCGTCTCCGGTCTGCGTCGTCGTGGTTACACCCCGGCCTCCATCCGCGAGTTCTGCAAGCGCATCGGCGTCACCAAGCAGGACAACATCGTCGAGATGAGCATGCTGGAAGCCTGTATCCGTGAAGACCTCAACGAACATGCACCGCGCGCCATGGCCGTGCTGCATCCGGTGAAAGTGGTTATCGAGAACCTGGCTGCCGACGAAGTGCTGACTGCCCCGGCCCACCCGAGCAATGCCGAGATGGGTACCCGCGAGCTGAACTTTACCCGTGAAATCTTCATCGACGAAGCGGACTTCAAAGAAGAGGCGAACAAGCAGTTCAAGCGTCTGGTGTTGGGCAAGGAGGTGCGTCTGCGCAATGCCTATGTGATCAAGGCCGAGCGCATCGAGAAAGATGCCGATGGCAAAGTCACCTGCATCTACTGCTCCTACGATCCCGAGACCCTGGGCAAGGATCCGGCCGATGGCCGCAAGGTGAAAGGGGTGATCCACTGGGTCAGCGCCACTTACTCCCTGCCAGCGGAAGTGCGTCTCTACGACCGTCTGTTCAAGGTACCGAACCCGGGCGCCGAGGATGACTTCGAAGCCGCGCTGAACCCGGAATCCCTGGTGATCATCGAGGGTGCCCGTGTCGAGGCGTCGCTCAAAAACGCCAAGCCGGAGCAGGCTTACCAGTTCGAGCGTGAAGGTTACTTCTGCGCCGACAACAAGCTCTCTAGCCCGGAGCATCTGGTGTTTAACCGCACCGTTGCCCTGCGCGATTCCTGGGGCAAGGTAGAAGGCTAAGCCGATGGGGCAGGGGAGACCCTGCCCTGTGTGCTGCCAGCGGCCTGCGCCGGACAATAAAAAAGCCAGCTGATGCTGGCTTTTTTATTGTCCGTTATCTGCAAGTCGCGGCCGACTTATTCGTCGTGCTTGCACTCACCGGTAGCACAATGACCGTAGAGGTATAGGCTGTGGTTGGTGAGACGGATATTGAATTTCTTGGCGATCTCGCGCTGACGCTGTTCGATCACTTCGTCGGAGAACTCGATCACCTTGCCGCAGTCGAGGCAAACCAGGTGGTCGTGGTGCTCCTGAGTGGCCAGCTCGAATACCGACTTGCCACCTTCGAAGTGGTGACGGGTAACGATACCTGCATCATCAAACTGGTTGAGAACGCGATAGACGGTAGCGAGACCAATCTCTTCACCCAGGTCGATCAGTCGTTTATAGAGATCTTCGGCGCTGGTGTGCTGGCAGTCCGGCTGTTGCAGGATTTCCAGGATTTTGACCCGGGGCAAGGTGATCTTGAGCCCGGCCTTTTTTAACGCTTGGTTGTTGTCTGCCATATTCTACTTATTCGCATTCTCGAAGGTGGGGTTATTCTGATGGACTGCCGCAGGAATGGCAACCTTGAACTCGCTTGGCCTGTCATTATAGGTCGTAGCCTCCCTAAAAATAAACCCAGCAATTCAAGGGGTTTAGCCATAAATGGCCGGTTGGATTGAAATAATCAATCGTGTCGTCCGACTTGCTGGCATGGCAGATGTTGATAAGATGTAACTTTCATATTTCTGGTCGGATGAGATCCATGGATTGGCTTTTTGACAATGCGGCCTGGGTGCGCCGCGCACTCAACGCTTGGCCCCCCTTCTGGGGCGCCGGTATCAAGATAGAGACCCTGAGCGATGACTTTCGCTACTGTCGGGTGACCCTGAAATCCCGCTGGTGGAACAAGAACGCCAACCGCACTCAGTTTGGCGGCAGCATGTTTGCCATGACGGACCCCATCTATCCGCTGATGCTTATGGGCTACTTCAAGAATCGCTATTACGTCTGGGACAAGGCGGGCAGCATCAACTACATCAAGCCGGGCAAGGGCAAGCTGGTGGCCGAGTTCAACCTGACCGAGGGCAAGTTGGCCGAAATCGTGGCGGCGACTGAAGGTGGCACCAAACACTTCCCCGAATTCGAGGTCACGGTACAGGACAAGAGCGGCGAACTGGTGGCGCAGGTCAAGCGTACCCTCTATGTGCGAGCCAAACCGGAGCACAGAGGTGAATAACAGGAGAGAATAAAGGCCGGTATCGCAACAAGCAGATACAACAAGGGCCCCGTCGGGGCCCTTGTTGTCAGAGGTATGAGGGGAAGCGGATTACTCCAGCTCGCCCAGGCACATCTCTTCGTGCAGCTGTTTGCACCAGCCCTTGACGCGCTCGGCGGTCAGCTCCGGCTGGCGATCTTCATCGATACCCAGACCGACAAAGTGCTTGTCATCGACCAGTGCCTTGGAGGCTTCGAACTCGTAGCCGGCAGTCGGCCAGTGACCGATGATGATGGCGCCTTTGGCTTCAACGATGTCGCGCAGGGTGCCCATGGCGTCGAGGAAGTACTCGGAATAGTCTTCCTGATCACCGCAACCGAAGATGGCGACCAGCTTGTTGGTGAAGTCGATTTCGCCCAGATCGGGGAAGAAGTCGTCCCAGTCGGCCTGTGCTTCGCCGTAGTACCAGGTCGGGATGCCGAACATCAGCAGATCGAAGTTCTCGATGTCGGCCTTGCTGCTCTTGGCGATGTCACGGACTTCAATCAGATTCTTGCCCAGCTCTTTCTGGATCATCTTGGCGACAGCTTCGGTGTTACCGGTATCGCTGCCAAAAAACAGACCTACACTTGCCATAGTGTTTAGTTACCCGTATTTGGTGTTAATGCTTGACGCTCAGACTGCAATATCCACCGCAAAGGCGGATTCAATCTGTTGCTTCAGGATAGATTGGATCAGCTCGGCTCGGCTGATGTTCTGTTGCAACGCAAGTTGGTTCAGGCGCTCCAGCAACTCGGCCTCTACCTTTAACTCTACCCGTTTCAGACCATTCTCCCGATCGCGCTTAAGCTGGTTACGCTTGTTGATCTTGAGCTGGGTCTCGCGGGGGAGTGGGTTGGTCTTTGGCCTGCCGGGGCGCTTCTCGTTTGCGAACAGATCCAGTGTTGTTCGATCAGTTTGCTGTTTGGCCATACATCACAGATGAAAATTGTTAGCCTAGTCCTGAGCCTTCCCAGCCCAGTTCGATCAGCCCCTTGGCGACAAAACCTGCACAACCCAGAAACAGTACCAACCAGACGATGAAACGACCGAAACGGGGCACATTGCCGCGTTTGAGCACGTCCTGAATGGCCAGGCCAATCAATATGAAAATGGCCACAAAGAATAACTTGAGGCCCAAACTTTCGATCAGGTCGATATGTTCACTTAGCATGGATTGCGCACACTCCTTATGACGGGCGCACTATATCACAAAGGATTTGGAACTGTTAACCGCCTGTCGACAGGAAATCCACAACCAGTTTGTTGAACAACATCGGTTTTTCAGCATGCAGCCAGTGGCCGGTTCCGGCGATGACACGCACCTTTGCCGCTGGGAATTGGGCCAGTGCGGCCTCGCTGTATTGCGGCTGCATATAGTCAGAATCCCCCCCTTTGATAAAGAGCACCGGCCCTTCGAAGCGGTGTTCACTCTCTGGCCAGCCCATGATGTTGGCGTAGTTTTGCTCAAGGGCGGACACATTGAAGCGCCAACCCCAGCCATGCTCGCCTCTGGCGAAGGATTTGAGCAGAAACTGGCGCACCCCGGCGAGCTCGATATGCTGCGCCAGCATGGCTTCCGCTTCACTGCGGTTTTGCGGCGGCGTGCGCAGTGTGGCGTTGAGTCCGGCAAAGACATTCTGGTGGCGGGAGTGGGGATAGGCGATCGGGGCCATGTCGGCCACCACCAGCTTGGTCACCCGCGCGGGCGCCAGCTTGGCGACCTGCATCCCTACCTTGCCACCCATCGAGTGGCCAATCAGGGTTGCTTCGGCAATATTCAGCCGATCCATCAGGGTCAGGATGTCGCCAGCTTGCGCCGGATAGCTCATCTCACTGCTATGAAAGGAGGCGCCGTGGTTGCGCAGATCAACGCTGATGACCCGGTATTGTTCACAGAGAGCACGGGCCAGCAGGCCGAGGTTGTCGAGGCTGCCAAACAGGCCGTGGATCAGAATGACCGCCGGGCCCTGACCCTGCTCCTTGAAGTTCAATATGCTGTTTTGTTGCAAAATGACACCTTGTCGGTCGTGGGTGCGTATCGCTGTTTTATTTAACGCACTGGAAAGAAAAGGATTTCGTCCAATGGATTGGGATTTTATGTGGTTTTTTTTCTAAAAAATCCCGTCCGGATCGGCTATCAGTGCGGCTGATCACACACTTGGCCCGCTATTATGCCGTATTCTCGATGAGATTCATGTACATCTGCCAGCCCCTTGCTTGGGCTGTCGGGTTTGCCTATGTATAATCGCCGCATCCGAATTTCGACGAGTCCAGCGCATCCCTATGAAAACCATCGAGCTTGATGACGATCTCTACTTCTATATCGCCAGCCAGACCCGGCACATTGGTGAGAGTGCCTCCGATATCCTGCGCCGTCTGCTGGAACAGCCTGCTCACCAACGTGTGTCGGTTGCCGAGCCAGTTGCCGTCGCACAGTCCAGTACGGTAGCCACCCAACAAGGGCTGCAAGCCTTGCTCGATTCCGGTGAGCTGCAAAAGGAAGAGAAGTCCATCAACCGCTTTATGCTGGTGCTGAGTACCCTCTACCGGGATAACCCGGAAGGCTTTACCCAGGCCACCGAAATCAAGGGGCGCAAGCGCGTCTATTTCTCGCAGGATCCCGAGGCTCTGCGTGCCAGTGGCAGCACCACCAAGCCCAAGCCGGTACCGGAGACCCCGTTCTGGGTGATCACCAACACCAACACCAGCCGCAAGCAGAACATGGTGGCCCAGCTGATGGCCAGCATGGGCTATGGCGAAGAGGTGATCGCGCAAGTGTGTGGCGCCATTTAACGATTCTTCAAGACTCAGGCCTTGCCCGGCAAGGCCGCCATTACGCAAGGAAAACGCCATGGCTCAGCATTCCCACGCCGGTCAGCCGGCCCGTTTAAGCGACCTGACCAATATTCCCCGTCTGGTCAGCGCCTACTACCTCAACAAGCCGGACATGAGCCGCCCCGAGCAGCGAGTTGCCTTCGGTACCTCAGGCCACCGCGGCAGCGCCCTGCACAGTGCCTTTACCGAATCCCATATTCTGGCGGTGACTCAGGCCCTGGTGGAGTATCGCCAGCAGGCCGGCATCACTGGCCCGCTGTTTGTGGGCATGGATACTCACGCCCTGTCCGAATCCGCCTTTGCCAGCGCCGTCGAAGTGCTGGCCGCCAACGGCGTTGAAACCCGCATTCAGGCTGGCCTCGGCTTTACCCCGACCCCGGTCATCTCTCACGCCATCCTGCGCTACAACTCTGGCAAAGAAGGGGCCAGCAAGCCTGCTGCCCGCGCTGACGGTGTGGTGATCACCCCGTCTCACAACCCGCCGGAAGATGGTGGCTTCAAGTACAACCCGCCCCACGGTGGCCCCGCCGAAGGGGAGATCACCAAGTGGGTGGAGGATCGCGCCAACGCCATTCTGGAAGCGGGTCTGGCCGGTGTGAAACGGATGCCGTTCGCCGAGGCGCTCAAGAGCCCGTTCGTGGTCGAACACGACTATGTCACCCCCTATGTGGATGATCTGAAGAACGTGCTGGACATGGACGCCATCAAGAACGCAGGCATCAAGATCGGTGTCGATCCGCTGGGTGGCTCCGGCGTCGCCTACTGGGACGTCATCGCCAAGACCTATGACCTGAACATCGAGGTGGTGAACTACAAGGTCGACCCGACCTTCTCCTTCATGACCCTGGATAAAGACGGCAAGATCCGGATGGACTGCTCCAGCCCGTTCGCCATGGCGAGCCTGATTGCCCTCAAAGACAAGTTCGACATCGCCCTTGGCAACGATCCTGACTACGACCGTCACGGCATCGTCACCAAGTCCGGCCTGATGAACCCGAACCACTATCTGGCGGTGGCGATCCAGTATCTGTTTACCCATCGCACCGGCTGGTCTGCCGATGCAGCCGTCGGCAAGACGCTGGTCTCCTCGTCCATGATTGACCGGGTTGCCGGCGAGATTGGCCGCACCCTGAAAGAAGTGCCGGTCGGCTTCAAGTGGTTCGTGGATGGCCTCTACAGCGGCGAGTTCGGCTTTGGCGGCGAGGAGAGCGCGGGCGCCTCCTTCCTGCGCAAAGATGGTACCGTCTGGACCACCGACAAGGATGGTTTCATTCTGGCGCTGCTGGCGGCGGAAATTCTGGCGGTGACCGGCAAGGACCCGCAGGCTCATTACGATGCACTGGAAGCCAAGTTTGGCCGCTCCAGCTATCGCCGTATCGACGCCCCGGCCAACAGCGCCCAGAAAGCGGTGCTCTCCAAGCTGGATCCGGCACTGGTGGAAGCCTCAACGCTTGCCGGTGAGCCCATCATCGCCAAGCTGACCAAGGCGCCGGGCAACGATGCCGCCATCGGTGGTCTCAAGGTGGTGACCGAGAACGGCTGGTTCGCGGCGCGCCCCTCCGGCACCGAGTCCATCTACAAGATCTATATGGAGAGCTTCAAGGGCGATGCGCACCTCGACCTCATCCAGCAGGAAGCCCAGCAGATCGTCTCTGCTGCGCTGGCCAAGGCAGGTGTCTAAATCAGGTAGCCATCCTTGAGCCCTTAATGGGGTGGAACGTTGGATATAACAAAGGAGCCATAATGGCTCCTTTTTCATTGTCTGTTTTATGCCAGCGAGTTGTCAGCGCGCCGCCTTCACCGCCAGCCCCAACTGCCATACCGCCATGGCGTAGTGGGTGCTGTGGTTATAGCGGGTGATGGTGTAGAAGTTGGGCAGACCGTACCAGTATTGGTAGCCGGTGCCCACATCGAGGCGCAGCAGGCTCGCTTCGCTGTGGTTGCCGAGGGTGCTGGTGGGGGTGAGCCCTGCGCGGCGCAGGGTGGCGACCGGGTAGCGGGTCTGGAAGCCATGCTCATAGCCGGGCAGCTGGCCCTGACCGCGCACCGCTACCGGTTGGCCTTTCTCCCAGCCGTGGGCTTTGAAGTAGTTGGCGACGCTGCCGATGGCATCTACCGGATCCCACAGGTTGGTGTGGCCGTTGCCGTCAAAGTCCACCGCATAGCGCTGGAAGCTGGAGGGCATAAACTGGCCGTAGCCCATGGCGCCTGCATAGGAGCCCTTGGGTTCGGTGGGATCCATCCCCTCATCGCGGGTCATCACCAGGAAGGCTTCCAATTCGCTCGTGAAGAATTCGGCGCGGCGCGGGTAATCAAACGCCAGGGTGGCCAGTGCATCCAGAATGCGGGTCTTGCCCATAACCCGGCCCCAGCGGGTCTCGACCCCGATAATGCCGACGATGATCTCCGGCGGCACCCCGTAGATCTGCTCCGCCCGGTTCAGCTCGCTTGCGTATTCACGCCAGAAGTTGACGCCGTTCTGTACGTTGTCGGGGGTGATGAACTTGGCGCGATAGCGGTTCCAGGCGCCGGTCGGGCCAGTGGGCTTGGCGGTGGTCGGTGCCTGGGCATCCATCAGGCGGATGATCCAGTCGTAACGCTCTGCCTGTGCCAGCACCTGATGCAGCTGGGCGTTGTCAAAACCGTGCTTCTCGACCATTTTCTGGACGAACCGGTCCACGTTGGGGCGATTGGCGAAGTCCCCCTTGCTAACCCCTTGTGTATAAACGGGTTTGCTGGATGGCGCCTGATTGATAAAGGCGCTCTTGGGTTGGGGGACGACCACGGGCTTTGGCGCGGGGGCGCTGCTGCAGCCACCGAGCAGGGGGAATAACGACAGAGTGAGAAGAGAGGCAAGGCGACGCATAGGGTTCTCAAAGAGACTGATAAAAGTGCCGTCATGGTAAAACATTGTCATCCCCGTGCAAGTGTTCCGTGTGCCTTGTTTGCCGCCAATTCATCGTGCGATGGATTAGCCCTCCGGTGAGGGCTGTGCTGTTTATGGCTGGGGGGGACGTAGAGTGTGGTAGCCGCTCCAGAGTCGGGTCAGGGTGGTGATGGCGCAGAGCAGGGCAAAGCCGTAGGCGAGCGGGGCGAAGGCGGCGGGCCACAGGCACATCAGCACAAAGAGGGCGATGGTCTCGCTCCCCTCGGTGAGGCCGCCCAGATAGTAGAGGGATTTGTGGTGGTAGACCGGATTGTCGATGCCCCGCTTGCCCGCCATGATGGCAAACGCCAGAAAGCTCGAGCCGGTGCCCATAAAGGCAAACAGCAGGGTGGCGGCGGGCAGCGCATTGGCGGGGGCGGCGAGGGCAAAGCCCAGCACCACGGCGGCGTAGAAAATAAAGTCGAGGGTGATGTCGAGAAAGCCACCGCAATCGGTGATGCCGGTTTCCCGCGCCACGGCGCCATCGAGCCCGTCCAGCAGCCGGTTGAGCAGAATGGCTGCGAGCGCCCATTGATAGCAGCCAAAGGCCAGTAGCGGCAGCGCCAACATGCCGATGGCAAAGCCGGTGAGGCTCACCTGATTGGCACTGATCCCGGCGCGGCAGAGCGGTTTGGCAAGCTGGGTGAGGGGGCTGCGGATCACGGGGATCAGATGGCGATCAAACAAGGTGAACACTCCTCGGTTAACAGTGGCATTCGGTGAGGTTGAGTATGGTGCCCGGTGCGTCTTCCGCATCGTGGGTCACCAGGATGGCGGGGATGGCCAGCGCCTTGATCTGCGCGAACACCAGCTCGCGAAAGGCGGTCCGCAGCGGCTTGTCGAGGCGGGAGAAGGGCTCGTCCAGCAGCAGGGCGTCGGGTTCCGCCAACAGCGCCCGCAGCAGACTGACCCGCGCTCGCTGACCCCCTGACAACAGTTGTGGCAGCTTGTCAGCCTGATCCGCCAGTGCGACCTGTGCCAATGCGGTCAGCGCCTTTTCCCGCCGCGCACGTTTTCCCTTGATGATCGCAGGCATGCCGAACATCAGGTTCTCCGCCACTGTCAGATGGTCGAACAGCAGGTCATCCTGAAACAGCATGCCGATGCGCCGCGCTTGCGCAGGCAAGGTGTTGAGTGGCCGCTCGCCGAGCCTTATCTCCCCCTCCAGCCGGATCGGGCCATTTTCTGTCTGCGCGCTCGGTAGTACCCCGGCCAGCCCCGCCAGCAGGGAGCTTTTGCCGCAGCCGCTTGGCCCCATCAGGGTCAATACCTCGCCGGGGGCCACCTGCAGGGGGGGCAGCGAAAGCAGCAGATTTTCATCAAGGTAAAGTCGAAGAGGCGTGGTGCTCAGCATATGGCTGTTTCCATCGTGAGAGTTCATCGTGAGCCGCCCCCCTTGAGCGCCGGATTGATCCGCGCTGGCAGCCATAGCGCCAGCAGATAGATAACGAGCGGCAGCAGCAGTTGCAGCAGGCCGTAGAGCCCCGCCAGCCGCCGGTTGAGGCCGCTGCCGATGGCCACCGCTTCGGTGGTGATGGTGACCACTCTGCCAGCACCAAAGAGCAGGGTCGGCAGATACTGGGCCAAACTCACCGCCGCCCCGACGCTGAAGGCAAACAGCAGCGGGCGCGCCAGTAGCAGCGCTTTTATCTGCCACCAGGCTCGCCATGGCGTAGCCCCCAGCAGCAGGGCGCTCTGGGTGATCCGGGGATCGAACTGGCGATAGGGGCCGTGCAGGCAGAGGTAGACATATGGAAAGACAAACAACAGCTGGCTCCAGAGCACCCAGCCCCAGCCAATGCCGCTGCTTATCGAGTCATGAGCAAGCCAGTCCAGCCCGAGCCGGATGCCAAACAGCAGGCTTGCCTGCGGCAGCAACAGCGGCAGGCAGATAAGCCAGAGTGGCCAGGGGCGGCGGCCGGCTTGTGCCTCCAGACTGCACACCGCCATCATCAGTGCCAACAAGCCGCTCACCAGCGCCAGCAGTGCGCTGGTTACCAGCAGTGGCAGCAGGGTTGGCAGCAGATCCAGCCAGTAGTGACTGCTCCACTGGCTGGGCCAGAGGGCGGGAAAGGGCCAACGGCGCGCCAGTGACCAGAGCAGCAGGGCCGCCAGCACCGCCAGATTAAGGGTGATCAGAGTGAGTGCAGAGCCTGCTGCGAGCCGGTTGGCAAAGGAGTGGGACGCAGCTCGTTTGCCATCGAGCCAGCAGCCTTTGCCCACCTCTTGATGAAGCCACTCCAGTAATCTGAGCATGGCGATCAGCAGCGCCGTGATAGCGAGCAGCAGCAGGGCGCCGCTGGCGGTGGCGCCGCGCCAGAGCAGATCCGGATCCTGATACCAAAGCCACAGCCGTACCGCCAGCGGGGCGGGGGTGTCAGGCCCGAGCAGCTGGGCGAGATCCACCACCGCCACTCCGTAGGCCGCCACCGCATAGATGGGCAGGCGCAGGGCAGGCCAGAGCGCCGGCAGCAGCAGGCGCCACCAGATCTGGGGGGCGCTGAAGCCAAGGCTTGTCCCCAGCCACTGCTGGCGTGCCAGCTGGATGGGTTGCTGTGCGGCCATCGCCATCAGCAGTAAAAAGGGGGTCTCTTTGAAAACGAGCAGTGCAATCAGCCCGAGTCCCAGAGGGTCGCGAATGGTCTGCCAGTCGGGAGGCAGTTCAAACCCGGTCAGAGTTGGCGAGACGAGCCGCAGCAGCCAGCCGGAGGGGGCGAGCAGAAAGGCAAAGCCGATGGCAAAGGCGACGTGGGGCATGGCCAGCATAGGCGAGAGCAGGCGACGGAGCAGCCCGAAAGCCCGGCTGTCGCTGTGGGCCAGCAGCAGGGCGGTCAACAGCAGGCTGCCAAGGGTCGAGGCGGCGCCAATCCACAGGCTCAGTGCTGCTGAGTGCCAAAGACCGGGTTGGGCGAGCAGCAAGGCGAGATGAGAGGCGGTCATCCCCTCCGCCAGCAGTTGCCACAGCCCCGCCAGCAATGGGATGACGAAGAGTGCCAGATAAATGACCGCCATCCCCGTACTCATAGTGGGGTGGCGTGTCAACTGGCGCCACGGTCGGGAGCGGGAAAGCGGGTGACCAGCGGCACTCATCAGTGACCGTAACGCTCGGCCCAGGCCGCTTCCAGCTTGAGCTGCCAGCTGGGGTGAGGCTCGGCCACCGCTTTGAAGCGCAGTGCCGGTTGCCCCTTGGCGGGGTCAGGCAGGGCATCGGCCCGCAGCACGCTGGGATCACCCCAGAAGGCCGGATTGGCCTTGCGCGCCTGCGCCGCCGGGCTCAGCAGGAAGTTTGCCACCACCTTGGCACCCGCACGGGCACTGGCGTTGAAGGGGATGGCGAGAAAATGGCTGTTGGTGAGTGCCCCTTTCTCCATGGCGACCGCTTCCACACTGGGGGGCAGGGCGCCAATCTGGGCGGCGCTTTGCGCCTCCTGCGGGTTGAAGCTGATGGCCATGGCCAGTTCGCCATCATCGAGCAGTTGGCGGGTCTCGGCGGCGCTGGTGGGGAACAGTTTTCCCTTGCGCCAGAGTGCCGGATGCAGCTCATCGAGCCAGGCCCAGAGCGGGGCGGTGAGTTGGGTAAAGTCGCTCTCGGTCGCTTCCCGATAGAGGGGGGCCGGGTCTGGCGTCAATTCCAGCAGGATCTGCTTGAGAAAACTGGAGCCATGGAACTGGGGCGGCTTGGGATAGGTGAAGCGACCGGGATGGGCCTTGGCCCACGCCAGCAGGGCTGCTGCCGAGGTGGGCGCTCTGGCGACCTCTTCGGTGTCGACCATCAGATTGAGCTGGCCGATGCCCCAGGGGGCTTCCAGCCCTTCCACCGGCAGGGTGAAGTCCTCACTCACCGGCAGGGTGCTGTCTACCAGCGCCATGTTGGGTAGCTCGGCGGTAAAGGGAGCGCCGAGCAGCCCCTGCTCCTTGAGCGCCTTGAAGTTCTCGCCGTTGACCCAGAGCAGATCGATGGGGCCGCCAGCTTGCTTGCCCGCCTGCTTGTTGGCCAGCAACTGGCTGACGCTCTGGGCGATGTCATCCACCTTCACCTGCACCAGTTTGACCTGATAGTCGCGCGCCAGCTCCTGCCCGGCCCACACCAGATAGGCGTTGATCTCCGGGCTGCCGCCCCAGGCGTTGAAGTAGACGGTCTGTCCCTTCGCCTCCTCAAGGGTCCGTTGCCAGTTATCGTCTGGGTTGGCCGCCAACAGCGGGCCGCTGGCCAGCAGGGGCAGGGCGCACAGCAGCGCATTTAGCCGCTGTTTGAGCCGAGATCTGCAGTGTGAGTTGAGGTGTGAGCAGAGCTGTGAGAATGGCTTGAGCATAAATGTTTCCCTGATTGTCAGGCGCCACGGCGCCAGCGGTGATAACGGGCCAGCAACGCCAGCACCCGGGTGGGCTGGTGGGCCCGTTTCCATTCACCTGCCACATATTTGTTCCCCTCCATCAGGGTGGGATAGGCGTGAATGGTGCCGAGGATCTTGCCAAGGCCGAGACGGTGACGCATGGCGAGCACGAACTCGGCAATCCGCTCACCGGCGTGAGTGCCCACTATGGTGGCGCCAAGGATATTATCCTTGCCCGGCACGGTCAGCACTTCGATAAAACCGTGGCGCTCCCCATCGGCAATGGCGCGATCCAGCTCGGCCAGCTCGAAGCGGGTCACCTCGAAGGGAATGTCTTGCGCCTCGGCCTCCTTGCGATTGAGGCCGACCCGGGCAATCTCCGGCGTGGTGTAGGTGGCCGCTGGAATGACCCGATAGTCGGCCCGAAAGCGCTTGAACTGGCCAAACAGGGCATTGACCGCCGCATACCAGGCCTGATGGGCGGCGAAGTGGGTGAACTGGTAAGGGCCCGCTACGTCTCCCACCGCCAGTATGCTGGGGAAGTTGGTGGCAAGAAAGCCATCGACCGCTATGGTGCCGCGGGGGGCAAGCTCGACTCCCAACGCTTCGAGCCCGAAGCCGCTCACATTGGCGACCCGACCCAGTGCCAGCAGCAGTTGATCCCCTTCAATCACCTGCGTCTCATCGCCCCGGCGCAGTTGCAGCCGGATGGGCAGATCCCCCTCGGCTGCGGGCAGGTAGTCGGCTCGCTCGGCGCGCCAGCCGGTGAGTAGCCGCACGCCATCGCGGCTCATTTGCCCGGCAAGGGCGTCGGCTACCTCACTATCTTCGCGGGGCAGCAGTTGCTCCGAGAGTTCCACCAAGGTCACGGGAATGCCGAGCAGGGCGAAGCTCTGGGCCAGCTCGCAGCCGATAGGGCCACCGCCCAGCACCAGCAGGCGACGCGGCGGAGTGCGCAGCTGCCAGAGGCTATCCGAGGTGAGGTAAGGCACCTGATCCAGCCCCGGCAGCTTGGGCACCAGCGGCCGGGCGCCGGTGGCGATGACGATATGGCGGCTGGCAAGGCGCTGGCCGTTAACCTCCACCTCCCAGGGAGAGACCAGCCGCGCCTCCCCTTCGATGCACTCCACTCCAAGCCCCTGATAGCGTTCGATGGAGTCGTGTGGCTCGACCTCCTTGATAACTTCAGCCACCCGCTCCATCACGGCGGCAAAATCGGCGCGGGAGTGGCTTGGGCTAAAGCCCAGCTCGTCGGCTTTACGTTGCTCTGCGGCAAAGCGGGCGCTTCGGATCAATGCCTTGGAGGGGACGCAACCGCTGTTGAGGCAATCGCCCCCCATCTTGTGCTTCTCGATGAGCGCCACCTTGGCCTTCACCGCCGCGGCGATATAGCTGGTGACCAACCCACCTGCACCTGCACCGATCACCAGCAGGTTGTAGTCATAGCGAGCGGGTTTACGGTAAGGGGCGAGCAGGCGCCGTTGGGCGAGGTGGGCGGTCAATTTCTTGACCAGCCAGGGCATCAGCCCCAGCAGGGTCAACGCGACCATCAGGCCGGGGGAGAGGATATTGCCGGTGCTGGTTAACTGGCCAAGCTCGCTCCCCGCCAGCACATAGACGAAGGTGCCAGGCAGCATGCCAAGCTGGCTCACCCAGTAGTAGGTGCTGACTCTGATGGGGGTGAGCCCCATCAGTAGATTGACCAGAAAGAAGGGGAAGATGGGGATGAGGCGCAGGCTCAGCAGATAGAAGGCCCCCTCCTTCGCCATGCCGGACTGAAAGGTGGCCAGCTTGTCGCCAAAGCGCTGCTCGACCCAGTCGCGCAGCAAGAAGCGGGCGCTGAGAAAGGCGAGGGTTGCGCCTATGGTGCTGGCGAAGGAGACCAGCAGCAGCCCCCAAGCGACGCCGAACACAGCGCTGCCACCCAGGGTGAGCAGGCTGGCGCCGGGCAGGGAGAGGGCGGTGCTCAGCACATAGATAAGCACGAACAGCAGGCTGGCCGAGACAAAGTGGCTGTCAACCCATTGCGCCACTGCCGCCTGCTGGGCCTGCAAGGCGTCCAGAGTGAGGTAACGACCGAGATCGAGGGCAAAAAAGGTGCCGATAAGGCCCCCCATCACCAGCGCAAGCAGCAGGCGGGTCCGGTTCATCAGGCGTCCTTGCTGTCTGGCTGGGCAGGGCGTTCCGGTTGCACCGGCAGCTGGCAGAAGCCCTGCGGCGCGATATCGAGGGCGGCGTTGAACTTGGCCGACATGTTCTGGAAGGCGATAAGACCGGTCAGCTCCACCATGGCATCGTCGTCGAACCAGGGTTTGAGGCGGACCGCCTGCTCATCGCTCACCCCATCCAGCCCGGTCATCGCCTCGGTATAGTCGAGCACCGCTTTTTCCCGCTCGTCAAACAAGGGGCTTTCGCGCCAGTTGGCTAGCGCCTCCACCTTCTCGCTTGAACCTGCTCTCTTTACCAGGGTCATGGCGTTGATGTCGACGCAAAAACGACACCAGTTGAGCTGGGAGACCCGCACCGTCACCAGCGAGCGCAGCACGGGATCGATGGGGGAGCGCTTGCGGTTGATGACGCCATAGAGGGTGGCGACGGCGGCAAAGAGGCGCGGCGAGCGGCCCCAGCATTTGCCCGGAATAAGCACCTGACCATAGTTGCGTTTTTGCAGCCAGAAAAAGGGGCGGATAAACCAGGCATATTCCCGATCGGGTTTGACCTCAACGCGCATCAGTTACCTTCTTGTTGTTTCACACTTACGGTTTCAAATTGGGTTTGTAGGCCTGGCCGAGGCGCTCATTCAGGCGGGTCAGGAAATCCTCGATCCGCGCCCGGTTGGTGCCCAGATCGCTTTGCCCCTGACGGGAGGCTGATCGCATATCGATGCGGGTCTCTTTGGGGCCAGCAAAGACCCGCAGCGCAACATCATCCTGAAAGCCGAACCAGCCGGTGGTAACCACCGCATCCAGACCATCCGGGCTGGGTCGTACCTGCCAGCCCAGCTCCTGCATCAGTTCGTTGGCTTCAATCAGCACTTCGGCAGGAGAAGCCCTGGTAAAGAGAGGACCGGGTTTTGCTTCAACTGCTTTCAGCGGTGCGCTATTTATTGGCAGATCCTGCGCCGTTCTGAGCTCTGCCGCCCAGCGTAGCTGGGGGGGATTGTAGGGATCTGTGCTCACATCGTTGATCAGCGGCATCCGCAGCGCCTGCAGCACAAAGGTCAGCGGCAGCAGCAGCGGCAAGGCGCCGAGGACGCTGGCGTAGCGGTTGCGGCTCCAAGGCAGGCGTACCAGCAAGATCAGGGAGACAAGGGCTCCGATGAGACAGATCGCAAAACCGATCCACCAGGGCCAGAGATGAAAGCGGCTGCCGAGGGCGCCAGCGAGCGGGAGTAACCAGGCCAGCAGGGGCCACAAGCAAGAGCGGGGCATAGCACGGGATCCATCGTCGAATGTGGACAATGCCGAGAAGGATAAACTTAATTGCCTGATAACGTTAGTAAATTTCTATGCATTTATATAGGGTGTTTGGCCCATGGGGCAAGTGAGATGGCTCTCGCAGAGCGAGGCATACCTGTTGTGCTATAGCAACGTAGTACAGTGCTGTAAGCGCTAAACAATTGGGCGGTTAATTTTCGAACGTGACAGCATCTTGGATTTTTAATCCATAGGAAAAGTGATCTCCTAAGCGTGCTTTTTTTCCAATGGGCTCTCATTTTAAACATGTAGTTCTACACAAAAACATAGATTGCAATATAATCACCTCAATATTAATTGAGGTGATTATATGTCTGGTTATTTAACAAAAATCAAAACAAAAATACCCTATTCAGATAAGGTTGTTGATATTGACTTGGATGGAAAAACACTGATCTTAACTGGGGGGAATGGCTGTGGTAAAACCCAACTTATGAAATATTTATTTACGAAGCTCCAACAGGCCATTGTTGAAAAGAAAAATTATGACATTGATCAGCTTCACAGTAATTTGGGGTCTTACGAGAGTAATTTTGAAAGGTTGGGGCCAGCTGATCAACATTATGATCATTATAAAAGAATGGTTGCCGAGACCAAGGATAAAATAGAGAGTGTAAAAAATCCATCAATTGAAATAAAAAACATAGAAGAGTTTATTGTTAATTATCAGGGGTTCAAAAGTGTCTTAATCACTTTCGAAGCAATGCGAAAATCGGATATCACTAAGCCTTCATCTGTAATTAGTATTGATAAGTTGCGTTCTCAGGATCAAGAATTCACAAGGAATAGGGCAATAAATTCTTCGTCAATGTTGGAGGAGTTTCTTGTCTCCAATATTGCTAATCAAGCTTTTTCTGAGTCAAGGAAAATAAATAATAATCCAGAAGAGGCTATGCGTATTGAGAAGTGGTTTGATAAGCTAGAGATGGATCTACAAGATCTATTTGAAGACAATAGTCTAAGGCTGGTATTCAAATCAGATACCTTATCATTTGAAATCCATCAGCCTCACAAAGATCCATATACATTTCAAAGTTTATCTTCTGGTTTCTCTTCAATTATGGCGGTATATGCAGATCTAATTACTAAAGTATCTCTTCGCTCAATCGACCCAGATGAATTAACAGGGATTGTTCTGATCGATGAAATAGACGCACATTTACATGTTTCATTACAAAAGAAAATTCTCGCATTTTTAAAGAAAGCATTCCCAAAAGTACAGTTTATTGTTAGTACACACTCTCCATTTGTCGTCTCATCGGTTGATGATGCGGTGATCTATGACCTATCACGTCTTGAGCAGGTTAATGATCTCTCAATGTACTCCTATGAAGCTGTATTAGAAGGGTTGTTTGGCGTACTCCCCATATCCAGTTTGCTTCAAAAAAATATAGAGAAATTGGCGGCCTTATTGAAAGCATCACCTCTTGATATGGATGGAATAGAAGCGCTGATAAACATACTCCCGTCAGATGATACAACCTTGGATGCTGAGTCTTTATATTTTGTCAAATCGGCTAAAATTGCGCTTAGCAAGGCAAAGAGGTCGTAATATGTTCAATGTTGTTAGAAATGAACCAGCCCCGGCTTCGCTTGCTAATAAAGTGAAGTATGATTCACAGGATGTATGGGATGCTTTGAATCGGGTATTCCATAAGAAATGCTATATTTGTGAAACGAAAGAACCTCAAGATATAAATGTGGAACACTTTATTCCACACCAAGGTGATGAAAATCTAAAATTTGATTGGAATAACCTCTATTTTTCATGCGGTCGGTGTAATAATATAAAGTTGGCTAAATATGATGACCTTGTTGATTGTTGTGATGCAAGCGTTGATGTTTTGAGAGCGATCAAGCATGTTCCACCTGTAACTCCATATGCAAAAAAGCTTCAAATAGAAGCTCAATTTAATGATGCAAAAACAAATTTAACTTCAGAATTGCTCGATAAGATATTTAATAGCACCCATACACCGAATAAAACTGTTTCTGCATCATTCTTAAGAAAGAAAGTTTTCTCACAATACAATCGGTTACTAGACCTTCTGGATGAATATTATAGCGATACGGTATTGCCACAAGAAAAAGAAATTGCTTTAGAAAGAATGAAGCTATTAGTTAAACCCTCCGCGCCCTACAGCGCATTTCTCAGTTGGTGCATACTTGAGGATGACGAGCTTGGACCTTTATTGAATGACTTTATTGGTATTGCTGAATAGCAAAAAAAGAGCTGGCGTATACGCCAGCTCTTTTTTTCTCAATTCCGATATAAAACCTTGATCAGGTGAAAGCCGAATTTGGTGCGCACCGGCCCCAGCACCTTGAGCAGTTCACCCTTGAAGACGGCATCGTCAAAGGGCTTGACCATATCCCCTTTATTGAATTCCCCCAGATCGCCGCTACGTTTTGCAGAAGCGCAGGTGGAGAAGCGCTTGGCCATCTGGCCGAAGTCGGCTCCCTTCTCGATCTTCTCCTTGATCTCCAGACACTGTTTTTCGGTCTTGACCAGAATGTGCTGGGCACAGGCTTTTTTCATCGGGGCGCTCCTGGGTGTGATGGCGAAGGTTGTTACGCCAAGGGTGGTAGCAAATGGGGGCGCAAGAGTACCCCAATTTGCCACCGGCGTCAGCCATCACAGCCCGCCCTTTATCGGTCGTATTATTGGCGAGCACGGGTGGCCAGCATGGCGCGGGGACGCGCTTGCCAGATGATCTCCAGCCCGAGCAGGGCGTAGAGGCTCCAGATGGCCAGCGGATTGAGCCATTCGCCCCCCAGTTGCAGGGTCATCAGGGCGCAACCTGCCAGCAGCAAGGTGATCCCCGGCAGCCGCCAGTGGGCGGGCAGGGGGGCCAGCAGCGCCATCGCCAGCAAAATGCCGAGGCCAAACGGCAGGTTCAGGGCGGTAAAGGCCAGCGCCTGCTGGCCACTCATGCCGGTCAGCAGGGCCAGCAGGGCGCTGCAACAGGCGAGAAAGGTGATGAACTCGAGACGATCGGCAATATAGTCAGCCATCTGTTCGCTACGTGCATGCATGATGTGTCTCCTTCAGTTGATGGTTCAAGTGTGAGGGAGGGACGTTCGCAAAGGCAGCGGGATAATTCGATTGCGCTGAACGAGCAATTCTTAATCACCCGCTACGGCGGGCTTTAGGGTGTGCCGGGCCTGTTAAACGGTGAGGGTGGGGTGATGCCGACAAACTCTGTCGTGGTGGGTTTCTGGTGGTAAAGAGAGGAGGAGAGGTGACAAATGGTGCCTGATGGTGGGGTGAGCCTTATTCAGGGCAGGTCAGTTCGCTCCCATCGGGAAAGCGGGCGGCGTCATTGTCACCAAAATGTGTGATTTGTGGTCAACCTCTTAAAAGATATGGTGAATTTGCCAATGGCGCCGCGCTGTCGCTGGCCGATGCCTATGTTAGGATAAGGTTCGCCATTTTTCTGGCGCGCATTTTTGTGTCACGGCCATGCACGGCATGGCGTGCTGCGCCGTATTCGGGGTTGGCCCGAAAGGGCGCTGGTTTCCTTCACCACAGATTCAGGAATATTGACCTTTGACAGGATGCATTTCATCCCTGCTGGCAGGGCGTTCACTGTCCGGCCCTGCGTTTCGCCGCGGCCTGCGGGTACTGGGGGTGGGCCTGTTGCTGTCGCTGCTGGCTTCGCCCGCGTTTGCCGCCAAGCTCACCTATCAGGTCAAGGGGTTGAAAGGGGAGAACAAGGATAACGTCGAAGCCTATCTCAATGCCCTGCCAGTCTATCAGGAGCGGCAATACCGCCCGGCCCGCGCCAAAATCACCGAGAGCGTGCAAAAGGCGCTGCAGGTATATGGCTACTACCAGCCGAAAATCACCCTGAGTCGCGACAAGAAAACCCCGTCCAAAGTGGTGATTGAGGTAGACAAAGGGGAGCCGGTCATCGTCTCCCGCCTCGATATTCTGCTGGAGGGGGATGCGGGCAGCGACGAGCTCTACAGCGCCCTGCTGGACAAGTTGCCCCTCAAAGAGGGCGAGCCCCTCAACCACGCCAAATATGAATCCATCAAGGCCGATCTGGGCAGCCTCGGGCTGGCCCGCGGTTACTTTGATGCCAAGCTGAGCAAGAGTCAGGTCAAGGTGTTCCCGGACAAGGGGACGGCGGAGATCTTTATTCTGTTCGAATCGGGCCATCGCTACCGTTTTGGCGAGATCCGCTACGATGCCACCCCCGAAGCGCTTCACCTTATTCGCCCGCTTATCAACATCAAGAGCGGCGACCCCTATCTCGCCATCCGTCTGGCCGAGATGTCGCAGGATGTCTCCTCCACCAAGCTGTTCCGTCAGGTAGATATCAAGCCGGTATTGAGCGAGGCGAGCAACTATCGGGTTCCCATCGCGGTGACGCTGGATAACCGGGTCGATCACGAAATCGAGACCGGTATCGGTTATGCCACCGACGTAGGGCCGCGGATGAGTGCCACCTGGGAGAAGCCCTGGGTCAACCGCTACGGCCACCGTCTCTTTGCCACCGCCAAGGTGTCGGCGCCGGAGGCCGAGCTCAGCTTCGACTACCAGATCCCGGTGGGTAACCCGCTGAGGGACTACTACTCCATCCAGACCGGCTACCAGTACAAGGACAACAACGATACCCGCTCCGATCTCACTACCATCGGTGTACACCGCTGGACGCGACGGCCGGAGAGCTGGGATCGGGACGTCTTTATCCGGCTGGAGAACGAGATCTATACCCAGGGCGCCGACGAGGGGAACAGCTTGCTGCTGATCCCCGGGGTCTCCTGGTCCCGGCTGCGGGTGCGCGGCACTCTGGTGCCCGACTGGGGGGATCGCCAGCAGCTGACGCTGGAGTTCTCCGATCCCAGATGGGGCTCCGACATCAGCTTTATGCGGGTGTGGGGGCGCAGCAAGTGGCTGCGAACTCTTGGCGATAACCACAGATTCCTGATGCGGGCCGAGCAGGGGGCCATCATAGGTGACAGCTTCTCGTTGGTGCCGCCGTCTTTGCGCTTCTTTACCGGTGGCGATCAGACGGTGCGCGGCTTTGGTTACGAGAGCATCTCCCCCACCGGGCCGGATGGCAAGCTGACCGGTGGTCGTTACACCAGCGTGGCCAGTCTGGAATACAACTACCGCTTCAGCGAGAAGTGGCTGGGGGCCATGTTTGTGGATGGCGGCACCTCCACCACCGATTACAGCGAACCCTGGAAAATAGGTACCGGCGTCGGTGTACGCTGGGTCACCCCCATCGGTCAGGTCAGGTTGGATCTGGCGGTCGGGGTATCGGAAGAGGACAAGCCCTTGCGGCTGCATTTCGCATTGGGGCCTGAATTATGATGTTGTCTAAACGCTTTTTTCTTTGGCCGCTGCGGCTGTATCTTGCGCGGGGGTCTGCATTGTGATCTGGCTAAAACGCATTTTTCTCTGGCTGATGGGGCTGGTGTTCCTGCTGCTCATCGGCGTCAGCCTGCTGGGCTTTACCCATCAGGGCAACAAGTGGTTGTGGCAACAGGCCAAGGGAGCACTGCCTTCTCTCAAGGGGGAGCTGGTGGCCGGTCAGCTTGGCTATGGCTGGACTCTGGAAGGGGCGGGTTGGCAGGATGAGCTGGTGGATGTCACTGTGGATCGCGCCGTGCTCGACTGGGATCTGGGCAAGTTGCTGCAGGGCAAACTCTGGATCAAGTCGCTTGAAGTGACTCATCCGGTGGTGAAGGTGGCTGACTCGGAGCCTGCACCGGAAGAGCCTTCAGAACCCTTTGTCTGGCGCCCGCTGCCACTCAAAATTCAGGTCGACAGCCTCAAGGTAGCCGATCTCGATCTGGCGGTGCCCGGTGTTGCCGTGACCCTGGGGTCCCTCGATATCGGCGCCACCCTCAATCGCAAGGGGCTGATTGTGCGCGGCCCGGTGCTCGATAACCTGAAGGTGACGCTGGATGATGCGGCACCCGCCAGCGCAGCCAAATCTGCCAAGCAGCCGGCCGCTAACGAGAAGCAAGCCGGTGCTGCGGTGGCGCGCAACGACAAGGCCAGCGCCAAGACAGCCAAACAGGGTAAAGGGACGCCAGCTGCGAATACGGCAAAGGCAGCCCCCATTCTCCTGCCCGCCATTCACCTTCCTTTCCCCATCCAGCTGGAAGGGGTCAGTGCGACCCGGGTGCAATATAAGCAGGGCGAGCTGATCGAAGGGCTCGACAAGCTGCTGCTGTCGGCCACTGCTGCCGACGATCGCATCGAGGTGCGCGAGCTCTCGCTGCGCCACGCCATGGCCGATCTGGCGCTCAAGGGACACATCCAGCTCAGTGACGACTACCCGCTGGCGGTGACGCTGGATGCCAAGGCCCGCAAGGGGCTGCTGGATGGCGAGCTGCAGGGTGAGCAGGCCACGCTGGCGCTGAACGGTTCGGTTGGCAAGCTGGGGTTGGCGTTGTCGGCCAAGGGGCCGGTTGCCGCCAATCTCAAGGGCTCGCTGGCAGCCCTCGACCCGGATCTCCCTTTTGATCTGGCCCTCGACTGGAAGAGCCTCGGTTGGCCTCTTCACAAGCCAGCCAAAGATGAGCCGAGCTATCGGCTGGACAAAGGGAGCCTGACTGCCAAGGGCAAGCTCTCCGGCTACCAGTTTGCCCTCAATACCTCCGGCAAGGGGACCGATGTCCCCCCCTTCAAGCTTGCGCTGGACGGGAAGGGGGATCTGGAGCGGCTCAGCAAGATCGCCTTGCAGCTCAATGCCCTCAAGGGGGAGCTCAAGCTCGATGGCAAGCTGGCATGGAACAAGGGGATCGAGTGGCAGGGGACCACTCTGTTCAAGGGGATCAATCCGGCCGAGCTGTTGCCTGAGCTGAAAGGGACGCTGGCCGGTGAGCTGGAGAGCCGTTTCGTGATGAACGAAGCGGGCCACTGGGAGCTGAAACTGCCCAAGCTCAAGGTGGATGGCAAGCTCAACCAGTACCCGCTGGCCCTCAAGGGGGAGCTTAGCGGCAACGACAAGATGGAGTGGCAGATCCCGGCGCTCTCGCTGCAAAGTGGCCCCAACCAGTTGCAGGCCAAGGGCAGCATCAGCACTGCCCAATGGAAGCTCGATGCCAACCTGCAGGCTCCCCAGCTGGGGGGGATCTATCCCGGCCTGAAAGGGGATATCAAGGGACAGGTGAAGGTCAGTGGCAATCAGCAGACGCCAAAAATCGATGCGGATCTCGTCTCCGACCGGCTCTACTATGCCGGCACCGACCTGAAGGGCATTAGTCTCAAGGGCAATGCGGTGATCGGCGCCAAACCGGCCGGTGAGCTCGCGTTGTTGGTGGCGCAGCTGAAACAGGGCGAAACCAAGCTCAGCCAGCTGGCCCTGAACCTCAGCGGCGATATCAGTCAGCATCTGTTGACCCTGACCATGAAGGGTGACCCTGTTGCGGCCAACCTCAAACTGGGTGGCGGCGTGCGCGGGGATCACTGGCGCGGGGCGCTCTCCGAGTTGCGGCTGAAAACTCCGCTGCGCCGTTGGGACTTGAGCTCCCCCTGGGCACTGGATCTCGATCTGCCGCGTCAGCGGCTGGCGATGGGGGATCTTTGCCTCGGCTCCCAGGGCGCCAGCCTCTGCGTCAAGGGGAGTCAGGTCTCCGCTGCACAGGGCACTCTGGAGTTTGCCCTGAGCGAGTTTGATCTCAAGCGGCTACGCCCCTGGTTGCCGGACAACTTCCGCTGGCAGGCGATGCTCTCCGCCGATGGGCGTGCCAGCTGGCGTGGCAATCAGCCGACCCTGCATGCGGTGGTGCGAACCACGCCGGGCACTTTTGTGGCAGATGGCCTCAAGACCGACTATCAGCAGCTGGCTTTGGCCCTTGATTTCGAGCGGCAGCAGGCGGCCATTCGCCTCGATTTTGCCTCCAAACAGATCGGCAATATCGATACCGATCTACTGATCAGGGAACCCGCCGGTCGCGGTCTGCTCGGCGGTCAGCTCAAGTTTGACGATCTCAAGCTCAATACCTTCGCGCCGCTCATCCCTGAGGTGCGCTCCCTGCAAGGGATCATCTCCGCCGATGCCCGTTTCGACGGCACCCTGGCGGCGCCCCTGCTGTTTGGCCAGCTCAACCTGCGTGACGGTGAAGTGCAGACCCACTCCGACATGGTGACCCTGACTAAGCTGGTGACCCGCCTCAAGATCGAGGGCAACCGCGCCGAGCTCGATGGCTCCATGCTGGTGGGCAAGGGGCCGCTGGCGTTGGGCGGCTGGCTCAGTTGGGCCAAGATGCCGGTCAGCGGCAGCCTCACTATTCAGGGCAAGGATCTGGAGGCGCAATATCCGGGCATGGGCCGGGTCAGAGTCTCGCCCGATATCGCGGTGTCGCTGGGGGAGGAGACCCGGATTACCGGTCAGGTGGATATTCCCTGGGCGCGCATTCTGGTCAAGAGCTTGCCGGATTCGGCAGTGGCGGTCTCCGATGATGTGACTGTGGTCTATGACGATTTGCCCCCTGCTCCCAAGCAGGCAAGTCTGCCGCTGGCGATGAAGGTGGCGATCCGCCTTGGCAACGATGTGAAGCTCGATGCCATGGGACTGAAGACCGATGTCTCCGGCGGTCTCAATATCCGTCAGGACCCCGAGAAACCGCTGGCTGGCAATGGCCAGCTGGTGCTGACCAACGGCCGCTTCAAGGCTTACGGTCAGAACCTTATCATCAAGGAGGGGCGTATCCTCTTCTCCGGTCCGCTGGATCGGCCATTCCTCAACATCGAAGCCAACCGGGATCCCGATACCATCGAGGGTCAGGTGACGGTCGGGGTGCGGGTGACTGGCCCTGCCAGCAAGCCGGAGATCACTGTCTACTCCGAGCCGCAGATGGCGCAGTCGGAACAGCTCTCCTATCTGCTGCGCGGCAAAGGGTTGCAGACTGGCGGTGAGGATGGCGGTTTCAACGGCCTGCTGGTAGCCGGCGCGGTGAGTCAGGCCAACGGCGTGGTGTCGAGCATCGGCGAGTCGCTGGGGATGAGCGATGTCTCCCTCGATACGGCGGGCAGTGGCGACAACACCCAGGTGACTCTGTCGGCCTATCTGCTGCCGGGCTTGCAGTTCCAGTACGGGGTCGGGGTCTTCAGCCCCATCGCCGAATTCAAGCTGCGCTACGAGGTATTGCCACGGCTCTATCTGCAGGCGATGAGCGGGGTGGCCCAGGCGGTCGATATCTTCTATCGCTTTACTCTGTAACGCTTCATCCCGTAACAGGGCTGATATGAACGTAAACGGGAGGCGCAGGCCTCCCGTTTTTTATTGCGCGATCGGCTGCAGGCAAACAGCGATAAGGGGCTGGAGGGCAGAGGAATAACGGATTGGGCAGACCAGAAATGCGAAAACCCGGCGCCAAGCCGGGTTTTCTGAATGATGGTGGAGGGAGAAGGATTCGAACCTTCGAAGGCAGAGCCGTCAGATTTACAGTCTGATCCCTTTGGCCGCTCGGG